>VBFM01000047.1:0-10786 GCA_005882595.1 Chloroflexota bacterium
AGGTTGTCAGTAAAAGTGTCGGTTGCCAACCAGCGAAGCGCCGACAGCTCTGGAGCTTGCGTGCCTATGTTCTCGGCTAGAGCAAGGGATGCAGAGGTTGTTAGCGCTACCAACGGTTGAGCATCGTTGGCGATGGCACGGAACTTAGGCAGAGTTTTGTCCAGCCGCGTCGAGTGAGGGTGGTAAACCGGGATGGCAGCGACTCCGCCGTAGAGGCAGCCGAAAAAAGCTGCGACAAACTCCAATCCTGGAGGATAGACCAGGAGCGCTCGTTCGCCGTACGCCCCCGCGCTCTGGAGCTTGGCACCGATAGCCCGCGCTCTCTGATCCAGTTGCGCATAAGTCAGATGTACCTCTTCTGTTTCCCCATCTTGCAGGAATGTATAGGCCAGACGATCCGGCTGGTGGAACGCCCTCCAGCGCAGGATTTCAACCAAAGTGGATGGTTCAGCTTTCACCATGTACGCTTTCTCACAACCTATCGTACGGTATTTCCTATCTCTATACTATGCTACGGAATGCAGAAGTGTCAATAACGCATGAGTTCTCATATAGACAGTATAGTAAACTGCCAGAATCGAAACACTGAAGAGTTTAAAAATTTAGGTGAAGGAGTGAAAAGGAAGAAGGCGGATGAGCGCTTAGTTCGGTGCAACCCGAGCGGGCGGAGTCATAAACCGCGCCGATTCGCGGTCCCCCTCTTGTACAGCTACAAGGGTAGTATAGATGTTGCAGCCACAGCGTGAGCAATCTCCCTCGGGGCCAAAGATACAACGCTCAATGAGTTGACCATCAGCTCGAATTGACTGGGCAGCAAAGGTTGGGCACCGCGGTGACCAGAGCGCCACTTCGGAGGGACGCAGCAACTCAATTGCCCTCGTTCCCATGGCGATAAAATCCCGAAACTCTCGCTTGAGACGGAGCACCTCTTGCACAGCTTGCTCTTTGCGCTCGGCGGTGAGATAAAACGATTGCCTCTCACCTACATTTGGGGTAGCAAAAGAAAAGACAACGCCTCCAATACCCCAGGTAGCCGCCTGGCGTACGAACGCTTCAATACGATCTACGTTGAGCTTGCTGATGGTCATGGTCAGCTTGACATCCCTGCGATGAAAAGCAACGGATTTCACCTGCTCGAATACATTCGCTTTATGAACCACATCAAAGCCGCGCACGCGATCCATGCCTGCTTTGTCCCCATCACAAGAAACATAGTACTGTGTCCGTGGCCATTCGTTTGGCGCTGGCAGGCCATATGTTCCATTCGTAACTATGATAGAATTGCCTCGAAGCTTTCCAACCTCTTTCACCCATCGTTCGACTTTAGCGCGTTCGGTCATTGGTTCACCGCCAACAAAGAAAAAGTGCCGCACGCCCCTTTTCCACAGTGTATGGACGAGTTCAACTCCCTCATCGATAGAAAGCTCCGCGCGGTCTTGCTCTCGCTCGGTTCTGGTCCAGTAACAACCCGCACAGTGCAGATTGCAGCGGTTCACAACATTGATGCTGCCAATAAAAGGGCGTTTACGCTTTTCTGCCTGCCGGATTAAAAAGCGCATAACAACAGGAACCAGCAGGTTTTGTAGTAATCTTCTCATCATCAGTTTCTCCAATTTCCTGAACTATGACTACCTTTTCCGCTCAGTAGATCAGGCATACCAATCCTCTCTCCTCAGCGGTAGCCCACTGTGTCCCTTTTCCGTCTTCACCAACAAGGTTTGATACAGGTTCCCCCTTCCCACCTCAAACTCGTGTAGCCCCAATGAGATGAACAAGCGCCAGATGCGATAGATCATCTCACCTGCTATCCTCTTCGCTTCGTCGGCGTGCTCATCTAAACGACGTAGCCAGTAGCGCAACGTGTACACGTAGTGCTCTCGCAGGCTCTCCACGTCACGCACCTCGAAACCACTTGTTTCCGCCGCTTGCAGGGTCGTGACGAGCGATACCAGTTCCCCGTCAGGGGCTACGTAGCGGTGGATAAAATCTAGTCCGACCGTGGGCGCGGTAGAGTGAACATTAATGCCGTGGTTGAGGAAGACACCCCCGGGACGGAGCAAATTCCACGCTTGTTTGAAGTAGGTCGGTAACAGTGGCTTCCCTATGTGCTCGGCCATGCTCACAGAGACCAGCTTGTCATACCCTCGCGGTTTGCTTACCTCGCGATAATCACAGATCTCGACGTGGCAGCGATTCTCCAACCCGGCCTCCTTGATCCGCTCACGCGCCAACTTCGCCTGCTGAGGACTGAGAGTGATGCCGTCTGCCTCCACGCCGTAATGCTGCGCGGCATAGATGATCAACCCACCCCAACCACAACCGATATCCAGCAGACGCTCCCCTGGTTGCAGACGCAGCTTGCGGCAAAGGTAATTCAGCTTTTGCTCCTGTGCCTTCTCAAGCTCGTCATCAGGCGTGGCAAAGTAGGCGCAGGAGTAGATCATGCGGGCATCCAGCCAGAGCGCGTAGAATTCGTTGGAGCGGTCGTAGTGATAATTGGTGGCCTGGCGATCGCGCTCTTTCGAGTGGAGCGCGCCACGCACTTTCGCTGCTGTGTTACCTGGGCGAGATTGACCCATCTTCGGCAAACTCAACAGGCTTTTCGCAAAACGCACCTGTTCCATCTTTCCCCAGGGCCTCTCCAGGAAGTATTCCATCAGTGGGAGAAGAGCTTCGATATCCCCTTCGATGTCGAAGTCGTTGTAAATATACGCCTCACCCAGGCTCAGATCGCTGGGAGGCACGAACATCTTGCGCAGCGCGCCTGGGTGTTGGAGTACCAGCGTGCAGCGTGTTGATCCTGCAAGCTCTGGTTTCCAGGTGGTGCCGTCCCACAAGCGCACTGCAACTTCATGCTGTGGAGCAGAACTGAAGATGTCCCGTAATAAGGACAGGGTGATCTGAACTGCCTGGTCGGTAGCCTTTTGCGTGAGCTGAGCCATCGTCTGGTCCTTTCTAATCGCTTCCACTATGGAGCTTTAGGCCTCGGTCGCAGAAGTTTTCTGGATTCTTAGACCGCTTCATTGCCTGGTCGAGAGGAACTTGCTACAGGATCAGCCTCTCGCGAAGAAGCGCGTGCAAGCATGGCAGGTGAGACGCGATACACGTCGTGTGCTAAACTGAGGCGTTCTAGCATCCAGATGAGGTAGCCGGAGAGATCAAACTGCCACCAGTGCAGTCCGTGAAAGGCTGAGCGTGGGAAGGCGTGATGATTGTTGTGCCAGCCCTCCCCGAAAGCCAGCACTCCCACAATCCACTGGTTGCGGCTGCGATCGTTGGTCTCGAACTCGCGCTTGCCAAAGGTGTGGCAGATGGAATTGACGCTAAAGCTAATATGGTGTCCGAGGAAAATACGCACGAGGCCGCCCCACAACAAACCGGTCCAGCCTCCAAGCGCAAACGGGAGAGCGAGCGACAGGATCACCCAGAGCAAGAAGCTGCGATCCACAAAGACCACGAGCGCGTCCTTGAGCAGATGGTGGCAGTACACCTGGGGGTCGGCGAAGCGGTCTTTGAAGAGCCAGCCAAGATGCGCATGAAACAATCCTTCAGCCGGACTATGGGGATCGCCCTCGCGATCCGACAGCGCATGATGCCGGATGTGCGTGGCAGCAAACTCAATGGGTGGACCTGCTACTGCCATTGAACCAAGCACAAGCAAGATGCCCTTCACCACAGGATGTGCCTGGAAACTGCGATGCGTCAACATACGGTGGAAGCCCGCCGTTAGGCCGAAGGCGGTGAGCGCGTACATTGCTCCCAGGAGTGCCAGATCGGACCAGTAGACGGCGCGTTGCCATAGCAATGCTATTGCCAGAAGAGTACCGAGAAAGGGAACGATCACTATTACAAGGATGTACTGTTTAGAGTAGGCCTTTTTCATAGTTAAACTATACCATACAGGTTGCATCTTTCCAATATGAGAAATATCCATTTTTGCGTGAAGAGATGGCAGTGTGGTAACTGCATTACTTTCCCCGTTCCTTGATAATTGTATCCAGATTCCAAAGAAAGCTTGCTATGCAATTGGAACCTGCTATAGGGATACCCTGTGGAGGTGCTTGTAACGTCACAGCATATATTATAATAAAGCAATTGTCAGGCAATCGGAAAGGCATGATCAATCAGGTCCCCACGAAAGAACTTACCCAAGAATCTTATAGAGGAGTAGAGCATGCAGCGTCGAATAGTCATTACCGGGCTAGGAGTTGTAGCGCCGAATGGCATCGGGAAGGAGGACTTCTGGAATGCCTGCATTTCTGGTCGCTCTGGTATCCGGCGCATCACGCGCTTTGATGCCAGCCATCTGCCTGTGCAGATTGCCGGGGAGGTGACCAGCTTCTGGCCTGTAGCACAGGGTTTGACTGAAGATGAATGTACATCGCTGGACCGGGCGGCTCAGTATGCTGTTGCTGCATCCGATCTTGCTATGGAAGACGCAGGACTACTAGATGTGCTCAGCAAGGAAGAGCGCGACCATAGTGGCGTCGCTATGGGTTCGGCAATGGCCTCGGTCGAAGGGGCAGAAAGAGTCTGGGCACAGTACACGAAGCATGGAACACGTCCCCCACGCCTCACAAAGAATGTCTCTGTTGTTCCAACACCACTTATGACCCACGCCTCTGCTGCTGCCATTGCTCATCACCACCAGCTGCATGGGCCTTGTTTTGCCTTGACAACGGCATGTTCGGCGGGGACCGACGCGATTGGGGAGGCATTCTGGAGCATTTCAGAGGGATACGCCGATCGCGTGTTGGCAGGTGGGTCCGATTCTGCCATTACCCATGTGGGCATAACTGTATTTGCTTGCATCGGCGCGTTAAGTACTCGCAATGACGAACCAGAGCGGGCATCGCGTCCATACGATGGAGCGCGCGATGGCTTTGTCATGGCGGAGGGAGCAGGCGTGCTGGTTCTAGAGGAGCGAGAACTGGCTCTGGCACGCGGCGCGCACATCTATGCTGAAGTGCTCGCCTTCACCTCTAATTGTAACTCCTACCATATGACCTCTCTCCCTGAAGATGGGGTTCCGCTGTCGCAATTGCTGAGGCAGGCACTGCGCGAAGCGGGGATTGCGCAAGAGCAACTCGACTACATCAATTCGCACGGCAGCTCGACGCCACCCAACGAGGTGGCGGAAACAGCGGCATATAAGGCCGTCTTTGGCGATTACGCCTACCGCATTCCCATTAGCTCGATAAAGTCGATGATTGGCCACGCGCAAGGTGCGGCGGGTGCCATTGAAGCGATTGCGACGGCCTTGACCTTGGAGCATCAGATTATCCCACCAACTATCAATCAGGAAGACCCTGACCCGCGCTGCGATCTCGATTATGTGCCCAATGTAGCGCGTCGAGCTATAGTCAATTTAGCACTCACTCATTCCAGCGGCTTTGGTGGTGTGAATAGTGCCCTGATTCTCGCACGACACGATTGGTTAGATAGACAATTGTAAAGTTTTTCAAAAACAGGATGACAGAACTATGACAGGGCGACGTGCCATAATCACTGGGCTTGGCGTGGTAGCCGCCAATGGGATCGGTACAGAGGCCTTTTGGGATGCAACGAGCCTGGGTATCTCTGGAATACGGCCCATTTCACGCTTCTCTACTGCCGATATGCTCATGAGCGTAGCCGGAGAGGTGAGTGACTTTGTGATAGGTGATTACATCGAGCGAAAGCTGGCGAACCGTACTGATCGCTCGACTCAGTATGCCCTGGCAGCCGTCCAGGAGGCGGTGCAGGATGCCGCATTAGTGTTGGCAGACGAGAATAGGCAGCGTGTGGGGGCAGTGATAGCCAGTACGCTTGGCGGGATGGAATATGTGCTGCAACAATTCCAGGGCTTGTACACGCGCGGCCTCCGAGCCATGAGTGCATACACGACAATAGCCTGGCTCCAGGTGGCCAATGTTGGCCAGGCATCGATTCGCTACGGTATTCAGGGATATTGTAAGACACCAACACACGATGCGGTAGGTGGTTTAGATGCCCTCGGCTTAGCTTACAGGGCTATTCGACGCGGAGCTGCGGATGTGATTATCGCGGGGGGATGCGAAGATCTACTCGAGCCTACAGTTCTTCTCACGTTTGCACATACCGGTGACTGTGTCCTGGGCGATGATCCCAATGCGTATCGTCCGTTTGACCGGCGCGCTGCCGGTTTAATACTGGGGGAGGGAGCAGGCATATGCATCCTGGAAGATTACGAACACGCGCGGAAGCGAGGAGCGCCCATCTATGGGGAGATTGTTGGTTTTGGGCAGACCAATGATGCTCATGGATTGAGAGCTCCTTCATCTGATGGCAGGCATTATGCTCGTGCCATACGGTTGGCAATGCAAGAAGGGGAGGTAGACCCGCGGGATATTGCCTACTTCAGCCTTGATGGACGGGCTCTCCCCGCTTCTGATGACGGAGAAGGAGAAGCATTACAGCTGGTTTTCGGGGAGAATCTCGAACAGCTTCCTGTCACTGTCCCTCGTACTATGCTCGGTCATAGCTACGGGGCCGCAGGAACGATCGACGCGATTACCGCGCTGCTCGCGCTTCGTCACGGCCTGATCCCACCGACCATCAATTGTGAGCAGCTCAACCCTGACTATAGGTTGAACCTGGTGCAAAAAGAGGCACGCACCCTCGTCGGGTCAACGGTGCTGCTTGGTGGACGTGGTGTCGGCGGGGCAAACGTCGTGCTGGCGATAAAAAAAGTTGAAGAGTAGAACATCCGAACTTGTCGACGAAATCTGCTCTGAGGCATAGCGGTTTGCTACTAACACGAGCTGATTGGTCTGAATGAAATTCGTCAATCTGAGTATCCAGGGAATAAATCGGCTACGCAGTGTGTTTTGATTTATACAAGTTACAAGCCTCCTGAAAAACCCGCACGGGTACGGAATAAAATCCCCTTTCAGGGTGTTGTAACTATTGTAACGAGTTACAAAGTTCCTGAAGAACCCGCACGGGTATGGAATAAAAATCCTTTTCAGGGTGTTGTAACTGGTGCAAGATGCAAATCCTCTCCGTCGTGCCAGGTGGAGTTGGTGATGCGTACATGGGGCAATCAAGTGGTTGACGTAGATGGGTAAGCAAACCTCTTCAGGTATTTCCCAAAGATACAGCGAATCCCGTAACGCACTGTCCTTTCTTCAGGACGTGAACCGCGACTATTTCCCAGTTTTGAGGCATGTTTATCATGCCGCGAAGTACCTTGACAATTGAAGAGTGGAAAACAGAACAGCAACTGTTTGCAAAAGCAGTTTCTGTCAATTCAAGTACATCCTTTCGCTGAAAGGGTGTGCTAAACGCCAGAAATGACGAGTTTGATCCTGGCTCAGGATAAACGCTGGCGGCGTGCCTAACACATGCAAGTCGAACGCCCTGTTCTTCTTCGGAGGAAGAGGGAGTGGCGGACGGGTGAGTAACACGTGGGCAATCTACCCACAGGTGAGGAATACCGGCGAGAAATCGCCGACAATACCGCATACGCTCTCGTGAGAGAGCAAAGCCTCGCGTAAGCGAAGCGCCTGGGGATGAGCCTGCGCCCGATTAGCTAGTTGGTGGGGTAAGAGCTTACCAAGGCGACGATCGGTAGCTGGTCTGAGAGGATGAGCAGCCACACTGGGATTGAGAACGGCCCAGACTCCTACGGGAGGCAGCAGTGAGGAATTTTCCGCAATGGGCGAAAGCCTGACGGAGCAACGCCGCGTGCAGGAGGAAGGTCTTCGGATCGTAAACTGCTTTTATCGGGGAAGAGAACGGACGGTACCCGAAGAATAAGCCCCGGCTAACTACGTGCCAGCAGCCGCGGTAATACGTAGGGGGCGAGCGTTGTCCGGAATTACTGGGCGTAAAGCGCGTGCAGGCGGTCCATTAAGTTCAGAGCAACAGTCACCGGCTTAACCGGTGAAGGCCTTTGAAAACTGGTGGACTTGAGAGCGAGAGAGGGATATGGAACTCCAGGTGGAGCAGTGAAATGCGTAGAGATCTGGAAGAACACCAAGGCGAAGGCAGTATCCTGGCTCGTTTCTGACGCTCAAACGCGAAAGCCAGGGGAGCGAACGGGATTAGATACCCCGGTAGTCCTGGCCGTAAACGATGACCACTAGACGTGGGAGGTATCGACCCCTTCCGTGTCACAGCCAACGCGATAAGTGGTCCGCCTGGGGAGTACGACCGCAAGGTTAAAACTCAAAGGAATTGACGGGGACCCGCACAAGCAGCGGAGCGTGTGGTTTAATTCGATGCGACGCGAAGAACCTTACCAGGAATTGACATGTATGTGCATCGTCTCGAAAGAGGCGTGCCCGCGAGGGACGCATACACAGGTGCTGCATGGCTGTCGTCAGCTCGTGCCGTGAGGTGTTGGGTTAAGTCCCAAAACGAGCGCAACCCCTATCGTTTGTTGAATTTCTCGAACGAAACTGCCACCTAAAGGTGGAGGAAGGTGGGGATGACGTCAAGTCAGCACGGCCCTTACATCCTGGGCGACACACACGCTACAATGGCCGAGACAAAGAGGAGCCAACCCGCGAGGGGGAGCCAATCTTGACAAACTCGGCCCCAGTTCGGATTGCAGGCTGCAACCCGCCTGCATGAAGTTGGAGTTGCTAGTAACCGTGAGTCAGCACACACGGTGAATACGTTCCCGGGTCTTGTACACACCGCCCGTCACACCACGAAAGTCGGCAACACCTGAAGCCGCCGGGCTAACCTCCTTGTGAGGAGGCAGGCGTCGAGGGCGAGGTCGGTGATTGGGGTGAAGTCGTAACAAGGTAGCCGTACCGGAAGGTGCGGCTGGATCACCTCCTTTCTAGGGAGCTTCGATTGACATACATTGTCAATCCACTCCCAGGTCGAACAGGACCTGCTTTCAAAAGAAAACAGCGCGGCTGTTTTCCACTCTCCAGTTGTCGGGAGACTGACAACCTGCACATAAACAACTGAATAGAATCTTTCTTCAATTTTGCCGTAGAGCAAGAGAGAAGCAGAGGAACACAAATCAAGAACAAGCTACATAGAGTACGAGGTGGATGCCTTGGTACTGAAGGCCGATGAAGGACGCGGAGACCGGCGAAACGTTCAGGGGGAGCTGCATACAAGCGATGAGCCCTGAGTATCCGAATGGGGCAACCCATCCAGCATGATGGCTGGATACCGCCTGCTGAACACATAGGCAGGAACGGAGGGCAGCGGGCGAACTGAAACATCTCAGTAGCCCGACGAGAAGAAATCAAACGAGATTCCCGTAGTAGTGGCGAGCGAAACGGGAGTAGCCCAAACCGAGAATACCGAAGTATTCTCGGGGTTGTAGGACCAACCACAGGTGTGAAGCGCTGACTCGAAGGCGTTGGAAAACGCCACCGCAGATGGCGACAGTCCAGTAGAGGATGAGCACGACACACAAGTTGGTATCCTGAGTACCACGAACCCCGGTGAGTTTGTGGGAAGCTGGGGGGACCACCCTCCAAGGCTCAATACCTTCAGTAACCGATAGTGAACCAGTACCGTGAGGGAAAGGTGAAAAGCGCCCCGAAAGGGGGATGAAACAGACCCTGAAACCACGTACTCACCAGCAGTCAGAGGCCACTCCTGCACAGCGCAGGTCAGGGCTGATGGCGTGCCTTTTGTAGAATGATCCGGCGAGTGCATCGTCGTCGCCTGGTTAACCTCCGTTAAAGGAGGGCAGCCACAGGGAAACCGAGTCTGAAATAGGCGACGAACAAGCGGTGGCGACGATGCGACCCGAAACCATGTGAGCTATCCATGAGCAGAGTGAAGCGACTGTGAAAGGTCGTCGAGGCTCGCACCCACCAGTGTTGCAAAACTGGGGGAGGACTTGTGGATAGAGGTGAAATGCCAACCGAACATGGAGATAGCTGGTTCTCCCCGAAATGTATTGAGGTACAGCCACGGGGGATAGGTTCTGGAGGTAGAGCGCTGCATGAGCTAGGGGCCAGGTGCTGGTTACCGAACTCAAGCAAACTGCGAATGCCAGAACCGCATACCCGTGAGTGAGACGATGGGGGCTAAGCTTCATCGTCGAAAGGGAAACAACCCAGATCACCAGCTAAGGTCTCGAAATCGATGCTCAGTGTGCAAGGGCGTCCGTACGCAAGAACAGCCAGGATGTTGGCTTAGAAGCAGCCATCATTGAAAGAGTGCGTAATAGCTCACTGGTCGAGTGTATGGGCACCAACAACGTATCGAGGCTCAAGCATCGTACCGAAGCTGTGAATCCTTCTTAATAGAAATGAGGGGGATGGTAGGGGAGCGTTCTCTAGCAGAGAAGCCAGACCGTGAGGACTGGTGGAGCGGAGAGAAGTGCGAATGCCGGAATGAGTAGCGTAATGCGTGTACGAACCACGCACACCGAAAGCCTGAGGGTTCCTGGGCAACGTCAGTCGTCCCAGGGTGAGTCGGGTCCTAAGCCGAGGACGTTATAGTCGTAGGCGATGGAAAGCAGGTCTGAAATTCCTGCGCCAGAGCGTATCGTGAAAAGTGAAGAGGGGACGCGGTAAGGAAAGTGAACCTATCGAATGGACAGGATAGGCTTTCAATCTGAAGTGCGAGACCGAGGCAAATCCCGGTTTCCGACAGCATGAAGATTGAGACGAGTCTGCGCAAGCAGACGGAAGTCACTGGCACCTACGCCGCCAAGAAAAGCCTCTAACTAGATGCAGCTCTGCCCGTACCGCACACCGACACCGGTAGGCAGGGAGAAATCTCCCCAGGTGAACGAGCCAACCTCTGTCAAGGAACTCGGCAAATTGACCCCGTACCTTCG
>VBFM01000048.1:0-7254 GCA_005882595.1 Chloroflexota bacterium
AAACGGGAACGAGGGGGCCGGCGCATGGAGACCTATGGAGGGTCCGACGAATTTGAAGGTGTCATCGAAGGCATGGCCGTAGATTTGAAGCTGTGTGGTCGTGTAGACAATGTTGAGTTCGGCCAGACTCGTATAGACTTCGGCGAGCTGCGGCCTGGGAATGTGGTACGTCTCATGCAGTTGTTTGGCGACCGCACGGAATTGTGTCAGTTCTTTGCGCCCTTCAAGAAACATCTGCATCAGATAAGGCATGGCTGCTGGAAGGCTGGCAAGCACTTTGGGATGCAGAGACGAGCGTAGCCTGACGATTGAGGTCACAGAGGCAATCGCTGGCACCTGCAAAATCTGAGCGATGCACTTGCCCCAGACGCAGAGCGAGTCGTAGAGAATGTAGTCCGGTTGGTCGGCTCTCACCTCTGAGAGAATGGCGGGGATGATCTCTTGCGTTGCTCGCAGCAGTGTGTAGCCGAAGCGCACCAGGTTCTCGTCGACAGGGGTCCGTTCGTTAAAGAAGGCATCGATACCGCGAAAGGTGGCTCCCGCCTGCTCGATGGCAGGACGGAATGCCTCCGAAGCATAATAAATGACCTGTTCACCACGCTGGACCAGTTCCGCGACCAATGGCAGCGTTGGATTCATATGACCATGGACGGGAAGGTTGAAGAACAGAACTTTGGCCACGGCTTTCCCTTTTTGTTTACAAATTTCTATCCGTTTCCTGAGAAAAGAGACTTCTTTATAGATCGACTGTCAGCCTTGTCCCTTAGCTACCCTGGTACCGCATCCACCAATCTGATCGTAATATCTCGTGCTGCCATATTCTTTTGCGCCGCGATCGTCTGTGCTATTGTCTGGCCCGCGGGAAATGGCAAGTTGAAAGGATAGCCCATACCCCGGCTGTCGGGATATTTATCCTTGGCGCCGCAGTAGCTCATTGACCCGCAGGTCGAATCATCGGGCACCTGGTCGATGGCCCAGTCCGTCACCATGACCAGCAGGCGGAAGTTCATCCCTGCGGCTGTGCCTCGTGGGAGCAGCAGATTGTAAGGCCACCCGCAATCACAGGAAACATCGCCACGATCAGCATCAGCATCAGCCTGCGGATTGGGCATCGTAATCGTCCCGAAATTTTTCACGGCTGGCCTGCGGATCACCGATGAGGACTCGGCGCGCCTGAAGATAACCGTCCTGGCCGATGCTGGCAGCGTGTGCCGGAACTTGTCGAGCTCGATCCACATGCGCCGATCCTCCGACACTTCCGCGATTCCCGAATAGAACCCGGTTGGCGCAAGGAAGATGCGCACGGTCACGTCTTTGTCCTGATTCAACTGGTTCTCGACGCGCAGAAAGTAGAAGAACTCCCTGGGGTACAGGTACGAAATTGTTTCTGTCTGGTTATTGCCCTCGGTGAAGACAAACTGCCACTGGTGCATGGTGGTCTGCAGTTCCCCGGTCGTCGTATTGCTCGTCGAGAAATCCGTGTTCCAGTTCGCACCGCCGAAGGTGGTCTGCCCAAATGCCTGCCAGGAGGCATCCGAGTCGTCTGGCACAAGAGGAAGCGCGGCATCCTTGAAGCAGAGTATAATATCGGGGCTACGGTGTTCGGTTGAGGCCCCACCGAGCTACTTGCGCACCAGGACCGGTGGCGCATCCGAAAAATCGTTCGGAGGCTGCTGCTGCTGCCAGAGGAAGGAAATGTCATCGATATGTTTGTGCCAGCGGAAGAAGATCGGATCACGGATGGCGGTGACCGGAGTATTCATAACGCCAGGCACATCGCTGGGGAAGTCCCGCGGGTCGTTGACATTGGCCAGGAAGACGTGCCCAAAGTTGTGATGGTTCCCGTAAAAGCTGGTCAGGGGAGGCGCGTTCCCATCACCGGTAGCTGAGACCGAGTCGATGGTTGCCTCCATGGTGGCACCTAACAAGTTGGCCGTGACTGGCGTTCCATCCTGGAAGGTCCCGCTCTGTGCTACCTGGCGCAGTTTATCTCCACTGCGTTTCAGGTCTGCAACCCTGTAAGCAGGCCGTGTTGGCCGGCCCAGATCCGCGAACTGGGTTCCCGCCGGTCTGCTCGAGAAAGGAAAGAGTTGTCCCTGTGGAGTTTGTCCCTCTACGAGATTCGGGTCGGGGGTATAGCCATCTGCAATCAGCTCACTATAATCGTCAAGCGACGGAAATGGTACGACGGGATCCAAACCCACAGCGAGGCGTTCCGCGTTATAGCGGGCGATCATCTGCTCGTGCATGTATAAAAAGAGTTCGCCCTGCCGGTCCCTGGTCATCCCCGTGACTGGATCGCCGTTGAAAGGGTAAACCAGGTGCCAGTGTTCGTGATGTTCATTGGCCTTCGGGTCCTCGCGAAACCAGTTGAGTAACGCTTCTGAAGGAGTTACAGCGGCAGTGACAGTTGCCTCAGCCACGGTTGCCTCAACCATGGTTGTTGTAGCTTCGGTCGTCTCAACCATGGCTGTCCTAGCTACTCTTGCTTCTACCCGCAAAGGAACCGCTGGTCGCTTACTCGGCAGCACCAGCTGTGGCGCACGCTTCTCAAGCGGCTTGATCTTCAGCTGATTGCCGAGAGGATGATGGGTAATGAACAGCATGAGCGCATATCTCACGAGTTCGGGATTCTCTATGGCTCCGGCTTTTTCAGCCTCGTCGAGAACCGCTTGCAAGCCTGCCGTCCCCTCTGCTGAGTCAGCCAGGCGCACAAACCTGCGCGCAAGCATATTAGCCTGTTGTGCCTGCGCAGGATCAAACGGTGAAAAACTTGTAGGAGGTGTCGCCGCGACTTTCTCTGTGAACGACTGAGCCGTATGCACAGGAGGCCGGGAGTGGGGGACCCGCAGTATGGCATCCACCCGGCTTTGCAAAGTCTGAAGTTCGTCCATCTCTTCCCTCTCTTAATCCTTGAATCAAGCCCTCAGTGAGTTTTATATACGATTCTCGTGTATCAACCACATGGATAGACGCTGGCGACGTGAAATTTTAGGAAGAAGTTTTGAGGTGACTCGATGTCAAGCCCGATGTCAGCTTGCGGCTAACATCGAGTCAAGCCGCCTGTGAAAGTACTTCAGCTTACTTGCCAAGTGATAGGTATTCTATGCACATCCACAAAAAAATCACCAAAGAGGTGAGTCCTCAGCATTTCAAATAGAGAAATCGCCCCCTTGTACTTTCGTCAACTCAAAATTATACTTGGCATAGGAGCGATACTCGTTTGTTTTCACCCGTGCTGATTACATGCGACACACCCGCATGTAGGGGGAAATTGCCTATGGCGCGCGAGCTTCATATCGAGGGGTTCAATTCGCTTACTCCTGATGTAAAGGGCGATGTGCTGCAAACGGTGCAACGTGCCTTGCGGGTGCTGAGTCTTGTTGCCGAGCATCCGCGCGGGCTTACGGTGCGCCAGATCAGCGCTGCGCTCGATCTGAATATCAGCACATGCTACCACTTACTGAATACCCTGGTTGTGAGCGGCTATCTTGACCGTCCTCCGCATCAGCAAATCTACTTCTTAGGTCCGCAGATCCCTTATCTGAACAATGCATTTGTGCAGGGGGTGGCTGCTCAAGAGACGGCGGACCAGGTAGAAGATACCGATTGGCCGCCGGGATGGAGCGCCTCGTGGCTTGTTGGGCAATTGCGTGCGATGATGTATCGCCTGACCGAACAAACGCAGGAACCATCGTATCTGAGCAGCTGGCGTTTCGGGGAGGTCTTGCTCCTGGCCATCGTAGAAGCGCCCCGGGCTCCCAAGGTCACAGGACTCTATGTCGGATATCAGGGACCGGCCCACTGCCACGCTTTGGGGAAGGTATTGCTGGCGTACAGCGACCCGGCTTTTGTTGACAGATACCTCGATGTACATCCTTTGACCTCCATCGGCCCCAATACCATCGTACAACGACTCAGATTCCAGGAAGAACTGAACGATATCGTCCGCCAGGGGTACAGCATCGACAAAGAAGAATTCTCGGCTGACACCTACTGTATCGCGGCTCCCATCTTTGCCCCGAAAGGGGAGGTAGTGGCAGGACTGGCTATCTCTTTTAGCGGCGAGGTTTTTGCGAAGCGCGTCGAGTGGCTCATTGCCCAGGTTACGCGTGCAGCCAACTATGCTCGCGCTGAATTACGCCTGGCTCCTGCCTATCAACTATAAGGACGACGCATTGTCCAGCCCCCGCTGGCGGTGGTGTATCCTTGTGCGTCAACACTCGTAAGTGTGATCGTCATTTCGTATGTCGTTCTTCCAAATCCGCAAACTGAAAGGAGAGTCCTTTGCCCGAACGTGAAGATCCGCGCGTTACCACGGAGCAGGTAATGGAGGTGTTGCAAACCTGCTACGACCCCTGCTGTAAGGAGCGCGCCGTTAGCGTGGTCGAAATGGGGTTGATTCAAGGAGTGAATGTGGCCGATAACGGGCATGATGTGCGCGTTGAACTGCTGCTGACCTCCGGCTGGTGTCCTTTCTCAACCCATCTCTTGCAGATGATCGATCAACATCTCCATGCCATCGAGGGCGTTGGTGAAGTGGACACCGAAATCGTCTGGAATACTGTCTGGACGCCTGAGCGTATGAGCGAAAGTGCACGCCAGAAACTCACCCTGCCAATGGCCCAGTTGCTGCCGTTGCGACAGCGCCGCCTGGAGCGGGAAGCAAAAGAGGCGCACGCCTCGCAGTAGTCTATTTCCTGAAATGTACGAGAGGAGTACAACCTGCTGGACAACGACGCCTTTGTATTTGATTGTGTCTGTCACGTCTTTAATTTTGACATGGCTAACGCTTTTGGCAAGCCCGGCCAGATGTTCATCAATCACCTCTACGCCTTCCACCAGGTGCTATCCCCTCCAGGAGAGCGCATCCTCAGCCCCGAAGAATTCTTGCGTGAATGGAACATCGACGAAATCGCGCAGATGGTCTTCGAGGAATCGGGTACCGATATGATTGTCGCACAACCCCTGCCGCTCACCGACCTCTTCTACGACGGCCTGTCGCAGTGGGAGAAGTGCGCAGCGATGGCGCAGAAATACCCAGACCGCGCCGTCTTCTGGGGAAGTGTCAACCCTTTGGAGGGCAAGAAGGCGCTCGACCTGATGGAGCGCCAGGTGAAAGAATATGGCGCGAAAGCCTTCAAGTTCTACAACGTGCGCTACGACTACGGCGAGCCATTCCCATGGCGCATGGACGATCCGCGCGTCGCTTACCCCGTATTTGAAAAAGCCCTCGAACTGGGCGTGACCACCATCGGCGTACATAAAGGCGTGCCGCTTGGCCCCCAGCCCATCGAGCATACGCAGGCCTGGGACATGGACGGGGCCGCTGCCAACTTCCCCGACATCAACTTCATCATCTTCCACGTCGGCCTGCCCTTCATCGACGAGATCTGCTGGCAACTGGTGCGCTACCCTAACCTGTACGCCTCAATTGCCGCCACACTGAATTTCATCGTACGCGCCCCGCGCGTCTTCGCTGAAAACATGGGCAAATTGATGTTCTGGTGTGGTGAAGATAAAATCATGTACGGCGGTGAAACACCCATCTGGCACCCGCGCTGGGCGCTGGATGCCTTCTGGAAGTTCGAACTCCCTGAAGACCTGGTAACAGGTTACGGCTACCCGCAGCTCACCACGCAGGCCAAAAAGAAAATCCTGGGTGGCAACCTGGCTCGGCTGATGGGCATCGACGTTGAAAAGAAAGTACTGGAGTTACAGCGATGACACAGGCTCTTCTTCGCTGAAAAAGAGGAGCATATAGCGAGAGAGGCAGCAATTTCTTCTCACCTTTGGGCGAAAAGAAATTACTGCCTCTCTCTATGGTTGTTGCGTTCCATCGCCATGCGCCTCACAGGAGGGAACGCCTACCGAAGCCTCCAGCAATACTACTGCTGCCTCGGCTCACCTGCGGCCTCTAGCCGCTCACGCATCTGGTCGAAGGTGACTGCATCGATCTCACCTCGCGCATATCTCTGGCGGAGTATATCCAGGGCGGACGGCTGCACAGGCGGTGTGCTCATCGGCGGTGTGCCATAAGGGTAGTAAGGCGCCTGCCAGCGTCTGTAGCTGAAGCGGCGTATCAAGCTCCCGATGAGGAGCGCCAGGATGATGATCCAGAAGAAACGGCCCAGGAACAACAGTGGCAGCAGGAGCCAAAGACCGTGTCCAAATCCCCAAAACATGGGAATCCTCTCTTTCTCTTTATGTAATCTCAGTATCGTGGCAACACGTTCTGCTCCTGGCAACGTGTCATCGCGTTAGCTAGTGCGTCGAACATTGTCACCACAGTTCGTACTTATTTTGTGAACGATGTGATAGATCATTCTACTCTTTAGAACAATCCGATATATCGTCCTATTCCTATATACGATATATCGCATCGTGAGTTGCAACAAAAGAATACACCTGGCCGTGTCCAGCCTACAACGTTCTTGAGGTAACGAACATCCCGCCCTTCCTGCGCCTCTTGATGATGCGCTCCCTCGCCATCTAGAGGAGTACGAGGTAAAATGGATAAAAGTAGAAGCCTACCATTTTCCTTCCGGTCATAGAGATACAAGGATAGAGCAGGATTATGCAAGAAAAGAGCGAGACCATCCATCCCCGCCCTCAACTTAGCCGTGCACAATGGCTAGATCTCGGAGGCACTTGGGGCTTTACCTACGATGACACGAATTGTGGTCAAGACGAGAAGTGGCAGGAAAGAGAAGATGTATTCACGCGCACCATACAGGTACCTTTTCCGCCAGAATCTGCCGCAAGTGGCATTGGTGACACCAATTTTCATCCTATCGTTTGGTACCGGCGTACGTTCCAGGTACCGGATGAGTATGCCAGCAAGAGGCTACTGCTGCACTGTGGAGCTGTGGACTACTCCACCCAGGTATGGGTAAACGGCCAGCTTGTTGCAGTACATGAAGGCGGACAGACCCCTTTTACTGCTGATATCACGTCGGTGCTTCGACCAGAAGGTGAACAGGTTGTCGTCATACGTGCCGAGGATATGCCGCTAGATTTGACACAACCTCGTGGCAAACAAGATTGGCAGGAGCATCCTCACACTATCTGGTATCATCGCACGACAGGCATCTGGCAACCCATCTGGCTTGAACCAGTTTCTGCTACGCATATCACACAAGTACGTTGGGTACCTGACCTGGATCAAGGGTTGCTCTCGATGACCATCTCGCTCCAACGGCAGGACAATACTTCAGTCCAAATCCGTGTACGTCTTAGCCAGCGTGGGAATGA
>VBFM01000048.1:7455-11860 GCA_005882595.1 Chloroflexota bacterium
TCCCTACTACCTGCGGATGGTGCTGGAGCAAGGCTACTGGCCCCAATCGCACCTGGCTGCTCCAGGCGATGAGGCGCTGCGCCGCGAGGTAGAATTGATCAAGGCATTAGGTTTCAACGGAGTGCGCATTCACCAGAAAGTCGAAGACCCACGCTTTCTCTATTGGTGTGACCGCCTCGGTTTGCTAGTTTGGGGTGAGATGGCCAATGCATATATCTTCTCTCCCAAGGCGATACAGAGGCTTACTCGCGAATGGCTGGCGGTACTGGAACGCAATTACAACCATCCTTGCATTGTGGCCTGGGTACCGTTCAACGAGAGCTGGGGCGTGTCTAATCTTGCGCGAGATCCAGCTCAGCGTCATTACGTACAGGCAATCTACCATCTGACTAAAGCCATCGATACCACACGCCCAACTATTGGGAATGATGGCTGGGAACATCTTGTCAGCGATATCTATGGCATCCACGACTACACCTTCAATGGCTCGACTATATGCGAACGTTATGGCAGTGCGCAAGCGGTAGAGAAGACGTTGCATGAAGTGCAGCCTTCCGATCATGCTGTGATTCTTCCGGGTCATCGTCGCGAAGGTGAACCGATCATGTTGACCGAGTGCGGCGGCATCGGCTATCGACCAGATGCCAATCAGCCCTGGTTCGGTTATGGTACTGTGGCGGACAGCGAGGCCTTCCTCAAAAAATACGAGGAGTTGATCGATGCCATTGTGAAAAGTCCTGCCATTGCAGGTTTCTGCTATACACAACTGACCGACACAGAACAGGAGACAAATGGATTACTCACGGCAGGCCGTCGGCCAAAACTCGACATAGCAGCAGTGCGCTCTATCACAACTCGTACAACAGCAGCGATACCTGAAGACCTAAACGCATTAGTACAAAATGCACAGAATGTCACCCCTTTTACAGATGCCTCTATAGAAACGAGACAAACCTGAGCCGATCGGGCCGAGGACCCCGCTAATCGCCGCCGCACCCTCGCTCGGCTGTCATCTACAGGCGAGGAGTTGATCGGTCAGCTTCGTGGCAGAATCTGATTAGTTAAGCGGCTGACCACGTAGAACCAGCCGTCGTTGTCGAACGCCATCCCTCCCGTTGCCTTCAGACCACCGTCGCCTGAATGCACAAAAGTCTTCACATGGCCAGTGCTGAAGTGATAGCGAAACACCTTATCGTTCTGCGAACTGCCAATGTACAGGTGCGCCTGGTCCGGGCTGATTAGCAGGTGTACGGGAGCGTCCAGTCCGTCGTTCTGATTGGTAATGGTATGGAGATACTCACCGTTCTTCCCGTCGTATTGGCGTACTTCATTGCGGTCCTCATCCGCTACATACAGGCAGCCGTCAGGCCCGAATAGAATATCACGGATCTCCTTTACCCCGGTTGGAACCACTCTGGCGGATTGGAGAAAGATGTCAAGGGGATAGTCGGGCTTTGGCGGCGGCATTGGGGTACCTGGAACGTGAGACGAGCCTGGGCCATAATAGCGGGTTACCGCGTTTGTATCCTGGTTGGATGCGTAGATGTTCCCATCTGGACCCATAATTAGATTAAAGGGATGCTTCAGACCCGGGCTGGTCTTTGTACTGGTGAACACGCCCAGGAATTGGCGGGGCGTCTGCCTATCCTTGGCCGGGCCGAAATGCAAGATCGCGCTGTCCTCCTTGTAAGCATTGATACAGCAAAACCGCGCAATTCCTGGAGATGTACCTGGCTCGTCTCAAGTACCCCGTCGGAGACGAGGTTTCCTGCGGTGTCATAGCTCCAGATATTATCCCCGATACCATCGTCGCCCCCGTGCAGGACGATGTACCAGAGGTCATTCATCGAGGCTGAGTTACTCATACTATGCTCCTCCAACTTCCATGTGCCCATTATTGCCAGGCTTTGAACGCTTGCATACTCGTTTGTAGGTGATACCCTCCCTATATTATCACATCTATAAAGAAACCTGATTTCGCTCCCAACATGTCCCTCAACCTGAAGAAATCCAGTCCGTTCCCACATATGATATGATCTGTAGAAAGACAGGCTCTCACCTGCAACGAGAACTATGAAAGTTATATGGATAACACAAACGAACAGAAGCGCGTACTCTTATTGATGTCTCCCGCCACCTATCGCGCAGGAGCCTTTTTAAGTGCGGCAAAGAAGCTCGATCTTGCCGTTGTAGTGGGGATTGATCTGCCCGAGACGCTCTCCGAATACTGGCATGTACCCCTGGGTCTGGATTTCGCCGACCCGGAGACCTCTATAAAGAACATCGTCGAGTTTGCCGGAGAGCATCCCATGCATGCGATCCTCTCGCTAGATGACAGCGCGAGTGAACTTGCCGCGCGTGCCAGCGCCGCTCTTGGATTGGCGCACAACTCACCACAATCCGCTGAGGCAGCTCGCGACAAACTTTTGATGCGCACGCTCATGTCGAAAGGAGGCGCGCCCTGCCCCATCTTTCGCCCGTTCTTGTTGAGCGATGATCCCGCCGAGATTGCCGGGCAGGTCGAATATCCCTGCGTGCTGAAACCCTTACGCCTCTCAGGGAGTCGCGGCGTGATACGCGCGAATAATCCCGCCGAATTTATCGCGGCCTTTTCACGCCTGAAACGCTTGTTGCTGGCGGAGGGCAATGCCGAAGAGGCAACCTTCTTCCTGGTAGAAGACTTCATTCCAGGTTTCGAGGTTGCCCTTGAAGGGCTGCTTACGCGTGGCCAATTAAAGGTGCTGGCCCTGTTTGATAAACCCGATCCACTGGATGGCCCCTTTTTTGAGGAGACGATCTACATCACGCCCTCGCGTTTACCCGCGAATATGCAGGAGGACATCGCGCGGTGCGTCTCCATCGCTGCCGGGTCGCTGGGACTGCAAGAGGGGCCCGTACATGCTGAACTGCGCGTCAACGAGCAGGGCCCCTGGATGCTGGAAATCGCCGGGCGTTCCATTGGCGGCCTCTGCTCAACCGTCCTGGAATTTGGCTCCGGTATGTGCCTGGAAGAACTGATCCTGCGCCATGCCACCGGTGAGGAAATAGCCACAGTCGAACGCGAGGACAGCGCCGCGGGGGTCATGATGATCCCTATTCCATCGGCAGGCATCCTCAAAGGGGTACATGGCGTCGAGGAGGCCCGGCGGGTGCCGCTGATAACAGGAATCGAGATAACAGCGAAATTGAACTATGCGCTGGTCCCTTTGCCCGAAGGAGCGAGCTACCTCGGCTTTATCTTTGCGCGGGGCAAAACGCCCGAGGAGGTGGAGGAAGCTATTCGCCAGGCGTACCGCTTGTTGCGCTTTGAGATCCGGAGAGAGATTCCCGTCTTGAATAGGGCTTAACATGACCTCCACACCTTTACATGAGCGCAAGCGCGACTATGCCTACTACCAGGGAATCTTTCGTGGTCGACCCATGCCGTTTGCCTATCTCGATCTTGACCTGCTAGATCAGAATATTCGCCAGGTACTAGCGCGCGCTGAGGGAAAGCAGGTGCGCCTGGCTTCCAAGTCGCTGCGCAGCGTGGCCGTCCTGCGGCGTATTTTCGCCTCCGACGCGTGTTTTCAGGGCATCATGAGCTATTCTGCCCCGGAGGCCGTTTACCTGGCCTCCCAGGGTTTCAGGGATTTGCTGATCGGCTATCCAGCCTGGAATGAGCAGGATATCGCGGCGGTGGCGCGCGCGACTGCCGGTGGCGCGCAGATCACCTTGATGGTTGACAGCGTCGAGCACGTGGAGCGGGTCGAAGCCATAGCCAGCAGTCACGGAGTTCGCCTGCCCCTCTGTCTCGAAATTGACATGTCGATGGACATACCGCGCCTGCATTTCGGTGTATGGCGTTCCCCCGTGCGCACTCCTGAGCAGGCGCAGCCAGTTATCGAGCGCATTACGGCATCATCGCATGTCTTGCTTGACGGTCTGATGGGCTACGAGGCGCAAATCGCCGGCTTGGGGGATAACTTCCCAGGTCACATGGCAAAAAACGCCATTGTGCAAAGGCTGAAGCGTCGCTCGGTACGCGAAGTTGCTGAACGCCGCGCCGCCATCGTTAAACTGGTCAAGTCCTATGGACTCTTTCCCCGTTTCATCAACGGCGGCGGAACAGGGAGTATGGCAACGACGCGTAAAGAGGATGCCGTGACGGAAATTACGGTTGGTTCGGGCTTTTATGCTCCGGCCCTGTTCGATAACTATCGTGATTTTCGCTACCAACCAGCCGCTGGGTTTGTCATCGAGATCGTGCGCCGACCACGTCCATCGATCTATACCTGCCTGGGCGGAGGCTACATCGCCTCTGGCTCCGTTGGCCCGGAAAAGCAGCCGCAGCCCTATCTGCCGCAGGGCGCGAAACTGATTTCGCTCGAGGGGGCGGGCGAGGTGCAGACTCCCATTCGCTATG
>VBFM01000048.1:11915-12359 GCA_005882595.1 Chloroflexota bacterium
CTGTGAACGCTTTACACACCTCCTCCTTGTTGCAAACGGAGCCATCGTAGACGAGGTGACGACCTACCGGGGCGACGGTCAATGCTTCATATAGCCACTGTCTATAGTAACCAGGAATTGTAAGGAGTATAACCTTGAGTATATTGCAGGGTGAGCGCTGGCAGAACTGGTCAGGCTCGGTGCAGGGGACGTCGCGACAGATTGCCATGCCTGGCAGTCTTAACGAACTCGTGCAGCGCATTAGCACATATGCGCGAGATGGTCGTCATGTGCGCGTAGTTGGTTCTGGGCACTCGTTCACACCGTTGGTGCAGACCGATGATGTGCTGATGTCGCTAGATAACCTGCAGGGCATCGAGTCGATTGATATCGAGCGCGGGGTCGCGACGGTGCTGGGTGGCACGAAACTGAAGCTATTGGGCGATACCCTTTTTGCGCGCGGAT
>VBFM01000048.1:12529-13179 GCA_005882595.1 Chloroflexota bacterium
CCGCACAGGTGTCACTAGGAACGCTGGGCGTGATCGCCAAGGTGAAGCTGCGCGTAGTTCCTGCCAAACGCCTGCATTACCAGGGGTATCGCAAAAGGTTGGCCGATTGCCTGGCCAACCTGGAGCAATATAAGCGCGAGAACGCGCATTTTGAATTTTTCTGGTTGCCCTATACCGAATGGGTACAGGCCAAATTCCTCAATGAGACAGGCGATCCACCGAGCAAGAATACCTTATGGGGAAACTTCAACAAGATTGTGCTGGAGAACTGGGTCTACTGGCTGCTCTGTGCGTCGAGCCGCGCCATTCCTCGCCTCAGCAAGAGCGTATGCCGCATTTCCGCCAGTTCCATCGCCAACGTCGAAGAGATCAACTATAGTCACCGCCTCTTCTCAACGCCACGCATGGTGCGCTTCCAGGAGATGGAGTACAACATCCCGGCGGAGCATACAAGCGCGGTCATCAACGAGATTCAGGAGTGCATCGAGCGGCACCAGTTCGCGGTGAACTTCCCCTTAGAATGCCGTTTCGTGCATAGCGACGATATCTGGCTCAGCCCGGCCTACCAGCGCGAATCGGCCTATATCGCCGTGCATATGTTCAAAGGCATGCCCTACCATGCGTACTTCCACCACATCGAGGAGATTTTC
>VBFM01000477.1:0-1821 GCA_005882595.1 Chloroflexota bacterium
CGTCACCATGCGGCAGCGCTCCTGCACGATCCATTGGGAGAGTTCGGCCACTTCCACCTCGCGACCTGCAAAGTGGCTCACGTCCAGCGCTCCCACCCAATCGACGCGCGGGAAGGCTGCGGGCTCCTCTCCAGCCTGGGTAACCGGCGTCTCGATCTGCGGGAAAAGCTGGACGGGCGCAGGAGTGCCGACCAGGTCGTGGAGCCAGGCTTCATCCAGCAGTACCTTCTGGTGCGCCGCACGCCAGAACGCGCGGATCTCCTCTTCCTCGCGCCCGGCGGGAAAGGCCGAGGCTCGCACCCCCAGGGTAATGAGCTGTTTGAGGCGTTCAGCTTTGGGGTAGCTGAGGCCTGCCTCCCACTCTGCCACCGCGCGCCGGGAGACGCCAAGACGGTCGCCCAGTCCCGCTTGCGTCAGGCCGATGTTGGTGCGCAGGGTCAGCATCAGCTGACCGAAAGCATAGTCTCGCTCACCATATAGGGATCTGTTCAAGCGTGGTCTCCTTCCGCGTGATCCGGCGGACTATGAAGTGATGTGAACTGACAAGAAAACTAATGAACAGTGACCTTCCGAGGTTTCACCAGTATACTTACGGATGTTGGATACGCTCCATGCGGGTCCACACTCAGTGAGGAAGGTTTGGGGAAGGCTTCTGAGGCCGAAATCCATGGATGAGTTTCTCCAGCCTGCCAGGTGATTTCGGCAACAATCGGCGTGAGTTTCCATTCAGGTTGAGCCGTGAGCTGGCCTCAGAAGCCACTAGAAACTCATCGTTTCCACCGGCTCCGCATTGGAGCCGCCTTCCTTTCTTGTTGCTAGCGCAGTTCGCTCTTCAAGACTTTCCCCGTTGCATTCATCGGCAGCGCCGCGCGGAACTCGATGACGCGCGGGTACTTGTAATCGGCCATGTTCTGTTTCGACCAGGCCACCAGTTCGACTTCTGTGATGGTCGCACCCTCGTTGAGAATAACGAAGGCTTTGACCTCCTCCCCGTGGCGGTCGTGAGACACGCCGACGACAGCAGCCAGGCTGACTGCCGGGTGGGTCATCAGCACTTCTTCGATTTCGCGCGGGTAGACGTTGAAGCCGCCGCGAATAATCATGTCCTTTACCCGGTCGACGATGTAGATATAGCCGTCCTCGTCACGCCGTGCGAGGTCGCCGGTATGGAACCAGCCGTCGCGAATGGCTTCGGCGGTGGCTTCTGGACGTTGGTAATAGCCTTTCATCACATTGTGCCCCCGGATCGCGATCTCCCCTACTTCGTTGATGCCCACTTCCCGGTCGTCCCTATCGACCAGGCGCACCTCGACGCCCCAGACGGGAAAACCGATCGATCCAGGCCTGGCTTCGCGGTCCAGGCGATTGAAAACGGCAACGGGGCTGGTTTCAGAGAGGCCATATCCCTCCAGGATTTTGACGTTGAACTTCTCGTTAAAGGCCCGCATCACCTCCACCGGCATGGCCGCCCCACCAGAGATAGTGATGCGCGGTTGCGGGCAATTTTCTGCAAGTCGTATTGGTCGGCCTTCGGGTAGTTGAGCAGAGCCCAGTACATCGTCGGCACGCCCGCGAAAAAGGTGATGTGCTCTTCCTCCATCAGGCGCAGGGCCGCATCGGGACTAAAGCGCGGCATCAACACCAGGGTGGCCCGGTTGTAGATGCCCGCGTTCATCTGCACCGTCTGTCCAAAGGAGTGGAACAGCGGCAAGGTGATCAGGTGCACATCGTGGTCGGCTCTCGGGTACATCATGTCGGAGAGGCGGGCGTTGAGTAGCATATTCAGGTGGGTCAGTTCGGCCCCTTTGGGTTTGCCCGTGG
>VBFM01000477.1:1827-4777 GCA_005882595.1 Chloroflexota bacterium
ATGACGGCGGTATCATCAGGACTCGTCGCGGCCATCTCGAAGGTAGCCGGTTGGTCATGCATCAGCTCGCTCAGCGTTGTCGCGCCTGCGATAGGCGAGGGTGATCCAGGCTTGTTGGTCATCAGGAAGAAGAACTGGCAGCTCTCCACCTCCTGGAAAGCGGTGTAGCCCATCTGGCCGATCGGGAGCTCTGACCCACCTTCCAGGCAGAAATAGGCCCTGGCGTTCGAGTCACGCAGGTTGTAGGCGATTTCGCGTGGCTTGAGCAGAACGTTCAGGGGCACGATCACGCCTCCCGCTTTAAGAATGCCGTAATAGACGATCGGAAAGTACGGGACATCGGTGCAACTGATGGCGACGCTATCCCCTTTGCGGATGCCCGCCTGCGCCAGGCAATTGGCGACCTGGTTGGCGGCTGCCAGCAACTCTGCATACGAGAGCCTGGTTCCTTCACAGTTGATGGCGGTGCGCCCGGGCACCTCGCGCGCACTATCATCGAGCAGGATGGCAAGGTTTAACATGGAATTTCTCCTTCTCCTATCGTCCTGCCTGACACGCAGTGTAGAGACCACCCTCTCCGGGGGAGAGGTAATCGTCTCGTTGGCAGGACGGATAAGTGCCGACTTACACAAATGCGCTGAAGCCGGTGATGGCCCGGCCCACAATGAGCGTGTTCATTTCGCGGGTGCCCTCGTAGGAGTAAATCGCCTCGGCATCGGCCACGAAGCGCCCCACCTGGTGGTCCAGCGAAATGCCGTTGCCTCCCAGCAGTTCGCGGGCATAGCCCACCGTCTCGCGCATTTTCACGGTACAGAAGGCTTTCGCCAGCGAGGCGTGTTCATCTTGCATGCTACCCGCGTCCTGCATCTGTGACAGGCGCAGCACCATACACTCGCAGGCGGTAATGTTGCCCAGCATGCGCACCAGCAGGTCCTGCACCAGTTGGAAACGACCAATCGGGCGCCCAAACTGCTCCCGCTCCTGGGCATAGTTGAGGGAAAGCTCATAGGCTCCCCGCGCGCAGCCCACCGCTTCCCAGGCCACACCCGCCCGCGTCATGCGTAAGACGGCAGCAACATCCTTAAAGGAGTTTGCCTGTTGCAGCCGATTGGCTTCCGGCACGCGGCAGTCCTCCAGCGTGATGAGCGCATTCTGCACCACGCGCAAAGCGATTTTGTTTTTCTGTTTCTCTGGCTTGAAGCCAGGTGTGCCTTTCTCGACCAGAAAGCCTTTCACCTGGTCGTCGGCCACATCACGTGCCCAGATGACGGTTACATCACTGAAGGTGGCGTTGCCGATCCATTTCTTCTGGCCGTTGAGCACCCAGGTGTCTCCTTCGCGCCGGGCGGTGGTGGTTAAGCCACGA
Organism: Chloroflexota bacterium; assembly: GCA_005882595.1. Lineage (GTDB taxonomy): Bacteria > Chloroflexota > Ktedonobacteria > Ktedonobacterales > Ktedonobacteraceae > VBFM01. The sequence goes on from VBFM01000477.1 coordinate 3,194, forward strand.
GAGGTCCCAGAACCCACCTCTGGCTCGGTCAGTCCGAAGGCGCCGATCTTCTCCAGGCGGGCCATTGACGGCAACCAGCGTTGTTTCTGTTCTTCTGAGCCGCACAGGTAAATAGACCCCATGGCCAGGCCACTGTGAACGCCCCTAAAGGTCGCGATGGAACTATCCGCCTGCGCCAGTTCCATCATCATCATCCCATCCAATAGATTGCTCTTGCCGGGGCACTCATAGCCCTGATAGCTCAGTCCCATGATATTAAGCTCTGCCATCTGAGGGAGGATGTGATGCGGGAATTCCTCACGGATCCAATACTGGTTGATAATAGGGGTGACCTCGGCCGCCAGGAAATCCCTTACCCGGCCTAACAAAGCCTGATCTTCCTCGCTCAGGGTCGAACTAATCGCGTAGAAATCGCCATTGGCCTGTGGAAGGGTTTTCTGGGTGGTAACGCTCATGGTCATTTCCTCCTCATTGATGACCTCTAACGAAGACATATGAATGTAAGAGCGGGAGCCAGGAAAGGGGAGCCACGCTCGCGCCTGGCCATGATACAAAACGAAAAGGCGTACACTCATCATACACTATGCAGAGTTTCCTTACCAGTCAGCTTCGTCAGTCGTCCGTGGAGGCAAACCTGCGCAGCGCCTCGACCGATGGGACGAAGTAATAGGAGCCACTGACAGCCGTCGTATACCTGGTCAGGGCGTCGCGGATGCCGTCCTCGGCTCCCGCCATACGAGCGAGCATGCGCGCCAGGCGCCGTTGGTCGCAGCTGAAGCCGATAAACATCGTCCCATGCGAAGTCGCCGTCCCGAAAGGGGTATTGCGGCGGAAGATATGTTGTTCTACCCCGTGCTCTTCGATCACTGTGCGAGAGACATGTGATTGGGCGCCGCGTACCTCCTCGGCTAGCTCGGTACTCGTCACTTTGGTCCGTCCGATGACCTTCTCTTGCTCCTCAACCGGGAGCGCCTCGAAAGCGACGGCATCGTGCATCCACTTCTGTATCAGGACAACGCTACCACCTGCGCCTGGTGACCCATCGGGAATCAATGCTACCTCGGGTGCCTCGGAGAGAGGAGGATTCTCGGTTCCGTCGATGAAGCCGGTCAAGTCCCGACTCTCCTTGTAGGTCCACCCTGCTACTTCATCAGCAAGGCGCGCGATAGGGGCGAGGGCGGCAATCGCCTCTCGTGCGACATCGAAGACCTTGTGGTAGGCATGGCCCGCCGCCCATACCCACAGGTCATGCTGGGTAGCGGGCATCGTGTACCCATCGACACCACGCACTTCCTGATCGAAGTCCATCACTCCTGCTGGCATCTCCCCAGGAGCAACATGCGCCCACAACGTCGGCCTGAAGCCGACCACCAGGTTCACTCCTCCGGTCGTCATGCGTGGTTCCCCCAGACTGGCAATCACCTGAACCAATGTGAGGGGATCACCACGCGCATGCAGATCGAACTCTAGATAGGAGTGCGAGCCGGTCCCCAGTGCGAAGATGCCACTTTGTGCTACATGCATAGTCCTTCCTCCTGTGAATAAAAGTAGTATACTTCCAAAAAGTATAGCATTTATGGGAAG
>VBFM01000049.1:0-7299 GCA_005882595.1 Chloroflexota bacterium
GGTGCTGAAGCCGTGCGCGAACTGATCGCGGACATTAACCTGGACAAGCTCTCGGCTGAACTGCGCCACGAGATCGGCTCGACTGTCGGCCAGCGACGCAAAAAGGCCACCAAACGCCTGAAAGTGGTTGAAGCTTTCCGCGAATCCAATACCTCGCCGGAGTGGATGATCCTGACGGTGCTGCCGGTGCTGCCCCCCGAATTACGCCCGATGGTGCAGCTCGACGGTGGCCGCTTCGCCACGTCCGACCTGAACGATCTCTACCGGCGCGTGATTAACCGCAACAACCGCCTCAAGCGGCTGCTGGAACTCGGGGCGCCTGAAATCATCATTCGCAACGAAAAGCGTATGCTGCAAGAAGCCTGCGATGCCTTGATCGACAATGGTCGCCGTGGCCGCGCCGTGGCCGGTTCGGGCAACCACAAGCTCAAGAGCCTCTCTGACATGCTCAAGGGCAAACAGGGTCGTTTCCGCCAGAACCTGCTCGGTAAGCGCGTAGACTACTCCGGCCGCTCGGTGATCGTGGTCGGGCCGGACCTGAAACTGCACCAGTGCGGACTGCCCAAGAAAATGGCGCTGGAACTCTTCAAGCCCTTTGTCATGCGCAAACTGGTAGAGCAGAACTTCGCGCACAACATCAAGAGCGCGAAACGCTTTGTCGAGCGTGTGAAACCCGAGGTCTGGGACGTGCTGGAAGAGGTCATTAAAGACCATCCAGTGCTCTTGAACCGCGCTCCCACACTGCACCGCCTGGGCATTCAAGCCTTTGAGGCTGTGCTGGTCGAAGGCAGCGCCATTCAACTGCACCCGCTGGTCTGTTCCGCCTTTAACGCTGACTTCGACGGCGACCAGATGGCGGTTCACGTGCCGCTCTCGGACAAAGCGCAGGATGAGGCCCGCCGCTTCATGCTCTCAACGCGCAACCTGCTCTCTCCGGCAACCGGCGAGCCATCCATCGGCGCAAGCCAGGATATGGTGCTCGGCTGCTTCTACCTGACACAGGACCGTCCTGACAAAAAAGGTGAGGGACGCTCCTTTACCGATATTACCGAGGCTCTGCTGGCTTACCAGGCGGGCATCGTTGATTTGCAAGCGCTCATCAAAGTTCGCCTGGGCAATGTCGATGTCTACGATCAGGCGCCACCAGCGAAGCTGACGATGCAAGCCAACGGCAAGCTGGTTCAGACCACGGTGGGACGCATCATCTTCAATGAAGCGCTGCCCGAACGCCTGCGCTTCAAGAACTACTCGATGAAGAAGGAGAATCTCCGGCAGGTCATCGGCGAATGCTTCAAAGAGTATGGCCGCGCCAAAACTGCTGAACTGGCAGACGAGATCAAGCGTCTCGGCTTTTCCTATGCCACCAAGTGCGGCGTTACCATCGCCATCAGCGATGTCAAAGTGCCCGGTGGGAAGCAGGAGGAACTGGCAAGAGCCGATGCCAAGATCACCGAACTGGAAGATCAGTATCGTGAAGGTCTGATTACTGACAACGAGAAATACCAGCAGACCGTCGATGCCTGGAACGAGGCCACCGAAAATGTTACCAAAATGGTGGAGTCCACGCTCGACCCATATGGCTCGATCTACACCATCGCCAAGTCGGGTGCGACCAAAGCGAAATTCCAGCAGATTCGCCAGCTCTCCGGTATGCGCGGCCTGATGGCCAGCCCATCCGGTAAAATCATCGACGTGCCCATTCGTGGAAACTTCCGCGAAGGCCTGAGCGTCCTCGAATACTTTATCAGTAGTCACGGCGCTCGTAAGGGTCTGGCCGATACCGCCCTGCGTACAGCCGAATCAGGCTACCTCACCCGTCGCCTGATCGACGTGGCCCAGGACGTGATCGTTACCGAGGAGGACTGCGGCACTACCGAGGGTATGCTCATCACCGAGCAGGACAGCAAAGGAATGATGCTGCCCGATATCCGAGATCGCTTGAAGGGGCGCGTGCTGCTCGATCCGATTCCCGAATTCGATTACATCCAGCCGGGTGACGAACTGACCGACGAACTCGTCGACCAGATAGTCAACGCGGGTGTCAAAGCTGTGCGCGTGCGTTCGGTGCTTGGCTGCCTGGCGCACCGCGGCATCTGCCGCAAGTGCTACGGGCGCGATCTCGCCGCCAATGCGCTGGTGGCTACCGGCGCAGCCGTCGGCATCATCGCCGCCCAGTCCATTGGTGAGCCTGGCACGCAGTTGACCATGCGTACCTTCCACACCGGTGGTATCGCTGGAGCACAGGGAGACATCACCCAGGGTCTGCCGCGCGTCGAAGAACTCTTCGAGGCCCGCGTCCCGAAGGACAAGGCCGAGATCAGCGAAATCGACGGCGTGGTTGAGATCGTCAAGGACGAGGCTACAGGTGCGCGCACGGTGCGCGTCGTCTCTACCAACGTCTTCTTCGATGAGTATCACCTGCCCCCTGGCAGCCAGGTACTCGTCAATGACCAGGAGCACGTGCACAAAGACCAGGTCATCGCCCTCATGCCCGCGGAAAATGGCAATGAGCCTATCCCGGTTGTGGCGCGCACCGAAGGTGAGGCGCTCATCAATCCCGATGGTCTCTTGAGCATTCGCTTTGAGGAACGCGAAGAACGTGCGTATCCCATCGCGGCAGCGCGCAATATCGCTGTCAGCCAGGGACAGAAGATTCAGGCCGGCACCCCCATCACTGCCGGGCAGCGTGACCCGCAGGATGTCTTGCGCATCCAGGGACGCGAGGCCGTGCAGATGTACGTGGTGAAAGAAGTGCAGCGCGTTTATCGTAACACTGGTGTGTATATCAATGATAAACACATCGAGGTCATCATCCGGCAGATGCTGCGCCGCGTCAAAGTGGACGAGCCAGGTGATACCGAGATGTTGCCAAACGACCTCGTGGATCGTTTTGTCTATGCGGATACCAACGCGCGTGTCCTGGCAGAGGGCGGCGAACCCGCCACTGCTCAAACCGTCCTGCTTGGTGTCACCAAGGCTTCACTGAATACCGATAGCTTCCTGGCCGCCGCCTCCTTCCAGGAGACGACGCGCGTTCTGACGGAAGCCGCCATTGAAGCACAGACCGACCACCTGGTGGGCCTCAAAGAAAACGTGATTATTGGTAAACTCATACCGGCTGGCTCTGGCTTCGTCCAGCGCCGCCGCGAACAAATCGCGCGTCAGCAAGCAGCGGCAGCCCGCATTGCAAGCGCGCAGACTGTCGCGAGCGTGGGTGTCGGCGCGAGCAATGGCGCTGGTACTCTTGGACTGGTACTTGACAGCGTGGATAATGAGTGATAATATAGTGTCTCGCATGTAATATGATGTAAGGGCGCGGGAAGCCGCGCCCATTCCGAGGATAGGGAGAACTTATTCATTGCCTACGATCAATCAGTTGATCCGTAAGGGCCGCTCACATAAAAAGGAGAAGGTTAAGGCCCCGGCGCTGCGTTACTCGTTCAATGCGCTGAAGAACAAGACTTTTTCTTTGCGTGGGTCGCCGCAGAAACGCGGCGTTTGCACCCAGGTGCGCACCATGACGCCCAAGAAGCCGAACTCGGCAATGCGTAAGATTGCTCGTGTTCGCCTCAGCAACCGCATGGAAGTCACCGCTTACATCCCAGGTGAAGGCCATAACCTTCAAGAACACTCCGTCGTGCTGATCCGTGGCGGTCGTGTGAAAGACCTGCCAAGTGTGCGCTATCATATCGTACGTGGCACACTGGACAGTGACGGCGTCAGCAAGCGCCGCCGGGGTCGCTCCCTCTATGGAGCCAAGCGGCCAAAACCAGGAACCGCTGCCCCCGCAAAGGGCGGTAGGAAATAATATGTAAGGACCCGATTGAGGGTACTGCAACGCAATGCAAAGAAACGATACCACCTGAGCGCCTCTCAGGTAGGTCGGTCAATCGTTCGTCGTCAGGGAAAGTGCAGACTTTCCCCGGCGACTGTCGAGTGTCCTCCTCTTCATTAGGTTCGACCCGGTTGAGGGTACTGCAACTAAGTTGAGGGTACTACTAACAAGTAGGCAGATGAATGGATAGGCACTCGCGATGAGGCGTCCGAAGATGATTGGGGATTCTCATCCACGATCATATCGGCGCCTTTTGTGGTGTTTTCGACAACCTGAATTACGAACGATAAGTCAGGGGTGTAGGGCTAGAACCCTGATGGAGTGTGGGGCGTCCCCATTCCCTTTTCTCCTCATAAGATGTCTTAGAGAGAAAAGCCCTGGAAAATTGAGGAGGCACAATGCCAAGACGCAAAAGAGCGGTACGACGGCCAGATGTACCAGACGCCAAATTTAAGAGCCGCAACGTAGCCCGCTTTATCGGTAAGTTAATGTTAGATGGAAAGCGCAGCCTGGCTGAGCGCATTACCTATGATGCGTTTGAGTTGATCGAGGCCCGGCAGAGACGCCCTCCATTGGATGTATTTGAGCAGGCGCTCAAAAACGCCACGCCAACTCTGGAAGTGAAGCCCCGCCGCGTCGGTGGTTCCACCTACCAGGTGCCGGTGGATATCCGCCGGGAGCGCGGCAACGCCCTGGCCATGCGCTGGCTGATCCGTTCGTCCCGCTCGCGTACAGGCAAATCAATGTCGGAAAAACTTGCAAGCGAACTTATGGACGCCGCTGCAGGTCAAGGCACAACCATTAAGAAACGTGAGGAGACCCATAAAATGGCGGAGTCTAACAAAGCCTTCGCTCATTATCGCTGGTAGAGCCTCTTGCCCGTTCGGGCACCGCCTCCGGGCGGTAGCGCTCTAACAGCGCTGGAGCCCGAACGTGAGGAGAAACAATTTACATGTCTAGAGAATTTCCACTGGAAAAAACCCGAAATATAGGTATTATTGCTCATATTGATGCTGGTAAGACAACCACTACCGAGCGCGTCCTCTTCTACACCAAGAAGATTCACCGCATGGGTGAGGTGCACGAGGGCGCTGCTACGATGGACTGGATGCCACAGGAGCAGGAACGCGGTATCACGATTACGTCAGCCGCGACCACCTGTTTCTGGCTCGATCATCGTATCAACATCATTGACACGCCCGGCCACGTAGATTTCACTGCTGAGGTCGAGCGGTCTTTGCGTGTGCTTGACGGCGGTGTCGTCGTCTTTGATGCGGTCGCGGGCGTCGAACCTCAATCTGAAACAGTCTGGCGTCAAGCGAACAAGTACAATGTCCCTCGTATATGCTTCGTCAACAAAATGGATCGCATTGGCGCTGATTTCTGGCGTACGGTGGAAATGATTCGTGAACGTCTCGGCGCGGTTCCTGTACCAATACAGATTCCCATCGGCCAGGAAAGCAACTTTAAGGGCTTTATCGACCTGGTCGAGCAGCAGGCAATCATCTTTACCGATGATCTCGGTACCAAATCTGATCATACCGAAGTGCCTACGAACATGGAGGCTGAATTTGCCCAGCACCGCGATGCACTGATCGAGCGCGTTGCCGAAACCGATGAAGAGTTGACCCTCAAGTATCTTGAGGGCGAGGAGATTACCAAAGAGGAGCTAAAAGCGGCCCTCCGTAAAGCCACTATTGCAGGCCTGCTTGTGCCTGTACTGTGCGGCTCCGCCCTGAAAAACAAGGGTGTGCAGGCCATGCTCGACGCGGTCATCGACTATCTCCCTTCTCCTCTCGACATTCCCCCTCCGACCGGCATTGATCCTGATAAAGGTGGAACTATTACCCGTGAAGTCAGTGATACCGCCCCCTTTAGCGCGCTGGTCTTCAAGATTGTCTCTGATCCTTTTGTGGGACGCCTTTCCTATATGCGCGTCTACTCGGGTACATTGACAAAAGGTGCGTCTATCGAGAACAGCACAAAGGAAAAACCTGAACGCATCGGGCGCCTCCTGCGTATGCACGCCAATCACCGCGAGGATATCGAAGAGATTCGCGCCGGTGATATATGTGCCGCGGTGGGATTGCGCAATACCTTCACGGGCGATACGCTCAGTGATGTCAACCATCCCATCATTCTGGAGTCGATCACCTTCCCGCAGCCGGTCATTGAGATTGCGATTGAGCCTAGAACTCGCGCGGACCAGGACAAAATGGCGATTGCGCTCAATAAACTGGCGGAAGAAGATCCCACCTTTCAAATGCATACCGACCAGGATAGCGGGCAGACGATCATTGCCGGTATGGGCGAACTGCACCTGGAAGTGATTGTGGATCGTATGTTCCGCGAGTTCAAGGTAGAAGCCAACGTGGGACGCCCGCAGGTTGCCTATCGCGAAACTATTACGCACCAGGCGCAAGCCGAGGGCAAGCATGTTCGACAGACGGGCGGTCATGGACAATACGGTGACGTATGGATTCGTGTTGCCCCCAACGAACGTGGCAAAGGCTTTGAGTTTATCAATGCCATTGTCGGCGGCGTTATACCCAAAGAATATATCAAACCCGTTGAGAATGGTATTCGCGAGACATTGGACAACGGCATTCTTGCCGGCTATCCAATGATCGATGTGATCGCCACCCTCTACGACGGGTCATACCATGAAGTTGACTCGAACGAAATGGCCTTCAAGACCGCCGGTTCGCTGGCGATTAAAGAGGCGGCACGCAAAGCAGGTCCAGTTCTGCTGGAACCGGTCATGTTGGTAGAAGTCACAACCTCTGAGGAGTTCTACGGCGATGTCATCGGTGATCTGAACCGGCGTCGTGGAACGATCCTGGGCATGGACAATCGTGGATCGATGGTGGTAGTGCGAGGCCATGTTCCCCTCGCCGAAATGTTCGGCTATGTGAACGACCTCCGTTCGATGACTAGCGGTCGCGCCAACTATTCAATGGAATTTGCGCATTACAGCCCTGTACCAAGAGGTATTAGCGAGACAATTGTCGCCAAATCGACAAGGTGATGTCGCTGGGCAAGTGACGTACGCATGTTTGTACTGAACACTAGTGAGGACGCTAATGCAGAAGTTCGACCCGGATGAGGGTACTGCGAGCAAATGTAAGGCGTCCTCGACTCGGAGCCGAGGTCAGGGAAGAGGCCTACCGGGTACTGGGGCATCCCTCGCGGATGTCTGACAACGTTATCTGTTTGGAATGTAGGGACGGTCATTGTGGTCGCCTTACTAAGAAATCAACGAAGTGCTATCGCAAAGGTGCAACCCTGCACGCATGCACTGAGCACTATGGAGGATGAGGATTACTCATGGCAAAGAAGAAATTTGAGCGAACGAAACCGCACGTGAACGTGGGAACGATCGGGCACATCGACCACGGCAAGACCACGCTCACCGCGGCCATCACCAAAGTGCTGGCCAAAGCCAGCGCCAGCAACAAATATGT
>VBFM01000050.1:0-7506 GCA_005882595.1 Chloroflexota bacterium
ATGATGGCGCTTACTATCGTGATGATAAGGGCGGTTTGTAAGTTTTTAGGTCCCTGGATGAGTAATAACACCAGCAATCCCGCCAGCGTGGAAGAGATGCCGAAAAGAAATGGCCCGGCTCGCTCGGAGCGGCGGCTGATATCTATATCTGATAGCTTGCCCAGGTGCACGCCAATCACAATATAGGCGAGCGGCCCGACACTTACGAAGAAGAGTGTGATAAGGGCGTACAGTAACGCTGTGAGCTTATCACTTGCTCGATACAATGCGACCAGTACGATGAATGGAAGCGAAATCGAGGCAGGCGATAGGATATTGGAAACATGCCGGGCCATACGTACATGGACTGGTTTTGGTTGTGGCTCGATAATGATATGTTCGTCTGCATCGACTGCAAGATGTTCCTGCATGGTTCTGCGCGTTTCTCCTTATACTTCCTTGCATTCAGAAAGTCTATGAAAATTATAGAGCAGCTTGCCGGGCTATAACCGTATAGCCCAACAACTTACTGGCAACTTTACTAAATGTTCCAGGATCACCGCTGCACCAGGCCTGGAGATCTCCTCCGGTCGCGGCATCCTCCGTATTTGGATGCGTCATGCCTTCAGTGTCCAGCACGTAATGCGTTCTGCGAGCAATGGCCGACCCGCTATCGATCACCTGTACCTGTGGAGTGGCGATGCGTTCAATCACAGGGCGTAGGGCGGGAAAATGGGTGCAACCTAAGACGATCACATCGATATCTTCCTGCAATAACGGCTCTAATGCCTGTCGAACGGCTTCTTCCACCTGCGGGCCATCAAACTGGCCCTCTTCTACCAGCGTCACCAGTTCTGGACAACCAATGGCAAAGGCCTGAATACCGCCTGCGAACTCGTCAATGAGCTGGCGCAGGTAGATGGCTTTGGCAGCCTGGTTGGTGGCGGCTATGCCGATACGCCCCTTTTTCGTAGCGCGTGCGGCTGGCTTGACGGCTGGCACTACACCAACAAAGGATATCGATGGAAATGCCGCGCGTAAGGCAGCGAGGGCGGCTTGTGAGGCGGTATTGCATGCCACAACGATCAGTTTGACCCCCTGTGCGATGAGGAAACGGCTGATCTGCACCGATAGCTCGATAATGTCAGCCTCGCTCCGTAGTCCGTAGGGACAGTGAGCTGTATCACCGAGGTAGATATAGTTCTCATGGGGCAATTCTTGTCGTAAGGCTGAAAGGATGGTTAGACCGCCTACTCCCGAATCAAACACACCAATTGGGGCTTCTGCTTTTGCTGTTGATTCACTCTTTTCTCTGTCAAGCGCGTGCAGACTGCGTTCTGCATCACGCGCGGGAGATGTGTAGCCTGGCTGTGACAAATTCATATGCAATGCTTAAACTCTATTCCATACTACGAAATTCACGCTGTTCTCCAAAAACGCGGCGCATGGCGTCGCTGATCTCCCCTAGTGTAGCATATGCTTCAACAGCGTCAATAATGAGCGGCATGAGATTATCGCTACCCGCCGCGCCACGTTCCAGCGCGGTGAGGGCGTGTTGTACTCGTTCGTTGTCCCGCCTCTGGCGCAGCGCCGCCAGTTTCGCAGCCTGTCGTTTTCCTACTTCGGGGTCTACGCGCAGCAGGATAGGGTGTTCCTCGTGTTCCAATGTGAAGCGATTAACGCCCACCACGATTGCGCGTTCTTCTTCCAGCGCGCGCTGGTAGATGTAAGCGGCCTGCTCGATTTCGCCCTGCATGAAGCCGACTTCGATAGCGCGCACGCTGCCGCCCAGCGCATCAATCTGGCGAATATATTCCCACGCCTTTTCCTCGATGGCGTTGGTCAGATACTCAACATAGTACGAGCCGGCCAGTGGGTCAACCACGTCGGGCACACCGCTTTCATAGCCCAGAATTTGCTGTGTGCGCAGGGCAATACGCACAGAATCCTCGCTGGGCAGCGATAGCGCCTCGTCCTTCGAGTTGGTATGCAGCGACTGTGTGCCGCCGAGTACCGCGGCCAGCGCCTGGTATGCCGTGCGCACGATGTTGTTATCGGGCTGCTGTGCCGTCAGCGTGGAACCCGCCGTCTGCGTGTGGAAACGCAGCATCAGCGAGCGCGGGTCCTGCGCGTGGAAGCGTTCGCGCATGATGTGCGCCCACATGCGCCGGGCGGCGCGGAATTTGGCGACCTCTTCAAACAGGTTATTGTGGCTGTTAAAGAAGAAGGAGAGCTGGCCCGCGAATGTATCGACGTTCAGACCGGCATCGATGGCAGCCTGTACATAGGCAATGGCATTCGAGAGCGTAAATGCCGCTTCCTGCACCGCCGTCGAGCCCGCCTCGCGTATATGGTAGCCACTAATACTGATGGTATTCCAGCGCGGCAGATTTTCGGTGCAGTAACGGAACACATCGGTGATGATGCGCATCGAGTGCTCCGGCGGGTAGATGTAGGTGCCGCGCGCAATGTATTCTTTCAGCACGTCGTTTTGCACTGTGCCGGACAGCTTGCGTATCTCCGCGCCCTGTTTCTTCGCTACAGCGATATACAGAGCCAGCAGGATGCTCGCGGTGGCATTGATGGTCATAGAGGTGCTGACGCGTTCCAGGGGCAAACCGTTGAGCAACGTTTCCATATCTTCCAGGCTGGAGATAGAGACGCCGACTTTGCCCACTTCTCCTTCAGAAAGAGGGTGATCCGCGTCGTAACCCATCTGCGTTGGGAGATCGAAAGCGACGGAGAGGCCGGTGGTACCATGTGAAAGTAAGAAGCGGTAGCGTTTATTCGATTCTTCTGCCGTCGCGAAACCGGCATACTGACGCATGGTCCAGAGTCGCGAGCGATACATGGTCGGCTGCACGCCGCGTGTGAAGGGAAATTCGCCGGGATAGCCAAGCTGGGCGTGGCTATCGAAATCAGGCAGGTCTTCCTCTGTAACAACGTCTGGTATGGGAATATCCGAACTGGTAACAAACGTTTTTTGCCGCTCTGCCGCTTTTTGCCTGGCTTCGCGTAAAGTTGTCTCACGCCACTGCTGGGCGTCTTTGCTGCTGTGCAGTTCCATGCATATCCTCCCTCTGGTTTGCCAATGCAATTATAGCATGGATGATAAGGAGGTTGCTATCCATCAACTTTTCCGCTTGAAGGAGCAATCTGTTGCATTTGTTGTGTTTTACGACTATAATAGCTTAGGATTTCCTCAATCTCGATGTCTGGTGTCGTTGATACATTCATTCCTCCTATCGCGATATGCGAGATGGATCAGTGCCGAGAGGAGGCACATGATGCAACAAGATGTTGGTTCGCCGGACGCTGGAACTGGAGTAGTTGACGCGGCTAATTTCCATCAGAGCAACCAATGGCACGAGGTGGAATACTTATATCTCCACGTCATGAAAGATCATGATTATTGTGTGGCGTGCAATTTGACAGGGAAAGATCTGGTGCAAGTACATCATATCGTGCCTGTGGAATTTTGTTATGCCATTGGAAGGGAAGACCTTACGGTTAACCCTTTGAATATGATCTCCCTGTGTCAGGGTGTGGGAACAAGTGATCATCACGAAGCGCTCGGGCATCTAGGCAACTTTCATTGGTACAATCCAGATGTGAAGAAGGATGTCTTAGGCCCGTGGAAAGCTCTGACTAAGGCGCAAATCGAGGAAATACTGCCAGACTGGACAAACAGGCGAACTGCGGCAGTGCCGTTACAGATGTCCGATCTACAAAAAAGTGAGTTAGACGCATTTATATTGGAGACCTTTGGCCCTAAACCGCCAGGAACACTGGATGATTGGGTAGTACAGCTGCGGCAAAAAGTACATGCAGGTGGAAGAAGTACGGGCACAGCAAGTACAGCCTGAAGGTTTCAGGGCATTGTCTCTTTGTATTTACAGGTGAGATTACTCCCCTGCTACAATCACCAGCACATCCCCCTGGTTGACGGTCTGTCCTTTTGTGACCTTGATCTCCTTGATCGTTCCAGCAAGTGGTGAGGGGAGGTCATTTTCCATTTTCATGGCTTCGAGAACTACCACTGTTTGCCCGCGTGTTACGCTGGCTCCAACTTCTAAGGGGGTGCCAAGCACCAGGCCGGGCATGGGAGCGCGAACAATGGCCTCGCCGGACTCGTGAGCGCCTTTGATTGAGCCGGTGAGGGCCTTTTCGCGTTCATCCTCAACATGCACCTCGAACCGCTGTCCCGCTATCATGATTTCAAAATAGGAGCCGCTAGTATCAGGTTTGTGAATCTGGCGGGCGTACACTTCGTAAGATTTGCCATCTATGAGGAGGCTGTAGCGTCCTCCTGTGACGATCTGTCCTTTCGCATCTGCCGCGAGCGGGGCAAGCTGGCTCCAGTCAATTTGCAGTGCCTGACCGTCTATGGTGATTTCGCGCTGCTGGCCCTCGTCGCCTGTATCGATGACGTATGATTGGTTGTTCGTGGTGGAAATATAGGGCATAAACGTACCCCTCCTAGATATGTTTCAACGTTTATTGTATCATCTTTGAAGCTGAATTGAGCGAGAAAGGATGCAACACCCCAAAATTCTAACACTTCTCTAACACTTCTCCTATGCGGTTCTAACATATGCTGTGAGATACTATTCAACGGAAGTTGAACGGGCATCAAGAGTAACACGACACAGGCCAGAGGATATGTACGAAGGAAACGCTCAACCCAATCATCAACACAATGGAGAACTGCATGAGGATGCGAATAACATGCAGCGCCAGGTGTTGCGTTGCGCAAACTGCGACATCGAGATCCTCTGGACTCCAATCATAGTGCAGGGGATGGCCTATTGCTGTACCGGATGTGCTGCTGGCGGTCCCTGTAACTGTGATTATTCACAGTATCACGCAGTCAACATTTCGGGCGTCATTCACTATCGTCCAGATGCTAACTGAGACGGATGGCGCCGGAATAGAGACCGGGCTTTATTCTACCCGTTAACACCTATCAAAATTGCAAAGGAGAGTTAGACGTGCAAAAGATTCGTCCTGTTGGCGACCGCGTGGTCGTAAAACCTTCCGCAAAAGAAGAAGTCACCAAGAGCGGTATCGTTATTCCTGACACAGCCAAGGAGAAGCCCCAGGAGGGGACAGTGATCGCCGTTGGCAGCGGCCGCTTGTTAGACAATGGTGATCGCGCGGCGATGGATGTGCGTGAAGGTGATCGTATTCTGTTCGCCAAGTATGGCGGTACCGAGTTCAAACTGGATGGCGAAGAGTATCTCGTGCTGAAAGAGAATGACATTCTGGCCATCATTGGTTAGTATGTAAGGAGTGAGAGTATTATGGCAAAGCAGCTTGTGTTCGATGAAGAAGCTCGTCGTTCACTAAAAAAAGGCATTGATATTTTGGCCGGGGCCGTCAAAGCCACACTTGGGCCAAAGGGCCGCAACGTCGCGCTGGACAAGAAGTTTGGCGCGCCCACCGTCACCCATGATGGCGTGACCGTCGCTAAAGAGATTCAGCTTGAGAACGCCTTTGAGAATATGGGCGCTCAACTGCTCAAAGAGGCCGCTACCCGCACAAACGATGTTGCAGGTGACGGCACCACTACTGCTACCGTCCTGGCGCAGGCCATCGTCAACGAGGGTCTGAAGAACCTGGCCGCGGGCGCGAACCCCATGCAGCTCAAACAGGGTATCGATAAGGGCACCGAGGCCGTGGTCGAGTACATCCGCTCGAAGGCTATCCCCGTTGAGGATAAGAAAGAGATTGCACAGATCGCTGCTATCTCTGCCGCCGATGAGAGCATTGGTAATCTCATCGCCGAAGTGATGGATCGCGTTGGCAAAGATGGCGTCATCACGGTCGAAGAGTCTCGCGGTATCAATTTCGAGACCGAGTACGTCGAAGGTATGCAGATCGACAAGGGCTACATCTCCGCCTACTTCGTCACCAACGCGGAGAAGATGGAAGCCTCTATCGACGAGCCATACATCCTGATCACCGATAAGAAGATCAGCGCCGTGCAGGATATCCTGCCTTTGCTTGAGAAGCTGACCCAGCAGGGCCGCCGCGAGATCGTAATTATCGCCGAAGATGTGGACGGCGAAGCGCTGGCAACCCTGGTCGTCAACAAGCTGCGCGGTATCCTCAATGTGCTGGCCGTCAAAGCCCCTGGCTTCGGTGATCGCCGTAAAGAGATGCTGCGTGACATCGCGGTGTTGACCGGCGGACAGGTGATCAGCGAAGAGATGGGCCGCCGCCTCGACAGCGCCACCCTTGCTGACCTCGGCCAGGCGCGCCGCGTGGTTGCGCACAAAGACGATACGACCATTGTCGAGGGCAAAGGCGATGCAGCAGATATCCAGGCCCGTATCCGCCAGATCAAGGCCCAGATCGAAGAGACTACCAGCGACTATGACCGTGAGAAATTGCAGGAACGCCTGGCCAAGCTCTCCGGCGGTGTTGCGCTGATTAAGGTGGGCGCTGGCTCCGAAGTCGAGTTGAAGTACCGCAAGACCCGCGTAGAGGACGCGCTTTCAGCAACGCGTGCCGGTGTTGAAGAGGGAATGGTTCCCGGCGGTGGCGTGGCCCTGTTGAACGCGTTTGAGGCGCTGGACAATTTGCACCTCACGGGCGATGCCGCGACCGGCGTCAGTATCCTGCGCCGCTCACTTGAAGAGCCAATGCGCCAGCTGGCTATCAACGGCGGCAAGGACGGCTCGGTTGTCGTCGAAGGTGTGCGCCGCGCTCAAAAAGAGCGCAAGAGCGACAAAATCGGCTACAATGTCCTGAATGATCGCTACGAAGACATGGTCGAGGCCGGTATCATCGACCCGGCGAAGGTGACGCGCTCTGCCCTGCAGAATGCCACCAGCATTGCCGCGATGATCCTCACCACCGAGGCCCTCATCACCGATCTGCCTGAGAAGGAGAAGCCCGCTGCTCCGGCCATGCCTGAGTACTAGGCTTACTGCACCGGCTTCATAACGATAACGAGAACCGCTCTCTACCTACAAAGTGGAGAGCGGTTTTATTGTTGCGTCTAAATCGTGCCTGTCTACGCTGTGAACTGGAACGTGCCCAGCATTTGCATGTAGTACTTCGTCATCGCCTCATTAAAGACGCTGCTGGGCGCGAAAAAGAGAATATTGTAGTAGTTTTTGCTATGCTTCACGGTCAGGGTGACCAGGTGGATGGCCGTACCATTCCCGGTGGTGTAAAGGGTATCCTGTTCATCCCATGAAGTACTGCCGATCATGCGTTGTTTTGGCGCGCTCGTGACCGGCTGCGGGTTGAGTAAGTTATTACTTGATCCGAAGCCATCGGTGTTTGCTTGATTCACCTCGGCCGTACTCTTCACAGTGGCGGAATTGGCGGTGGAGATTTCACCGACGCTCAGAAAGACCGGAAGCTGCGCCTGCGTCGGGGGGTGAAAAGCAATAGCTTTATTCCCTGCAGGTGACGATTGCGGTGTATCCTGGATCCAATCGGAAGGATACTGCATGGTGAAACCCAGATCGGGGCTGGTCCCTTTCTTAAATGAGGTGGGCGTTGGCAGTTGAC
>VBFM01000051.1:0-11786 GCA_005882595.1 Chloroflexota bacterium
GGCCACTACATCCAGGTCTTTCATCTGTATCCGCAGGTGCGTGACATGCAAAAGCAGATGGGGATGTAAAGCCAGCTAGAGAGAGCATGAGAGCTGGTCGGTGGGATATCTTCCCCCGACCAGCTCTCATGCTCTCTTCGTAGAGAGAAAATACGGCGCTCTATTCTAATATTTACAATTAAGGTTGAGCAAACATTAACACAATGACATAGAGGGCGGCACCCACCAGGAGGAGACAATAGCTGCCCGCCAGGATGCTGGAGACGCGGAATACGCCTGCTGGATAGGTTGGCCGAAAACTACGAAGGGAGGTACGCAGGGCAACGATACCCGTAACCAGGAGCAGGATCATGTCTACAATACGAACGCCAACCGAGCCGTTGAACAGGGCAAAGATGAGGCCGACCGGCGCGAAGATGAGCAGGCCGCCGAGAATATCGGCAGCCGCTATGCCCATAAAAAAGCCATCATCAAAGTTGCGTTTCAGCAGGTGCGGCGTTACTTTGACCAGCATCACCAGGCCGCAAACATAGGCAGCCAGACTAAGAAACGTCAATAAAACAGGTGACATCTTCGTTATCCCCACACGAAGTTCCGCACATTGAGGAGCAAGAGTTGTCCATGCGCTTCCCCCGTGTCAAACACATAAACTTGTGCCGCGTCGTTTACATCCGTCATATCAGTGCTTTGCAGCGCGAAAGCGGCGCTATCTACCCTCCAGGCAACCAGGCCGGCAGCGTTTGGCGCGTACTGCTGCATGCCAGCCGGGTTCGCCAGCGTTGCGCTATAGGGTCCATCCTGGCTCAGCAGGTGAGGCTGAGTCGCGACGACGCTCTGACTATCCGGCCCCCACGTCAATACCAGGTCGTGCGCAAGCATCGATGCGGGCAGATGCGCAAAGAGCGCAGTCGTCGAAGTATCACTCAAGTTGAGCACCTCAACGCTGCTCGTAGCCGCTGTTGAAGCACTTGCGCCGATCATTTGCGCCACCAGTTGCGCCCCATCGGCTGAGATATCCCAACCCGGCTTGATGTAAGGGCCGCTCTGCTGCGGACTGCACCACGCTTCGCTTCCCATAGTTTGCACCATACTGCCGGACATCCCTGGATGATCAACGGAATGGCGGTAGATGGTCAATTGACTCTGCTGCGTAAAAGGATTCGTGACTACCTGGTAATAGAGTTGTCCACTACTATAGCGCATCGAGAGCAACAACGGAGCGTTTTTCTGGGCATTGAACAGGGTAGCCACACCCAGTGAACTCAGTGGTACGACCTGCGTCAGTGAACTTTTGGTGAGATCGTACCGGTACAGACCTGCCGTGCTGCTCGTTTTGCCGATGGTGCCATTGTACCACGCCAGTAGATGTGTTGCATCTTCCCAGAAGACGTATTGCCAGTAGCCATTATGCGGACTGCTCGCGAGTGGGTCGCCGCTGTCGGCTGGAACAACAAGTTGGATGAGACGCAGCGTGCCGGTATTCAACAGGTACAGCGCGCCATTGGCTCCAAAGTCCGGCGCGGGGCAGCCACCGCCACCCTGCCCGGCGGGCCGTGCATTCATGATGAAGGCGAGAAAGTGGTCATCCGGCGACCACACTGGCTGGTGCCAGGAAACATCGGGTAGGCCTGACACATTAAAAGATGTCGCCTGTACAGGCTGCGCGCCGTGCAGGGCAATCCAGAGCTGGTTAGCATGCACATAGGCGTAGGTCGCCCCCAATGCCGATGGCGGAGCGGTAACAACCGGCTGGAGGGTCGGGCTGGGCGAAGGGATAACGGCGGGTGTGCCATTTCCGTGATCAGGTGTGCCGCTGGGAATGGTGCCAACGCCACTTCCACATGAGGCAACTATGATGGCGGCCAATAGCGCCGACAACAGCGAAAAGCAGACAACTATTTTGCGGTTTCGCATTAGGAATAACCCCTGTTTCTCACTAAATATCCACGATATGCAAAACTCCACACTGCACACACCAGATAAACAGTGTGAAATGAAGGTAGTGATGTTTTGTATCACGATATACCAACGTAACTCATGTGGAGATTTGGTATGGGAAAGAAATTTGGGCTATGTGTAAAAGATTGACAGAACGCGACTTCTTGCATATGATGCAGGCTGATAAACCTATTCTACAGCGCTTTCAGAAATCTGTAACTTTTTGATGGGATTATTAAAGAATAATAGAGTGGTTCCATATGGCCGAACTGACCTGGAAAGGTAAATCAGAAAACGCGCTTCATAATACTCTTGATAAACGACAGCTACTTGATACAGTAACGAGCGCAAGGCCCCGCCTGGTAACCACTGAGATCATCAGTCCTCGCTCTGAAGACCATCAATCGATCAACACGTCTTCAATTTCGACTCTCGACCCATGGCACAACCGCCTGATTCTCGGCGATAAACGCGATGTGTTGCCAGCCTTGCTACCCGAATTTGAGGGTAGGATCAATTTGATTTATATCGATCCCCCTTTTATGACCGGGCGCGATTTTAAGAACGGCAGCCAATTGGCGTATAGCGATAAGTGGGATAATAACCTGGATGCCTATCTTTCTTGGCTATACGAAGCGTTTGTGCTGCTGCACAGGTTGTTGGCGCATAGTGGGAGTCTCTATGTTCATCTTGATTGGCGAGTGACGCATTATGCAAAGGTTCTGCTGGACGAGGTCTTTGGTTTCAGCCCGCAGGGAGAGGGTCCCGGCTTCAAGAATGAAATTATCTGGCATTATCAGTCGGGAGGACGCGCGAGTAAACATTATGCGCGCAAACATGATACTATCCTGTTCTATACAAAATCCGCGCAGTATTGCTTTCACCCGGAACGCATCGGCGAACGACGCGGCGCGCAGAAACGGAATCATATGCGCCAACGTATAGATGCTGATGGGCGTGTATCTTGGACGATCAAATCAGCCGGCCGCATCTATTCCTATGGAGAGGATTCGCTAATGACTCCCTCTGATGTATGGAATGATATCAGCCACTTGCATCAGAAAGATCCTGAGCGCAATGGATATGCAACGCAGAAGCCAACTGCGCTGATTGAACGCATTATTTTAGCCTCATCTGAAGAACGTGATCTTATCCTCGACTGCTTTTGTGGAAGCGGTGTCACTCCCCTGGCCGCACAGCAACTCGGTCGTCGCTGGATCGCTGGCGACCAGAGTGAGCTTGCGCTTCAACTGACACGGGAGCGCTTGCTGGCGAGGGAGCAGGTGTATCCATTTGTCGTACAGCGGGTGGCGATAGCCCCGTAAAGACAGGCGCGCGAGGAATCGTGTGGTATAATCGAGCGAGCAAACTCTTAAGACACATCAGACACACAAACGATAAAACTACAAGAAAAGTGAAGATAGTGTAAGCATGTTAGAACTGTTACAACAGGTCTTCCGGCAAGTGCGTGGGTATATGCACTCGGACGCATTCAACCGCAAAGGCGTGTATTCTTCCTCGGCCGAACATACAACGATGCAGTTTGACCGTGAAGCGGAGGATATCATCATTAGCGGGCTGATCGAGAGCGGCCATGGCTTCGAGATCATCACTGAGGAACGACCTCCCTTCACGACAAGCGCGGCACCGCCCTACCGCATTATCATCGATCCTGTAGATGGCTCAACAAATGTGCTGCGCGGTATCATGACGGCCTCGGTTGCGCTGGCGGTCTTGTCGATAGACGTTCCCGTTACACCCGAAAACGTGCAATGGGCATTAGTGGGCGAACTCTATAGCGGCACGGTTTACGAGTCCAGCCGTGGCAGTGGGGCGTTCTGCAATGGCCGACGTTGCCAGGTCAGCGACACGAAGCGTTACGGGGAGTGCGTAGTTGGGATGAACTTCGATGGACGTGATCGGGAAAAGCTGCAGCGCCTGCTTATCACTTCTCCTCCGCCCGCTCACGTGCGGCGCTCCGGCAGTTCCGCTATGGATACAGTCTATGTTGCCAATGGCGCATATGATGCCTACGTTGATGTTGGAGATGTGATTACCGCGGAGTCGTTTCTCGCTTCGACCAGCATCATCCTGGAGGCCGGTGGTGTGGTTAGTGATCTTCACGGCAAGCCATTACGCCCCATCAAAACGCTCAAACACGGGTATTCCATCGTCACAGCGGGCACAAAAGAACTGCATGCCGAGATACTGTCTCGAGTGCAGGGATAATGTGACGATAGCGTGACTATGACCTATTTCACAGTGGAAGATGGTATCGTGTGATATGATTCAGTATATGCTAATACTTATGCCGAAGTTAAGATGAGCAATTACAAGGACTGATTTTGATGATTTTTAAATTTCGAAGTGAGCAACTGAATATATATCCCCAGAAGAAAACGTCCGCGTTCATCTTGAGCGCGTTGATCTTAGGACTGATTGTGCTGCTTACTGCGTGCGGCACAACTACTGGCAACAGCGTATCCAGCATGCCAACAGCTATACCATCTCCCACCATTGACCCCACCCTGACAAAACAGGGGGACATGGAACTCCAGGCGTTCCAACAGTGGATTGCCCTGACTAGACAATATAGCGGCGATATTACTTCGTACCAGCAGCAATATAGCAGCGATCAGCAGGCGCTGCATTCTGCCCAGAGCGATGCTGCTTATAAAAACGCGATGGCCAGGTTACAGGGACACGTGGATGCGATCAAAATTCCGGCAATGAAGACCGAGGGCACAGCGCTCTTGCAGCAGTTGAAACAGCAGGTAACGGCCTGGGGACAGACCCACCAGTATCACGATACCTTCAATAATATCACGTATCCACTTGGTTACGAGTATGGGCCAAACGGCGTTGGCGGTTGGGCCGAGCAGGAGTTGGGCCAGTCCCAAACGCTGGCAGACTACCAGCAGACGGTTGAAGATTTGAACGTATACCTGACCAACTTCCAGGCGATGATGACCAATGCTGGCGACAAAACGCCCTACAACCAGGTTCACCAGACCGACCTGCAGTTGATACAACACTACGGCTTCATGAACAAAAAAGTGGTGGTGGTCTCCCTGGAAGAACAGGCTCTGCGCGTCTATGATAATGGGAAGCTCGTCAACGCGTTTCTGGTGACGTCAGGCCGCCCGGAGAAACCGTCGCCTCCCGGAACGTGGTGGGTCGAAGTCAAAAAATCGCCCACCGTTTTTAAGGCGGGCGTACCGCAATCGTCACCTGACTGGTATCCCGATACGCCGATCAATTATGCCATGCAGTATCACAGCAATGGGTACTTCCTGCACGATAGCTGGTGGCGCAGCGATTACGGTCCTACTACCAACTTCCCTCATGCCGATTCGAGCGGTGATCCATTCTCTGCCCAGGGGTCGCATGGGTGCGTCAACATGTCCAAAGATAACGCGGCCTGGCTGTATGGATTTGTATCGCTGAATACGACGGTGCTGGTTTATTAGCAATCAGCACTCGGGGTTAGCGAGGAACCAGCACCACGCTGAAATTGGTATTCCAAATCCCCATAAATTGGGCGTGCGTCAGGGTGGTGCGGTTCGCCGGAGAGGAATCGGCAGTATAGACGTAGGTATCGTCACCGCCGCGCACGACCATAATATGGCCAGGTATGCCTATAATCACCGGGAAACCTTTATTGGCGGTATAGATCAAAGCCGAGAGCGTTCGCGGAGGATTGGGCAATGCCTTAAAGCCGTAGTAAGCGGCGGTCTCTGCAATACTTTTCTCACCCCCGACCAGACCGCTGTAGATACCCCACACGCCTAGATTGAGTTCCGTTTGCAAGAAATCGGCGGCGATGTAGTGGTGCCCATAGGCATTGATGACCATCTCCATCGAAATGCCCGAACAGGAAGAGTAGGACCACACCTGCCACTGGTAATCGGTGTAGTACTGACCCCGATCGGCGGAATCTACTCGCACGAGATTGGCGCTGGCTGAAAAGGGCATAGGATGGAGGGCAGTGTTGATATCGAAGCCCGCGTTGTGCTGGGATAAATTGAAAGACTTGATGCCCTGCGAGATGCGCTGGAACGCCCCATCGGCCAGGCCACTCTGCACAAACAGGGTGAATACTACCATAGCCAGGAATGCGCTGGAAAGAAACGTGCGGCGGTGCCTATACCAGGAAGAGGGGAATCTTAATTTGTGGGGTTGCTCCGCGATATCCAGCATTGGCAATATGGCTGTGATGCGGAGATTGTTTGGCTGCGTCTGCGCGCCTGCTACCTTCACCCGGCGTTTACGCGCGCGCACCACGCCGAAGATCAGACTGACAATAATCGACAGCATTACACAGACCAGCAGGGCTGTGATTAGAGTCGAAAACATACAAAACCTCACTATCAGAACGCTAAATACTTGATGGTACCACCGTAAAGTATAGCTCAGTTCAGGCACAGATCACGAACAAAGCACGAAATACAGCCAGATATTGCTATCTACCAGTTCGCGATCTTAACCGCGTCGTTAACTTGATGACTGAACTATATTGCTCAAGAAAATAAACAGGAGCATGGCCCTTAATTCTGGCAAAACGGGGAGTATAAGGAGAAAGTACTGTTGTGGATAGAATAATCTCTTCCAGCAGTGTTGAGGCTCCGCTAATTATGAATGGTGCAAGGTCTCCTCGTGAAAGATTTCAAGACACAAGTCGATGCACTCATCGCAAATATTGACGCCATTGTTGCCCTCTACGAGGCGCTGTACCTGCTTTTTCTGTTTGCCGCAGAATGAGCAACGGGAGGAGTTGGTTTTTGATTTGATGCTTATTGCCGCTATAGTTGATTGTTCTTCAGCGCTTCCATTGCTGAAACGGGCAATACACTCGTTACAAACGAAAACTCCACCAGGTCCACCGATAAGCCGCTGTACCTCATCCTGGTTCTTTGCACAAAAAGAGCAAATGTACGATCTGCGCACTTTTTGCTTACCGAACATGATACATGATACTATTCCTTTCTCATGCCAATCGTTTGGCTCAGCGGAAGAAGACGACGACATCAAGCGACTCGCATATCGTAAATATCAATATCCTGGCTCACGCGCCTTCGATAGATGTGTACGCGATGGATACGTAACGAGAGATCGAGTACAAGATACTCAACATCGTCTCCATCGGCACAGGGGCGTACACTGAGCGAACCATGTTTATCCATTCGAAAGACGCGCTGCTCGTGGGCGTCGATGATTCCGAGTTGATGATAATTGTGATAGACGCGCCAGGAAATAGCGGTCTTATTCTCAACCCTCAATTCGTCATCGTTCCCTGCCAACGCAAGCTTCACACGCCGCTGTAAACGCCGAAACCACCCGCCGCCCGAACGACGAGGACTGGTCTTCAATGGTGGGGCATCGTGCTGCTCGACCTCTGGAACGTATTTAATTGCCATTGTTCACCTGCACTTTCTCTAAAAAATGGCTCAGTCGACGCGGGCTTATCTCACTAACGTGAGGCGTTCGTCTTCAATAGCCACCCGCGATCCGCATACGCGCTCGATACGTTCTGCCAGCGAAGGCTCTCTCCACCTCCACCGCCGCTGTGAACGCTCACGATCCGCCAATGAATGCAATCCCTGGCACACACGAGTTCGCCCCAGCCAGCGCACCATCAACGTATCCGCGCGGAATGCCTGAGAATATCCTCGTAGATGCGATACTCCCACAAACGCTACACACAGCCCTGTTGTTATGGCTATAAGAATAACCAGGTTGGTCGCAGTACGAGGAAAGTACAGAAAGGCTCCTACACATCCAAGCAATGCAACCACGAGGAGAAACCTGGTAAGGATAGCGACAGGCTTGCGCTGATAGTAATAGCGTGCGAGGGCCGTTGCTAAAAGTACGTCAAGCGCGGCAGCATCTATCGACCAGGTTAGATTTGAAGGGAGAACAAGCCGAATTTTTCTTCTTCTAAGAAGGGCAATACGTACTCTGGGAGCGTTTATATTTGAGGTGACTGTGCACTGCAATCTGCACGATTGCGGTGGCATGCGGGACTCGTGAAGGACACGCGTAAAGGCTTGCTGGACGTGTGCAGGCGTTCTCTGTGAGGAGCGGCGCATCCTCGCTCTTCGCATGAGCCTGCGTATTTGCCATCGTGCTGGCTGCAGGCGTAGACGCCTTGATGCGCGTGGTGAATGAAGAGAGGAGCGGAGCTGCAGCCATGCAGATTCTGGCAAGGGCTGCTCGCGTAGTTCAGGGCCATAATATGCCTCGAGCCGACTGTCCAGGTCTCTCTGTGCTTTTTCAGCAGGTTCCCGCTCGTACATAGAGACTTAACCCCTTTCATCAAGCAGTAGCGTACGGAGGCGTTCGCGCGCCCGATTCAGGCGTGATTTCACGGTGCCGACAGGCCATCCCAACACCTGTGCGATATCAACTTCAGTCAGGTCGGCGCCATAGCGCAGCGCAATGACTCGCCGCTGATCGGCATTGAGCGATGCTAATGCCATCCGTACTTCTTCACGCCGGGCAACCTCTTCCTGCAAATCGCTATGACCGCCTACCTCTCTGCCAGCATATTGCTCTAATTTCTGAACATCTTCCAGGGAAATGGGATGCCGGTACACACGAGAGCGCTCCATCACGTCGAGGGCGTGCCGGTAGAGGATACGCATCAGCCAGGGTCGAAATGGGCTGCCCACCTGAAAACGTGGTAATCCGCGCCAGGCCAGCAAGAAAGCTCCCTGCGTGATGTCCTCAGCGAGGGAGGCTTGATGACAGAGGCGCAGCGCTGCCGCCATAGCAACAGCGTGATGTGCTTCCCAGAGGATGCGAAACGCCTCCTGATCTCCACATGCTGCGCGTTTGATCAGTTCATTCTCACTGATCTCCACAATTGGGTTCCTCTCTTGCGTATCTGTAGATGTACTACGGCAAAAAGCCAGCAAAAGGTTCCCAGTTTGCACAAGTTTTCAGGCACTTGGCAGACAGCGGTCTCCGGCTTCCTATTTTGCAAGCAGTTCATCTACAATTGCTAAGAGATCAGAGATTTCAAATGGCTTGGCGAGGAATGAGATGTGGCGTTTTTGAATTTCCTTCTGAGAAGGGTAAGTAGCGCTCATAATGAGCGCAGGAACCATTTCTAATCCAGAGATGGCGTGCAGTCGATCATAGAGTTCCAGGCCATCGAAACCGGGAAGGCGATAGTCAAGGATAAACAAATTCGGTTTTATGGAACCGACCGCTTCTAAGGCGTGCGCTCCATCAGTCATATGGAGGACAACGTACGGTCTTTCCTCTTTCAATACTTGAGCAATAAACGCGCCTACGTCCTCGTCATCCTCGACTAATAAAACGGTTTGAATAATTTCCGCAGGCGTTGCCGGGTCATCATGGGTCATGGCGTACTCTCCGTCACTTCGTTGTCAGGCGAAATACTACTGGATAATACTACCACAGCTATCAAGTGAACAATACAGTTTCTCTGCAAGTTATCGACTGCTCTAAGGCGGAACTGGAGCTTTTACCTTGCATTGAGACGTGCAGCATGTTTAAGTGCGCGATATTGCAGGGTTTTCACATTGGCTATCGACACTCCCATTCTTTCAGCAGTTTCACGGATGGAAAGATCGAGCAGAAAACGACAGGTTAATACTTCCCGAAAACGCCCTGGTATATCCTGGAGAATGCTTTGTACTCGCTCTGTGGCACTGCTCTTCTTGACATCTTCGGTAGGGCCTTCCCAGCCTTCCTCTAAGAGTGCTTCCAGTGAACTCGTAGGCGCGCGATAAAAGGCTCGCCAGTAATCAGCGATCGTTGTATGCGCAACCTGAAAGAGCCAGTTACGCATGTTTTTTGCGTTATGCTCATAATCGAGATAGCGAATTGCCTTCATAAAAACCTGTGATGTCAGGTCCTCAGCCTCTTCCCGGCTCCCCACCCTGCTGTAGACGAAGCGGTAAATACTTGCAAGATGCTCCTGATACAAGGCCAGAAATTCCTGGCCATCCGGCTTGACCCGTTGCGGTGCTGCGCGCATATTCATTGGTGTGTCACTCTTAATCATGGCCTCACTCCTCCACTGAAGATATACTCCATTGGCGACAGGAGTACATCGACAGAAACGTGTAATTCCTTCACCATATGGATTTGGGAAGCTCTAGACAGAATTACCTAGTGTCCTTTGTGAGAACCACATATCTGGAGGGAGAGTAGTTATGGGGCTTGATGCTGGGGAAATGAAACCAAAGTTGGACGTGTGTAGCAAAGCAAGCAGGAGTTCAGGCGAGCTGATGCTCGATGGCATAGCGGGTAGCCGCACTGCGTGAGTTCACGCCCAGCTTGCTATAGATGGAGCTAGTGTGCGAGGGCTGAGCACCAGCTTGTCAGCGATCTGCAGGTCAGTCAGACCACTCGCCAGCAGGCGCAGCACCTCTACCTCGCGTGCCGTCAGTCCAGCGGGGTAGGTTGGTGGGGCGGCGGTTGCGGCCGACGATGGAGTCGGTTTTTGTCCCCTGGCCGCGAGTGCCTGCTCTGGCGTCATCGAGCGTCCCTGGGCCCAGGCGGCAGCGAAGGCTCGCTCTCCCAGGTGGACACGCGCATCCGAGACCGAGCGTTCGTAGTCAGCGCGCTGGACGAGAGGAATGGGTATGCTAAAAGCGTCGCGCAACGTTTCCGCTGCCCCCCAGAGTTGGGCCGCCCACGCGAGCTTTTGCTGTGCAGCGATGACTTCCCCCAACACCACCAGGTACACCGCCGCCACCCATTTTTCGTTCAACTCGCACGAAATCTCCAGGCTTTGCTCGAAGTGCGTTTGCGCTGCTGCATAGTCGCCTTTCGCCGCGAGCACTCCTCCTAGAAGGGCCAGCGAGTTGGCCGTACCATGCCGGTGTCCGAGTTCTCTGTAAAGTGCCACGCTCTTCTCAGCGAGCGAGCGTGCCGCGACCAGGTCTCTACGAGCGAGAGCTAGCTGCCCCGAGATGCAATGGTACGCCGCAATTCCCTCCTTGAAGCCTACTTCCTGCGAAAGCGCGAGGCATTCCTCTAGCAGTGGACTCACCCTCGCCTGATCCGCCTGGGAAACAAAGAGGACCTGTGCCAATTGGGAGAGTGAGTGAGCGATGCCCCGCTTGTTCCCCGTTGCCCGGTATGTCGCCACGCTCTCCTCGAATAGGGCACACGCCCTGGCGTACTCACCCTGGCTGCTAGAGAGCAGCCCTAGAATAAAGAGTGAGGCGGCAGTGCGCTCCATATCGTCCACCTGCCTGGAGATAGCTAGAGCTTCCTCCATCATGGTGCGTGCTGCAGTCATATTGCCCTGCGTCCAGGCCAGGCTCCCCAACATAGAGAGTGCAAATGCAATGCCTGGTTGGTCTTCGAGTTCCCGGTACAGTGCCAGGCTCGCCTTAAACATAGGCTCTGCACGCTCATAGTCGCTCTGGATGAAGGCCAGGTTCGCAGCCACGATGAGTGCCTTCGCGTGTACCGATGCCTTGATCCGAGTACTCGCAAGGGGTACTGCTACAGCCAATGCACGCTCCAGGAAATTCCGCCCCTCACTAATGTGCCCATGGACTACCCAGAAACTTCGCAGCGCTCCCCCCAACCGCAAAGCCAGCTCTATGTTGTGCTCGCCCTCCATAGCCTCATTCCCAGCTTGCTCTAACGACCACGAGAGCGCCGCTCGCAAATTATCATGCTCCCGCTCTAGACGCCCCAACCAGGCTGCCTGCTTTGGGCCCCCAATCTCAATCTCCGCATCCTCTGCCAGTGACAGATAGTAGTGAGCATGGGCTCGCCGAGTGCTCTCCATCTCCCCACCGGCGGCCAGTACCTCCAGCCCATACTCGCGGATGGTCTCGAGCATCAGCAGGCGAGGC
>VBFM01000052.1:0-7589 GCA_005882595.1 Chloroflexota bacterium
TGATGGTTAATAGAAGCACATACTGGGGGATCAATGCTTCAAGGCAATCGTCGCGCATCTACCAGCAAGCATGCCGGTCATCTCCTTCTCATTGTAGGAGGCATACTCGTTCTCTTGAGTCTGGTCGTTGGAGGAACGCTCCTCGTTGTGCATGCTATCAAGACCCCCAGCAATTTAGCACAATCCACACCCAACCATTCAGTGACCGATCCAGTCACTACAACTGCGGTCGCACACAGCACCCATGCGGCACGGCCTACCAGGCTGATTCCTGTAGAAGTTACCGCGTACACGATTGAGGGGGCCATGGCCGATGGCAAGCAGACCCACGTCGGCGCCTGTGCCGTTTCGACGGCGCAATTTCCCCTGGGCACGATCCTCTACCTGTATAACGCCGATGGCTCGTTCAATCGCCAGTGTCTGGCGGAAGATACAGGTAATGATGTTCACGTGGGTCAAATCGACATAGCAATGCCCGGCGATGCAGCTGGAGCCGTCCGTTGGGGCATTCGGCACCTTTGGGCGCGCGTGGCCCGCTGGGGATGGGGAGCAGGAGGGACTCCTACACCATGACGAAATCAGGGCAAGAATGACGAAATTATGTCGGAATTTCGTCATTGACAGGAAATACAAGGCAGTGCCCTCTACGCGCCATACATCACCGAGCCGCTCGAAACAGACCAAAAGCACTACGAAAAATGGGTAATGTATACTCATTACTAGCCTTCCAACGTTAAATACATATACATACTTCAGGTTTTCCAACGTATATGAAGGACAACGCTTCCTTGAAGACTATAAGAAAGGGTAGCATGGCGCAACAACATACCTACGCCTATAACATCAAAGGTGGGCAGCCCGTCGTGGGCGAGATTCGCTGCCTGGGGGCGAAAAATTTCACTACCAAAGCCATGGTCGCGGCCCTGCTGGGTGATACTCCCACAATACTGACCAACGTTCCGCCCATTGGCGACGTCATCATCACTTCGGAAATGCTTACATCCATTGGCGTTAAAGTGGAGTTGATCGATCACGGGAGAATGTGTATCGATGCCTCCTCTATACAGGAAACACACGTGCCGACTCCGCATTCCGGCAGCAACCGTGTACCCATCCTCATGCTGGGAGCATTGCTACACCGTTTTAAGACCGTATCGGTGCCCTTTGTCGGCGGAGATCAGATCGGCCTGCGCAGCGTCGATTTTCACCTGGGAGCTATCGAGCAATTCGGCGGCAAGGTTGAGACAACGGATCATGGATTCGTTGCCTCTCGCAATGGCGGCTTGAAAGGCACGCATATCAAATTGCCCTATCCCAGCGTGGGAGCAACTGAGACGTGCCTGTACCTGGGTGTGCTGGCGGAAGGACGCACCACCATATCTAATGCAGCCATCGAGCCTGAAGTCTTCGAGCTTATCACCATGCTGCGCGCCATGGGCGCCATCATCTTCACCTCTTCGGGACGGGATATCCGTATCGAGGGCGTGAAACGACTCACAGGCACAAACATGAAGGCGATGGGTGATCGCATCGAGGCGGCTTCATGGGCATGTTTAGCCTGCGCCTCCGATGGTGATATCACCGTGCGCGGCATTCGCCCCGAAACGCTCGGAAACTTTCTCTCCTACTACCAGCAGGTCGGAGGCGGAATTGAGCTTGTAGAAGCCAGCAGCCTTCGCTTTTTCCGCAAAGAGCCGCTGCGACCCGCGATTATCGAGACGGATGTCTATCCCGGCTTCTCGACGGACTGGCAGCAGCCCTTTGCCGTGTTGCTCTCACAGGCCAACGGCATCTCGATCATTCACGAAACGGTACACGAAAACCGTTTCGGCTATCTGAAAGAGCTGGACAGGTTGGGCGCGAAAACGCAATTGACCACCCACTGCTTGGGCGGGGTCACGTGCCGCTACCGCGAGTCGAGCTACGATCACAGCGCTATCATCATCGGGCCAACCCCTTTCACAGCAGTCGACCAGATCGCTACGCCAGATTTGCGTGCAGGGCTGGCCTATGTGATTGCAGCAGCCGTCGCGCGCGGTACTACGATGGTGACAGGCATCGACTTACTCGAACGCGGCTACGGGAATATCGTCCCCAGGCTGGCCGCCATGAATCTCGATATCGAGCGTATTCCTATCGATTCATAAGGGCGCATAACTGGACGCGATAAATCGCGTCCCTACGAATGCCTATTTTTCATGTTATTACGCCTTGGCGCCAGCAGCAAAAACAGGACGGGCGCAATTCCCAAAAATCCCAGGCTCGCCAGTAATCCGAAGCGACCCGCGATGAGGCCGACGATGCCAGGAAGCACGATTTCGAAAGGTTGGCCGAGGCCACCAATAATGGCTCGTATAGTACCAGAACGTCCGGGCAGGCGATTATATGCTTCGGACTCAACAAGAGGGTAGAGGCCAGCGTTACCCAGGCTCAACACAAAAAGCGCGATGGGAGCAAACCACAGGGTGCGCACGAAAAGAAAACCGAGGACGCCTACCAGGGTCAGCGACGATGCAATCGTAAGCAGCCGTGGGGGAGCGATGCGGCCCAGCAGTCGCTCCATAATGAACAGGCCAATAAACGCGGCAGCCATCTGGATAGCGACAATGACGCCGATAATCGGCGCGCTGGCGTGCAATGCATCGCGTAAGTACAATACTACATAGGCCAGGAATACTTCATCGAGCATGGTTGTCAGGACGGAAAGCACGGCCCAGCGCAATAATACGCCGTCTCTCAATACCTGGCGCAAACCAGCCAGGACACTGACGGGAGGATCATCAGACTCTCGGCCATGGAAATGCGCCGCATGAGGAAAGGGCTGTGACCAGACAAAGACAGCAGTCACCAGCCAGCATCCAGCAGCGATCCAGCACATACCCGACCAACCGAGGCCTGACGTGACGATAGTGGTCACCGCAAAAGGCGAAAGAAAATCGCCAATGCTGCTCAAGAGCGTCCAGCGTGTTATAGTGCGCGCGCTATCGCCAGGCGTACTGTCGATCAGTGCAGCCTGGGACAGTGCAACCGCCGCGGCGCCTGCAGGGCCCATCAACGCGAAGGCGGCCAGCAGCGGGATGAAAGCGTGCGCGCTCCCTGCCAGGATAAAGGCGCAGGCCAGGCCAAGTTGTCCACCCAGTATCCACCAGCGTTTTGAGCTGCGATCGCTGAGCAAGAAGAGCAGCGGATCGAGCAGCATACTCGAACATCCGGCAACGCTGAAAATCAATCCGATCTGTTCGTAGCTCAACCCTAACTGGTCGCGCAACAGCGGCAAACCGATGAAGGTAAAGCCAGAGATGAGTTCATCCAACAAGCCCATGTTGATGAGTGTCAGGCGTAGCAGCGAGACGCGCTTGAGATGTAAGCAGATGCGTCTATATATCATGAAGTGTATATTCCTCTCTGAACATGTATGGTAAGCTGGAGAAAATGAGCGTAATACATGCTTCAGAGAGGGTGGGGCGCGAGCACAATAAAACCCGCCGACGAGCGTCGGCGCCGGTGCAAGAAGCGGTTCACTTCGTGATGAGCAGCTCAGATATCGCTGAGCAGCAGCGAGTTAGCAGGGGCTACGCGTTTGCATAGATGACAATCTTTCACAGACCCTTCGTATACTCCAGTATACAACAAAAACCTTGACTGCGCCCGATTATGAAGAAATTGCAAGAAACTCTGTTGAATAGACGCGGCACAGCGCGATTTTTATGACTGTTCTTTCATTGTAATAGTGAGCGTTTATGCACACAATTGGCTGTATACCGGCTTCTGAGGGACACTCCTGAAGTACCGCCCTCTTGCCTGTTTACCTCAGTCATGTTACACTTGCTTGCAAGAGATTACAACTTTTTTAGAATCCGCTCGTATCTAGTTTGTAAGATGTTTTTTCTGATATTGATCTTTATACAGAAAAAGAATGCAAGCGGTGATTAAAATGGAATCAACTCTACACGCTTCTACGGCAACTAATGCGGTAGGAGTCTTTGGTTCTCTGCCAACACGGACGAGAAAGGCGCGTCGGCAAAAGAGCGAGGCGTTGGCATCGCCGGGTATTTCGAGCAGGGATGGGGCTGTAGTTAAGCAGGCGGCACCGGGAGTATTGAGTACGACCGGGAGCTACGCGCGAGAGGCTGTAGTGGACTCGTTAAGCGATGCAGAGCTTGTCGAGCTGGTGCTTACTGGGGATCAAGACGCCTTCGCGTTGCTCGTCGAGCGCTATAAAGATGCTGTACAAAATCTTGCCTACCGTATGTTAAGCAATGTCACGGAAGCGGAAGATGTGACGCAGGAAGTATTTGTGCGAGCCTATACGCAGCTTGCCACATATAAACCTGCACACAAATTCAGCACCTGGCTGCTTTCGATTGCCTCGCACCTGGCCATCGACCAGCTGCGGCGGCGCCGTTTTCTGGCTTTACCGCTCGAAGATGTGCCCTTCCTGGAATGGGTCACCGACATGGGAGTAGGGCCAGAGCAGTCGGCATTAGAGGGTGAGCAGCAAGATGAGATACAGTCGTACCTGCGGCGCTTGCCCAGTAAGTATCGCGCGGTGATCGTCCTGCGCTACTGGTATGATTTATCATACGAGGAGATCGCCCAGGCATTGAAATTGACGCCTGCACTGGTGAAAGCGCGTCTACATCGTGCCCGCGAGCTGTTGGCTCGCTATATGAAGGACAATAATCTGAACGAGGAGGAACAGGTCGATGCGCTGCCGCGACGCTAAACACTGGCTTACCGCTCAGCGTGACACTGATCTTATGGTGCAGGAGCAACACTTCCAGGTTGCTCAATTGCAGGAGCATGTGCAGAAGTGTTCTGACTGCTATTCGTATAAAACGCGTCAACAGCGCCTTGATACCCTGCTACAGCCATCACCACCTCGCGTCTATCCCAATATCACCACCGAACGCATTATGCGTGCAGTTGAGCGGCAGAAGCGTATCACCCAGCAGCTTGAAGACCTCCAGGCCCAACAACAGGCACGCCTGGCGCGTATGAGTAAAGCTGGTCCAAAAATTGCTGGGATGCTGTTTTTAGTGACAGGGATACTCACCATCGGGCTACTTTCCTTAGTCATTTTCCAACCTGATATCTTCATAACCATGCTTTCATCGTTGAGCGGCGTTTTCGATGTGTTATTCCTCCTCGCGCAATATCTCCAGGTAGGACTGGCACTCATCACCCGCGAGAACTGGCTATTGTCAGGGGTGGCGCTGGTACTGGTGGTTATGATGGGTGTGTGGCTTCGCTTAATGCGTTATCCACAGGAGGCGTAGCAAGCGAAGGAGGCGCAGTTCATGGTCAGGTGGCCGTGATTGGGAGTTCCAGTATGCTGAAAGCAGCTCGATCCCCCCGGTTTCTGTTTATATTGATCGGGGTATTGTTCATTTCTGTAGTGTTGACAAATGCTGTTGGCACAATACTTTCGCCGGCGTCATCTACCGCCCACGCGGCAGACGGGCGCATCGATCATAGTGAGGTCGCGTGTACCAGCAGCAATCACCCGCCATCTTTTGGTGGGACAGTCATCATAGATGCGAATGAAGTGCTGTGCAGCCAACTGCTAGCTTTCGGTGGAACCATTGCCGTAAAAGGAGAGGTGCGCGGCAATATTATTGCCTTTAACAGCGCCATTACTATTGATGGAGGTGTCATCGGGAATATTAATCTCTTTGGTGGAACGATTAGTTTACATGCCGGTTCCCGCGTGCAGGGAGATATCAATCTCTATGGAAGCAAAGTGTACGGGGACAACAAGGGACAGATAGTGGGGGCGTTTAACGACCACAGTAATCCTGGCTGGCTCTTTGGATTACAGGCATTCCACTTCCCTTTCTGGTTTCTCTTTTTTATGATCCCGCTGGGCGTGTTGTGTATCAGGTTGCTTCCAGAACATGTGATGTTTGTCCGGGCGACAATGAAATACAAGATGCGTCGGAGTCTGGTAGTAGGGCTACTCACCTGTGTGTTAGCTCCTGCGGTGTTAATTGTACTTATCGCCTTGATCGTTTCTATTCCATTAGCTTTGATTGTACTGCTTGGACTACTGGCCGCCTGGATATTGGGCAGTGTTGCCATTGGTTGGATGATTGGTGAGCAGATTGTGCAAGCGCTTACCACGCGCCAGCCAACACGAAATACGCGCTATCTCCAGGTTATTGTTGGATTGATCGCCCTGGCGCTGCTAAGTTCTCTGCCGTTTATCGGTTGGCTTATCAGCATTGGAACGGGCTTGTTAGGGTTGGGGGCGGTATTACTCAGCCGTTTTGGAACCCGGCTCTATAGTCAGCCCAAACAACCGCTGCCTTTCTAAGTGGACTGTAGAGCGCTGGCTGTTCAGACGAATATACTAAGGAAGAGAGATGCTACTTCTAGCGAGTAGCGCTTGTTTGAACAGCTATGACGAAAATACGTTGGAAAGATGTGACGGACACGATTGATTTCTCTCTATCAGGTGGCCGTTGAGGTGAATATGAGCATTGATGTTGAACTAACAGACCTTGCCTATGGTGGTGATGCCGTAGGTCGGTACGAGGGACGAGTCTTATTTGTGCCTGGAGGCATTCCAGGCGAACGAGTTCGCGTGGAGATCGTGGAAGAACGCCGAGGACATGCTCGCGCTGACCTTTTAGAGATTCTGCGTCCCGCGCCTGAGCGGGTCGACCCCCAGTATCCGTTGTTGACCGATAGCGGCTGCCAGTGGCAGCACATCGCGTATCCTGCGCAGTTAACCTGGAAAGCGCATATCGTGCGCCAGCTGCTGGTGCGTATTGGCAAGCAGCCGGATGCTCTTGTCCACCCAACAATCGGCATGCCCGCTGGCGTCTCCCCCTGGCACTATCGCAATATCGCCGTATTCTCGGTTGGTCCCGCCAACGAAGTAGGCTTCAAACTCACCGAGAGTCACGAAGTACAAGACCTGGAAACGTGTCCGCTCTTGCACCCTGCCCTGGACATGGCCTACCAGCATATTCGCGCCAAATTGCTCGATTACTTTGGCGATGCGCTGGCCGAGATGATCCAGGGATTCACCATTCGAGGTGCGATTGGCGCGGTCAGTACAAATGCGACTTCAGAGACAGTGAAACCGGTACCAACGCTGCTCACTATCCATGCCCGGCCAGGCTCGGTTATTGAGACTCCCCAGGAACTGGCACAGGAGTTGATGACCATTGCTCCGGCCATCGTAGGCGTAATTATCGAGCGCGTGGGTGGGCGTTATGGACGCGTCGTCGCCGGACAAGAATTTTTAACCGATGTAGTGTTGAACAAACGTTTCCGCATCTCGGCGGACTCATTCTTCCAGGTCAACATGGTGCAAACCCCTGTACTGGCAGAGCGCGCGGTAGCCATGCTCGAGCCGATGCGTTCCGAAGTAGTGCTGGATGGCTACAGCGGTGTCGGGCTTTTCTCAGCCTTCCTCTCCTCGCGAGCTGCACGGGTTATTGCCATCGAATCGCAGCCAAGCGCGGTTATGGATGCGCGCGCCAATGCCACGCTGAATAACCAGAACAATATTACGACGCTGGAAGGGACGTTAGAGCGACTACTGGGGCAGCTCTACTACCGGCATGAGCGTGTTGACC
>VBFM01000052.1:7662-8210 GCA_005882595.1 Chloroflexota bacterium
ATGTTTCTTGTGATCCCAGCACGCTGGCACGCGACATCGCCTCGCTCTGCGCCAATGACCGCTACCGGTTGGTGTACGCGCAGCCTCTTGATATGTTCCCGCAGACCTACCATATAGAGTGTATTGCGCTGCTGGCACGCAAGGGAATGAGATGATCTTAACAACAAAGACCCTACCCGCTTAAAGCGAGTAGGGTCTTTGTTGTTGAGATATCAGCTGTTTTTAGTTTCGTTTGCTTAGAACAACCTGAATCAACGGCTTATCTTGCCTCTGGGGATCAATGTGTACCAACGTGCCAGGAGGAGGAAGCTGGGAAACAATCTTCCCCGATTCGATATTAGGATAGGCGGGTGATTCACCAACAGGCACCACCCTCATACCGAACTCACCGGCCCGTTCCACCGCCGTCCACAAATCTAAGGACTGCAGGTTCGGCACTCCCCGATTGGCGATTTTCGTCTCTAACGTTGATAGCACAGTGCTAAACCACAGGTTCAACTCTTCTTTGCGGTCATTGACCTGCTTGGCCTTATCAGCCTTCTCTTTAT
>VBFM01000052.1:8222-14215 GCA_005882595.1 Chloroflexota bacterium
TGGATGAAGAACGGGTGCGAGATACGCGGCATGGTAATATTCGGGTTATTGCCCTGTGTTTCGATAAACAGGTCCCCAATATTTAGCCCAACCTCGATGATATTGTGCATCCGGACTTCGATTTTAGCGATCTTGTCGTAGGTGGTGGTGTCGTGCTCCTCAAAGAGGAAGACATACTTGCGCTCAATATCGATGATACGTTTGTTAGTCAGGATAAACACATCATCCACGTAGTTGATGATGATCAGACCGCTGAGGATCAACAGGATCACAAAGGCTACGGCAAAATAACCGAAGAGGAAACGCGCTATCAGGGAACCAACAAGAGCAGCCAGCAGCAGCAGCGCAGGTACAAATAGATGTGCAGCCAGTACCCACCTGGAGCGCTGCACATACATCACGGAGTACTCATCTGATTCGTAATGCACATCGCAGGGAATGCGCAGCGGGCCTCCGAAGGTGCGTAATGGCCCGCGCAGTTTGACGGGCGAGTGCCGGTGCTCATATTTTTTATCGGCATTCGGCAGAGTTGCTACCGCTTCCTTTTTCGCTAATTTAGCAAGGACATCCGCTAGTTCCGGGCTGGTCACTTGAGGAATTGGCTCTTTTGGAGGTTTCGCTTTTTTAAAATCCTCAAATACACCCGCGATATCATCTCGAATGCCCTTGGGGTCCCGCACCCTTTTAAGCTCAAGCGCCTTGCCGCCCGCCAGGTAGACACGCACAAGTCCATAGGAGAAGATGATGCTCAAGAGCGAATCCTGGTCAACAGAGATCTGCTGTACTTTATCGAGCGTGGTTTCATCGCGGGTAGGATTCAGCAGACCACGCCAGGTAAGGATGCGCTTATTGGTGATGATATCGATGTTCACCCACCAGAGTTCAAATATCCTGTACGCGCAATACACAGCCGTGGCAACGATAGCAATGCCGCTAACCAGGTAGAGGAATGGGAAGATCGAGCCTACCTGGGGATAGGACGTATTGAGCCAGACCAACAGGCTAAAAACCGCGAGAGCCAGGAGTAGAGGTAACGCTGAACTGATGTAGAAAATCGGATGCTCGCGCACAATACGCCGGATGACCTCATCGTTCTGCTGCCCGACAAAGCGCTTCTTTTTATCGGGGCCGCGACGAAATCGCCGTATGACGGCATGTACAGGTTCTGGCTTCCATTCATCGTTCTGCGCTGGGGGTGCATTGCTGCTCATCAACTCACCTCGGCTCATTGGTTAGAGTAATGACTATTACTTTTTAGGAGGAGCGCCACCGCTGCTTTTCTTGACGCGCGATGCCACCAGTCCGGCAACAATGGCGATGATGGCAACTACAAAAAGCAGTGGAACATAGTTCGTCACAACGGTCGGACTAGGAGTGTTTACACCGAACGTAATGAAGGGAGAATTGGCAAAGACATTCGTCACATAGTTCATCAAGAAAAAGCCTGTCACCAGCCCGGGTATAATGCCGAGAAAGCGATCTGTCGGGGTAGCAGCGCTGGTTTTGGCGGGAACCGCCTTGTTGCCAATCAGGTATCCAGCAACTACAATAACCACAAAGGCTATCAGGGTGGTAGCAAATACAGTTACCGGCGAAAGCTGGGTTGCCGAAGCTTTCGGGGTCCCCGGATTTGCGCCTACCAGATCCTGTAATAGAATGGGCATGCGCACGAAAATAAGCTGGGCAAGGAACTTACCGCCATTGTACAATAAGAAAAGAACCCCTCCCAGGGCAAAGCCCAGCGAAATCACCTCGCGACGCCATCCTCGCAAGAATCCAACCAGCCCAAAAGCTACAATAGCAATGGTGAAACACTGCGTGGATGTCAATAACAATGCCATAAGTTTCTCTGCCTCCCTTCCCTGGAATGCCAGAATTTCGATCGATCTTCCCCCAGGGTCTAAGCCATAATCACATTATGTTGCTCTCTCAAACAGCTTTTGCATTAATGATACCACACGTCATCTACAAAACCTAGAGGTTTTTGGATGATTTTCTCAGTGTATCAACGTATTTCAACGTTTGTCTTGGACAAGACTCCTTTCCCCTGACCAAAAGTTCTATTTTGACCCTCGGAAACGCCAATCTACCCCCCAAATGTGCTATAATAGATAAGTAGGCTCGAATCTCGCGGGACCCTCTCCCGGTGGTAAATTTCAACCCACTATCTATACTTGATGAGTATCTATGATTTTTTTAAGGAACATGTAATGGAATCTGGGAATGTTAGAACGGTCAGTATTGTTGACGAAATGACGGGGGCATACCTCGACTATTCAATGAGTGTGATTGTCAGCCGTGCGCTGCCCGATGTGCGCGATGGGCTTAAGCCTGTGCATCGCCGCGTCTTGTACGCCATGGACCAGATGGGTTTACAATCCACCAAACAATTTCGTAAAAGCGCGGGTACAGTTGGTGAAGTGTTGAAGAGTTATCACCCTCACGGCGACGTGGCGGTCTATGACTCGCTGGTGCGTATGGCACAGCCCTGGTCGATGCGTTATCCTCTCGTATTGGGACAGGGGAACTTCGGTTCGCAAGATGACGACCCTCCTGCCGCGATGCGTTATACCGAAGCCAAACTTGCCGCTATCGCTGACGAATTGCTGCGCGATATTGAGAAAGATACCGTCGATTTTAAGCCGAATTATGATAATCAGGCCGAGGAACCAACGGTCTTACCGGCGCGTCTCCCTAACTTGCTATTGAACGGCTCTACAGGCATCGCCGTCGGTATGGCCACTAACATTCCACCGCATAACCTGGTAGAAGTTTGCAATGGGATCACCTACCTCATCGACAACCCCGAAGCCACGACGGAAGACCTGTCGCATATCGTGCGGGGACCGGATTTCCCCACGGGCGGCATCATCCAGGGCCGCGAAGGAATACGCAATACTTACGCCAATGGCCGTGGACGCATAGTGGTACGCGCGCGCACTTCCATGGAAGAAAGCGAACGTGGGCGCCTGACCATCATCGTCACCGAACTACCCTACCAGGTCAACAAGGCAGAACTGGTAAAAAAGATCGCGGAACTCTCTCGCGACAAGAAAATCGATGGTATCTCCGAAGTGCGCGACGAATCGGATCGCCAGGGCATGCGCATGGTTATCGAACTTAAGCGTGATGCCACGCCCGACAGCGTCCTCAACGCCCTCTACAAATATACCGCTATGCAGAGCGCGTTCAATGCCAACATGCTGGCACTGGTCGATTATCAGCCGCGCATCCTGACGCTCAAAGCATTCCTACAGCATCATATCAATCACCGCGAGATTGTGATTACACGCCGCACGCGCTACGAGCTGGCGAAGGCCGAGGCTCGCAAGCACATCTTAGAGGGCTTGAAAATCGCGCTCGATAACCTGGACGCGGTCATCACTACCATCCGCGAATCGGCCTCGGCGGAGGTGGCGCTGGTCAACTTGAGGCAAAAATTCACGCTATCAGAGGAACAGGGCAAAGCTATTCTAGATATGCGCCTGGCTCGCCTTGCGGCGTTGGAACGCAGCAAAGTGGAAGAGGAACTGCGCGATGTACTTCAGCACATTGACTACTATTACATGCTGCTGGCCGATATTGGCGAGATTCGCAAGCTCATCAAAGCCGATCTTCAGGAGTTGAAGGAGAAATATGGCGATGAGCGCCGCACCGATCTCGGCGAAGCGGAAGCGGGCGAGTTTCGCGACGAAGACCTGATCCGCAATGACGAGGTTGTGGTAACGCTGACGGAGAAGGGCTACATCAAACGCCTGCCTTCCAGCACCTACCGCGCGCAGCGCCGCGGTGGGCGCGGCATCACCGGCATGACCACTCGCGAAGACGATACGGTACGCCACCTGCTGGTCGCACATAGCCACGATAGCCTGCTCTTCTTCACCGACCGGGGCCGCGTCTTCCAGTTACGCGTGTATGAACTCCAGGATACTGGCCGCACAGCTAAAGGGGAACACATCATCAACCTGATCTCGATTGAGCAGCGCGAACGAGTAACAGCCATTGTCTACGTCCCCAAAGGGGTCAGCCGTGACTATATGATAGTCGCCACTCGCAAAGGCGAAGTCAAGAAGACGGCTATGGACGAATTTGAGGTCGTGCGCCGCTCCGGCCTGATCGCCATGGACCTGGAAGAGGACGACGAACTGATCGGCGCGAAACTGGCGCACGCCGACGATGATGTGTTGATGATTACCGCGCAGGGCAAAGCCATTCGCTTCACTGTAGAAGAATTGCGCTCCGCGTCTCGCACCAGTGGCGGCGTGCGCGGCATTCGCCTGGCGAAAGGCGATACGGTCGTCTCGCTCAATCTTACTCCCAAAGACAGCGAGCTGCTGATCGTCACAGAACACGGCTTCGGCAAACGCACGCCCATCGAAGACTACCCCCGGCATAGTCGCGGTGGCAGCGGCGTTATTACCTCTAAAGTAACGGAGAAAACAGGATCAGTCGCGACAGCCCGTATCATCACCGAGAAAGACAACGATCTGATGATTATCTCTGCCGGTGGCGTTGTCATCCGCACCGATGTCAACACAATCCGCAGAGCCGGGCGCGCTACGCAGGGCGTAAGCGTCATGAACCTCGGCGAAGGCGATAAAGTGGTAGCTGTAGCCACTACCAACGGCAAAAAGTTGGATGAGCAAAATGGCAATGGGAATGAGGAGAATGGGGATAGAGACGAGAGCATTGAAAGTGGCGAAGATGTGGGAGACGTAGAAGAGGAGATCGAGGGAGAAGCTATCGTTGATACAGAATAGGAGGCGAGGCATCGCGCTATTCTGTATCCTCGTGCTAACCCGTCAACGTCCAAAAATCATTAAGGCTGCTGCCCGTCTTAGCATTGCCGGCGCCCGCGTAGATATAGGCAGCCTGCTCCTTCGCATCCCAGACCATCGCGGCTGCCGTGCGACCCGGTATGACGGCATTACCGGCGCTATTCAGTGGTGTAGGCTCATCCCAGGCGTTTTGCTTTGGATCATAGGCCCACAGGCCCCAATAGGGTCCGTTTTGTGAGGAATCATTCCAGCCCCCCATCATGAGCAATACATTGTCTTTGCTATCCCAGGTACCCATGCCCTGTTGACGCGCGAGTGGATTGCTCGTACTCTTTGGAGAAATCGGTGACCAGCCTGCGCTGGGGCTATACGAGTAGAAATCATTGCGCTGCATTCCACCCGCGTCCAATCCACCAAAGACGAACAACTGGCTATCGGTTGAATCCCAGACCATCGTCTGGTACGCGCGCGGTCCCATCGGTGCAGCCGAAGTCACTAGCTGCCAGCTATTACCCGGAGCGCCAGGCGTATACGACCAGAAGTCTGACAGCAAGCCGTATCTATCTATTCCTCCCAGCAGCAACATCTGGCTGCCATTCCAGGCGGCATTGGCGGCACGCGCTCCCGGCCCGTTGTTAGAACAGGCAATAGGCGTCCAGCTTCCCGCGCCGCTGGACGGGGAATATGCCCACAGGTCTCCGAGGTAATGATTATTCGCACCCAGTCCCCCGTAGAGCAAGATTTGCTGGTGAACACTATCCCAGACCATTGCGGCATTCATACGCGGCGAAGGCCATGTGCCGCCAACGCACGCCCCACCTGAGGTAGTCGCATTCATGATCTGAGTCCATTGACCCGTTCCCGGATTAAATTCCCAGAGGTCATTGAGCGGGTTGCCCTGAGCATCAACGCCCCCAAACACGAAAAACAGGTCATCCTGAGAGTCCCACACCATGCTGTGCTGTGAACGAAGCGTTGAAGGCGCGCTCGCCGAAGTTACCTGCTGCGCAGAGAATGTTGGGAATGTAAGGGCTGGCGTGCCCGTCGGCGAGACGGTGGGCGTCACTGTCGGGCCAGCGCGCTGTAGCTCCAGCGTAAAATCAATGGAGGCTAAAAAGCTCGGTACCTCCTGGTTCGCCAGTCGACCTGTGATGGTGACAGTTGCGAACAATGTATTGGGCGCGCTCAGGTCCTGCACATTGGCCGTCACTTTTA
>VBFM01000053.1:0-1343 GCA_005882595.1 Chloroflexota bacterium
ACCCCACCTTTGCCCTGAACAGCCCACTGTCCATTCGATCCGACCAGGGCAGTTGTGCCATCAATGCCAACCACCGTCATCTTACGCCTCATTCCTGCAATGGTGGATGTAAAAGCAGGTGGAATCTCGTTGAAGTGGGGGATGACCGCTATGCCGGGGACAAGGCCAAGAGCGGGAAGCGTGCGCCACACTTGAGGAAAATCGAAGAGCGCCGCGCCAAGCACCATTGCACCAGCCGAACAACCGGCGATAATACCTCCACGCGCAAACATATCCAGAATAGTTTGCCACGCCGCCGTTTCCTGGAGTGTCTCAAGCAGGTAGCGCGGCTTCCCTCCCGAGAAATAGACAAAGTTCGCCGCGGCAAGTTGTGAAACTATAGTGTTATCATCAGCATCGGCATGATTAAGCAACATCACAGGCTCAACCGCTACCCCAAGTTGAGCAAAATGTTCGACGCCCATCTTAGCCCAGCGTTCAGGAACATCACCGCCATCGGGAGCAGACGCGGTCGGCACAATAGCGACACGCGGCGTCTCATTCAGTCGCTCGACCAGGGACTTATCAACCGGAAGCATAGGAGGAAGAAATTCGCCCGCTCCCACCAGGGCTATGGTTCCATCACGTGCTGTTGTCATCGCGCTTGCCTCTCTTTATCGCGGTTTATGTCGTAACGCTTGCAATCCTTTAACTGTTTTATAAAGTGAGCTATATCATATCCTCTGACGTGAAGGTTTTCAATGACCAGCCACTGCAATTTGACGCTTTCCGTTCTCAGGTGCTACAGTATAGAGAATATATTCTGATGTACACACCACCAAGTATGATCAGCGATGTGCGAGCTATCATCGTGAAACCCCGGTGGGAGGTCCAGCTCACTATTCAACGTGTGCTGGACGTTTTTATAAGTAAGGAGGATGTCCCGCCATCATGTCTTCAACGTACATGCCAGACCAGGATAAGCTGGCTATGGCAGACCAGGACCTGTTTGCTGAGAAATTTGCTCGTGAAGGCCTCACATTTGATGATGTACTGATTATTCCCGCCGCCTCTTCGGTTCTCCCCCATGATGTTTCTACCCGCGCTCGTCTCACACGCGCTATCACCATCAATATCCCCATCATCAGCGCCGCCATGGATACTGTGACCGAGGGGCGTTTAGCCATTGCGCTGGCGCGTGAAGGCGGGATGGGCGTTATCCATCGTAATTTATCGATTGAGGCGCAGGCGGAGGAGGTTGATAAAGTCAAGCGCTCTGAATCGGGCATGATTACCGATCCTGTGACGCTTGAACCGACTGCGCTGTTGAGCGAGGCGCTGGCCGCGATGAAGCACTTTCACAT
>VBFM01000053.1:1357-8345 GCA_005882595.1 Chloroflexota bacterium
AAGCTCGTCGGCATCCTCACCAACCGCGATATTCGATTTGAGACGCGGCTTGATCGTCCCATAACTGAGTTGATGACCCGTGATCGCCTGATAACCGTGCCGGTTGGTACGACGCTGGAGCAGGCGCGCGATAGCCTGCATCAATACAAGATCGAAAAACTGCCGGTCGTCGATGAGCATGGTATCCTCAAAGGTTTGATTACCATGAAGGATATCCAGAAGAAAATCCTCTATCCCAATGCCACCAAAGATGAGTACG
This sequence comes from Chloroflexota bacterium, assembly GCA_005882595.1. GTDB lineage: Bacteria > Chloroflexota > Ktedonobacteria > Ktedonobacterales > Ktedonobacteraceae > VBFM01. The sequence continues at coordinate 1,617 of VBFM01000053.1, forward strand.
GGCGCCTGCGCGTGGGCGCTGCCGTCGGCGTCGGCCCGGATGTGGAGGCGCGCTGCGCAGCTCTGATCGAGGAAGGCGTGGATGTGCTGGTGGTTGATACCTCGCACGCGCACTCGCGCATGGTGCTTGATACGGTAGCACGTGTGAAAGACCAGTTCGGGCATCGAGTACAGTTGATCGCGGGCAACGTCGTCACGGCTGAAGCCACCGAGGCGTTGATCCAGGCAGGCGTAGATGCCGTCAAAATTGGCATCGGTGCGGGAGCTATCTGCACGACGCGCATTATCGCGGGCGTTGGTGTGCCGCAGATCACCGCGATTTATGACTGCGCGCGCGCTGCCCGTCGATACGGCGTGCCGGTAATTGCCGATGGCGGCATCCAGTATTCCGGCGATATCGCCAAAGCCATCGCGGCGGGAGCGGACAGCGTCATGCTGGGAAGCCTGCTCGCTGGTGTGGACGAGAGTCCCGGTGAGCTCATCATCTCGCGCGGCGAACGCTTCAAGGATTACCGGGGGATGGGGTCAATCGCTGCCATGAAGCAGCGCAGCTATAGTAAGGATCGCTACTTCCAGACCGATATCCTTGACGAATCCAGCCTGATCGCCGAGGGCATCGAGGCGCGTGTCCCCTACAAGGGCATGCTGGGTCCTCTGATTTACCAACTGGTCGGAGGCCTACGTCAGTCCATGGGCTATGCAGGCTGTGCCACCATCGCCGACATGCAGGAAAAAACGCGCTTCGTTCGTATCACTAACGCTGGTTTGCGCGAAAGCCATCCGCACGATGTGGTTGTCACTAAAGAAGCGCCCAATTACGGAATGAAGAATCGGTGATGGGCGGTAATCACCCAAAAGGATGAAAAACATATATTCTAGATCGCCATACGTTTTCTTCTTTAGAGGAAGCAGAGAGACGCTTGTCTACCTATTAGCCAAGATGTCTCATTTGCTTGCGCCGGATGCCCGCATCGAGGTAAAATAGCGGGAGTCTAAGCAACTCAACAATGATGTCACCCGGTCCGGTGTGTACTGTAATGTACGGGGAGGAACGAATGGTTGATCTAAAGCAAACACTGAGCCGCTTTTTGTCGATTCCTGGGGTACGGCTGGCTGTAGTGGTAGGACGTGATGGGTTGATGATTGAGGGGTTGGCTCGTGACGGTAAGGAGGATTTGGAGGCGGTTGGGGCAATGATGACGACCGGCCTGAACACGGCAGAAGCGCTTGGTCAAGAAATTTCGCGTGGAAATGTGGTGGGGGTCTTAAACGAGTACGAGCATGGACTGGTGAGCGTTGAACCCATGGGCGATTTCGCGCTGATGGTTACGCTGTTTGATAATGCCGCCAGTATTGGCCGGGTACGACACCTGACCAAAACCAGCCGTAATGAAATTCTTGAGGCACTCGATATCACGTAGCAGGGGCATCCGTAAAAATCACATTTTAGCCAGACGAAAAAGTGTACAGAGGGCGACCGTACATGGAACAATTGACCAATCTTATTGTCTCAGATCGTGAGCTTGTTCTTATTTCCAATACTTTACTTAAACTTATGAATGATACCAGCGCCTCCTCCGTCATGTTGCTTGATAAGAGCGGCCAGGTCATCACAACACAGGGTATGAGTACGAAGCATATAGCTACATCGCTTGGCGCATTGCTGGCGGGCGCATTCTCCTCTTCGCGTCACGTTGCCGAGTTGCTGGGCGAGAAGGATTTCCGCACCATTTTTCAGCAGGGCGTGCATGAAAATATCTATACGACTATGATCGAAGATCAATGGCTACTGGTGATCGTCTTCGATAAACTCACCCATATTGGCCTGGTCAAAGTGCTTTCAAAAAAAGCTTCGGATGATTTGAGCCGAACTCTGGAGCGTGTGAAAGCCGATACAACGCGCCAGAAGTCCTCGGTACTCAATATCCAATTCCGCTCCTCCGTTGAGGACACCATCGATCTGCTTTTCCGCGATTAGGAGAACCTGGCCCTTGGCGCTCATAAATATAGCTACTCACGAGATCCACTGCAAGATCGTCTACTACGGCATCGGCTATTGCGGGAAAACCACCAACCTGCAATACGTCTTCAAGAGCATTAATCCATCGGTGCGCGGCGAGATGCTCAGTATTGCGACGGAAACCGAGCGCACCCTATTTTTTGACTTCCTCCCGCTAGACCTGGGCACAGTGCAGGGCTTTCGCACGCGCTTTCACCTCTACACCGTGCCAGGACAGATTCTCTACGAACGCACGCGCCTGGCCGTCCTCAATGGCGCGGACGGCATCGTCTTCGTAGTAGATTCGCAGGCCGAAAAGTTTGAAGAAAACGTCCAGAGCATCACCGAACTCGAGATGAACCTGCGCCGCCTGGGCAAAGAACTGGGCAACTTCCCCTTCGTCATGCAGTGGAACAAACGCGATATGCCTTCAGCGCTCCCCGTGAACGTCCTCGAACGCTATCTCAACCGCCGCCGCGTCCCCAGCTTCGAGGCCGTCGCCTGCTCCGGCACCGGCGTCTACTCCACCCTGCGCGCCATCAGCAAACGAGTCATGGCCCAATTATAAATGAACATCTACGGCCTTGACTTCACCTCCGCACCCTCCCGAAGAAAACCCATCACCTGCGCCTGCTGTGAATTAGAGAAAACCAGCCTGATCGTCAAAACCTGCCTCCGCCTTCCTACATTCGAAGACTTTGAAGCCTTTCTCCGCACAGAAGGCCCCTGGCTCGCCGCCCTCGATTTCCCCTTCGGGCAACCCCGCAAACTCATCACCAATCTCGGCTGGCCCGAAACCTGGGAAGGCTATATGCACCTCATCTCATCCATGAGCAAACAAGCCTTCGAACAAACTTTACAAAACTATCAAGAAAACCGACCTCCCGGCGATAAACAGCACTTGCGCACTACCGATGCACTCGCAGGAGCCATCAGTCCTATGATGCTGCACCGCGTCCCCGTCGGCAAGATGTTCTTCCAGGGAGCAACGCGCCTGTTCACATCAGAAATCAGCATACTTCCGTGTAGGCCAAGCGAGGCTAATAGAATAGTGGTCGAAGGCTATCCCGCACTCGTAGCCCGCAAATTGATCGGCAAACGCGGCTATAAGAGCGATGAGCATGGTAAGCAGACCATTGAGAAAGTGATGGCAAGGAGCGAGATTGTGAAAGGGCTGCGTTCGGGTATGTTGGTGAAAGAGTATGGATTGGCAGTGCTGATGACCGATGAAATGGCGGAGAGGTTAGCGGAGGATGCGATGGGCGATGAGTTGGACGCGGTGTTGTGCGCTGTGCAGGCGGGATGGGCGTATTTGGAGCGAGAGAATGGGTATGGGATATCCAGAGGGTGTGATGGGGGTGAGGGGTGGATAGTTGATCCGTTTATCTCGTAGATTCACTAGACAACGCGATTCATGCGGTAAATTGCCATGTGCAATTTACCGCATGAATCGCGTTTATGGAGCATTGGCTGATCTTATCAAATCAGTATTCTTTTTGACGCATCGAGGTTTCCACGCCACAGTTGCTCAAGTGTTTTCAGGTCATCCATAAATTCAGCCTGGCTCTGTTCAGGCTTTTGTTCGAGTTCCTCAAGTACTTCAAGCGTAAAGGCTTTAGCTCCCAACTCTACCCAATCTTTTATGTGATCGAAAAGAGAGGGGACAAATAAAAAATTCTAGTCATACCAACACCCCTGCAATCCCCACCAGCGTCACCCCCACCCCCACGATCGCCGTCACCGACGGTATCTCCCCAAGCAGGAAAATACCCAGGATAATCCCTCCCGTCACCTCCTGCGTAGCAATCAAATTTGCATATGTCGCATGCACTTTACGTATCGCGGCATTATACAGTGTATGCCCCAGGCCCAATGGGAAAACCCCTAGCGCCACAACCGCGCCGACTGCTCCCAATGGATAGGTGTGACCAAACGCGAAATAGAGCGTCACCGGCAACAGCCACAATGCCGCCAGTCCATAGACGTTGGTTGTATAGCGGAAGAGTGGATGGCGGTCGCGTTCACCTCGCCCCGCGACCGAGTAGATGGCGAAGCACAGACCAGATAGGAGGGCCATCCCGTCACCGAGTGCCATACAATGTCCGGTGACGGAGAGAGAGCAGGTGGTGTAGTGTGGCTCGAAGCCAGCCATGATCGCGATACCAACAATGGCAACCGCGATACCCAAGTATTTGCGGGCAGGAAGTGGTTCGTGCAAGATGAATGCTGAAAATAGCGTGACAAAGATGGGCGAGGTGTAGGCAAGCGCAAGCGAGTGGGCGATGGTGGTGAAACTGAGCGAGCCGATGTAGAAAATAAAGTGCAGCGCGGTCACCAACCCATAAAATAGGAAACGGGGGAGTTCGCGTCGTTTTAGCAGTAAGCGCTGATGTGTGAGCAGACCCATGATCGCTACCAGCGCGGTGGCGATTGCTAAACGCCAGAAAGCAACTTCAACCGAATTGAACGGACTTGACCAGCGCACGAAAATCGGGCTGGTGGAGAAGAAGAAGACGGCCACACACACATACAGCAGGCCGAACTTTGATTGTTTGACAGGTGTTTCAGAGGCGGTTACCACGGGTTGTTCAATTTGTTCCATTATGCCGTCTAATCATCCCCTCAAAGTAGCTATCAGGCGTTTGGGGTTCAGCACGAGATCAATCGCGTCAATCGGACCGTGAGCCAGCACGTCGGCAGCCTGCAGCGCCGCCATGGATACCCCCTCTGCCGCCATCACAGCCACGCCAATAGCAGCCAGGCGCAGCATAGGTGCATCGTTTGTGCCGTTACCAAAGGCAATCACTCTGTCGGGTCCAAGTTGCTGCACGAAACGCTCTTTGTCCTCCCCGGTGCGAATAATCTGCAATGGCATACCTAAAGAACGTTCAAGCTCTGCTATGTTGCCATGTGTGCCAGCCGTCAGTATGTAGGTAGAAAGAAGATCAGTCAGTTCTTTCAAATGTTTAGCAACTCCAGGTATGAGTACTCCATCCACCGCAAAGGTGCCGTTGGCATCAAAAACGGCGTGTGCTAACTCTATCACCCCTCTTTGAGGAATCTCAATCCGTATCATGCTTTGCAATCCTCAGCCGATGTACTATCATCTATAAGTTAAAACAAAATTGCGGGTAGCTTAGTAGTACCCGCAACTCTTTAGATGGGCGTCCCATCTACGACAAGCGTGCCATTTACGTCGTTTCAATCCTCATCCAGCTTTTAATCTGAATGCTATTATAATGGTATTTGGCTAACTGATAGCATACAGGCGCGGCTGCCTGTGGCTATCGAGCATCTCTGGTGTTATGCCCATGCCTGCAAGCGCGAGTGAGGCCGAGAGCCGCACAGGACGAGGCAATTTCGAATCGCGTGACATGTGCCGGAGCGGTGCTACTGATTCGGCATCGTTTAGTAGGGTCAATAGCCAGACGATGGTTTGGCGTTCCTGGTGGTCGTCGCGTTGAAGCGAACGCACAAGCTGTGTGGCCAGTTGTTTCCCAAACGTCGCTACACCGTGGAGGAGATGCTGCTGCATTTCGCTGGTGGTAAGCGTGGGATCATGAGAAAGTCGAAGTAGCTCGTTTACTTTCAGACGAAGTTGTCTGCGTGAATCAAGCTCCACAATGTTCCAGCCGCACTCGAACGCATCCGCGTTCTGCTGGAACAGCCTGGCGCCTTTTTTCTCCATCAAGATTTGTCCTTCCAGAGTCGTATGTGGCTCTGACACAGTGTTATTTCAACACACCGGGTATGCTCTACCTCTCCATTTCAGGTAGAGACTAATACGTAAACGGTTCCGCTTGCGCTGCGATCATCTGTAACAGATCTTGCAGTCCTTGATGCGCACCTGCACGCTGCTCTTCGCTGAGCGTGGTGTCGGCTTCAAATTCGTCCTCATCTAAGACGAGCGGCGTGCCATCTGGGTCAACCCATACATCAAGCAGCAGGTCAACCTGCTCGATATACTCTTTGGAAATCGAAGCTGGCTGTGCAACATTGCAATACCAGCCTTTGCGCCGCCCACCGGCTGTGGCAATGTCAAAAATATTAAACCACCGGTCCGTATAATAATATTCGGTAAAGCGGTCTCCTGGCTCGAAACGGGCGTAACCAAGTTCTTTGGGCGCATGTCTCCAATACGCTTCTATAACGACGCCATCCGATAAGCGCTCTACAATTTCTCCCGAGTACTGAATTTTTGTTTCGCCAAGAGGATTGAGTTTGACTACCGTTATCATGCCTTCTGCTCCGGGACAACCAGAGAGTAGTGTACAATATTTACACCTAATATGCAAATTTCGGACGCATCTCGTTGCACCCTCCACCTACAAAATATACTGCCGCAGCCGCTCCAAACTCCGCTGCAACTTAGCAATATCTCTCGTCCCATCCATTCCTACCACCGGGGATTCCAGGCTGATATACCCGTCAAAGCCACGTTCTTTTAGCGCGGCAAAGAAGTGAGTAAAATCGATGGAGCCTTCACCTGGGTGCAGATAGCGGCGGGAGTTATCAGCAGCATACAACATGCCGTCATAGTCTTTGATATGGATGTGTCGAACGCGATGCTCTTGCCATAACCAATTGGCCCCAAGTGCTGCTTCGACTTGCGCATGCAGCGCTAAAAATTCCGTGTCCAGCGTTACGAGACAACGGTCATCCTGCTCGATGGCCCGGCGGACATTGCGAAGTGGATCGGCAGAAGTGCAGGGCACGGTTTCCAGGGACAGC
>VBFM01000054.1:0-3642 GCA_005882595.1 Chloroflexota bacterium
CGTGCGCTTCCGCTTGCAAAACGGCCAGACCATGTTCCAGGCGTGCCAGCAAGGTCTGTGGTGAAAAATGGCGCACGCGCGCTGCCGCTAACTCGATGGCGAGCGGAATACCATCCAGGTACACGCAAATACGCGCAATGGCAGCGGCGTTGGCGCGGGTCAACTGAAAATCGGGCTGAACTGCGCTTGCACGCTGGACAAAGAGCGCGACCGACGCATAGTGTGACAGGGTGGCGGGAGCGGAGAGATGCTCATAGAGCCGGGAGTCGGGCAAGGGCAAGGATGGTACTTCAAAGAGGTGTTCTGCCTGTAGATGGAGCATGACGCGGCTCGTGACCAGCACTTTCAGTCTGGGACAGGCGGCTAACAGGTCGGTTATCAACAGGCTCGCCGGCAGCACCTGCTCGAAGTTATCCAGGATCAAGAGCATCGCTTGCTCTCGCAAGATCGCCTTCACCTGCTCAAGGAGGGAACGCTCTTTCTCTTCCTGGATGTTGAGCGACTGGGCAAGCGCCGGGAGAACCGCATCCGGGCTGCTTACCTGATCCAGGGCGACAAAGCACTGGCCACCGCTGAAGAAAGAGCCGAGTTGAGCTACGACTTGCAAAGCCAGGCGCGTTTTTCCGACCCCGGCGGTGCCGATCAGTGTTAGCAGACGCACTTCGTCCCGGCGCAAAAGATCGCTGATAGCGGCCACTTCTGCCTCTCGTCCAATGAAGGATGTGGTCGGAGACGGTATGTTTCGCAGTGGATGCTGAGAACTCAAGGCTGTAAGAGGCGGGAAGTCGGCAGGCAGGCCCGGTATGACCAGTTGGAAGAGATGATTTGGATGCGCAATATCTTTCAGTCTGTACGCGCCGAGTTCGCGCAGACCCACGCCTTCCGGTAGGTCGGCCTTCACCAGGTCGCGCGTTTCCTGGGAGAGCAATACCTGCCCACCGTGGGCTGCACTCATAATACGCGCGGCGTGATGTACATCCAGGCCGATGTATCCCTCGTCTGTTGGCTGCGGTTCGCCGGTATGCATACCCATGCGCACACGCACCACCGCCTCGTCCGGCCAGGGCGCAGTGAAGAGAGCACGCTGCGCATGAACCGCCGCCGCAACCGCGTCGGCAGCACGCTCGAAGACCACGAAGAAGGAATCGCCCTGCGTATCGACCTCGACGCCATTTGCCTGCTGAAAAGCGGCGCGCAGCAGGCGACGGCACTCCCTCAATACACCAGCGTAGCGATTGCCAAACTGGTGCAGCAAGCGGGTAGACCCCTCTATGTCCGTGAAGAGCAGCGTTATGCTGCCCGTTGGAAGCTGAGGCACGTGCCGTTCTCCTTCTGCCAAAATCTGTCTATATCATAGAACATGGGGGCAAGCTATGTTGGATTAATGTCATCTCCTCTCGTCTATGTAATAGAGAGGGGATGTTTCAATGGTTCAGTTGAGTACGCAGAGACATCTTCTCGACGCGAGAGGAACAGATGAAATGCTAAACCTGCTGGTACTGACTGGCCTGTGCCTGCTTGGGACAGGTTTGTTTATCGCGAGCCAGAGGAAACGCTATCGCATCAGGCACACAGGAACGCTTGTCATGGCAAAGGTGACCCTGGTACGGATGTGGCAGGATGCTCCGATGCCACCCTTACTCGGAGGACGATGGTGGTATGAGATTTGCGCCGAATGGACGGATCCACACACCGAGAACACCTATGTGATCACGAGTGGAGCAAAGAAAGGGTTGCCAGGATATCAGCGAGGTGACTTTATTGCCGCGTATGTGAGTCCATATGGAGAGTATTTGAGGCTTTCATAGCTGATCTTGATGCGAGAGCCTTATGATGGACGTGCACAATGTCTGCCCCTGATATCCACGATTGCCCCCACCCAACCCCATGACGCCCACAAGGGACGTCACTACATTTCGCCCGGCCCAACCGCCCCTCACTATGCAGAATCCTGGGATTGAACTGGAAACTGACGCGAATATATCGCATGATATATAGAAGACACCCTGGCAAGTCTTATTCGGAAGGATAACAAACGATGTCATACGAACTGATTACATTGGAATATGATGGCCCTTACGCCACCATTACCATGAACAATCCTAAGAGGAGGAATGCGCTCTCGCTCAAGCATATGCTTGAGCTTACGGATGCGTTTCGGGAGGTGGGGGATAGCAATGCGCGGGGGGTGATTTTAGCGGCGAATGGTCCGGCCTTTTCCGCGGGTCACGATTTCGCGGATGTGGTGGGGCAGGATTTGGTTGCAATGCGCAAGCTGTTGAGCGTGTGCACGAGCCTGATGGACACGATACAGGCTATCCCGCAGCCGGTGTTGGCGCGGGTGCACGCTATTGCTACCGCTGCGGGGTGCCAGATGGTTGCTACGTGCGACCTGGCGGTTGCCTCGACGGAAGCGTCTTTTGCGACGCCTGGCGGAAAGGGTGGCTGGTTCTGCACGACGCCGATGGTGGCGGTCAGCCGCAATATTGGGCGCAAACGGGCGCTTGAGATGGTGCTCACGGGCGATGCAATCGATGCGCAAACGGCGGCGGACTGGGGGCTGGTCAACCGCGTGGTTCCAGCGGAGCGCCTGGTGGAGGAGGCGCAGCGCCTGCTTGAGGCGGCGACGCGCGGCAGTTTCCTTTCTAAAGGTATCGGCAAACAGGCATTCTATGCGCAGATTGGCCTCGATCAGCCGCAGGCTTACAAATATGCGCAGGAGGTGATGGCTTCTGCATCCCAGATTCCGGATGCGCAAGAGGGGATGCATGCCTTTATAGAGAAAAGGAAGCCGCGCTTTTATCAACCAGAAGTGAGTTGATAGCGCTTTAGGCCTTTGCGCTTATCAAGCTCAAATAGAGCGCCATGCAGGACACCTTCGCCATAGGCGCTGCCAGGGTTGATGCAGATGGTCTTGCCAATCTTGACCGTGCCGCGCGACTCGTGAATATGTCCATGCAGCGCAATCAAGGGCTGATAGCGTTCAATCACGTTGCGGACTGCCTGCGACCCGGCAGGCCCCATCATGATGGAGCCGCCCCGGATCACGGGACTCAGGTTTTCATCAACGACGGGCGCGGTATCTATCGGTGTGCGAATAGGAGGAACATGCAGGTTGAAGACTGAGCGGGAGGGTTCTTCCAACTGACCCGCCAGTTGCTCGAGGTGGCGCTGTAGTTCCTCCTCCGGCATCTCGCGCGGCGAATGCCAGGGCGTGGGATTCGCGAAGCCGCAGGAAAGCATCTGGAAACCCTCACCTAGTTCGACGGTGCGGTCCTCACAATCTACTACGAACGATGAAGCCGCCAGGACCTCGCGCAGCGCGGGTTCATCATCATTGCCAAGCATGACATAGAGTCGTACGCCTTTGCCCTGCAACCGCTCCTCGGCCAATCGGAGCCAGCGTTCCAGCGTTTCCCGCATGATGCGCGAGAAGAGCGCATCGATTGCTCCCCGGTCATGCTGCACCGCTTCTAGTTCACCCTCCGTCATCCGGTAGGGGTACTGACCGAGATCGCGAATGCGCCGCTCCAGGGCAGGTAACTCGTCTTCCGTAAAGGCGCGTTCACCGGCAAAACCCGGCACAAAATACTGGTTGCCGCGGCGCACAATCGGCAGCACGGCTTTACCGGCGATGTCGCC
>VBFM01000054.1:3653-10860 GCA_005882595.1 Chloroflexota bacterium
GGCGGCATTGATAAACTTCCGCCATAGCATATCTGAGCCATGTATATCTGAGGCATAAAAGGCCTTGAAACTCATAAAATAGCTCCTTTATCCGTAAGGTCCCTGCCCTATGGGCTTCTCCCGCAATCCCGTGTGTACTGCTCGCACCGCTTCTTCTGGACTTGTAGCAAAGCGCAGCAGATCGAGGTCTTTATCGCTTACGACAAGATGTTCGCGAATGGCTTGCATGACGGGAGGCCAGCAATCGCCGAGCAAGATGAGAGGCAAGGGCCGTTTTTCCGTCTGGCTCGCGGCCCAAACCATCGCCATCTCCGAAAGCGTGCCAACACCACCCGGCAGGGCAATAACAGCGGCACAACGCAGGATGTGGTTGATGCGCATGCCATAGTCGGTTGACCAGCGCAAATCGGCATTCCAGGAATTCGGCTCGACGTTTTTCCAGTGCCGCATTGTTAAGCCGACCACGCGCCCACCTGCTTCATGCGCTCCGCGGCTGACCGCCGCCATCAGGCCGCCGTAGCCGCCGGACACGACGACAAATCCTTCTCTGGCAAGCAATGTGCCCAACCGGTGAGCCAGCTGCCACCTGTCATCATCTTCGGGAAGGCGCGCTGAACCCATTACTCCGATCTCAATGCCAATTTTTTCAGGCGACATCCCCTCGACTCCTTGCGAATCATTCATTATGCCGGCTCCCCCTGTGTGGCCCGGTGAATTGTTTCATAGTGTTCCTGGGCCGCTTCCGGGCTGGGAAACTCAAACCGCTCCTGCCCACTGGCGCGGCTCAGGTAGAACGCGAAGAGGCTAAGTGGTAGGGCAGCCAGCAGCGGAGAAAACTCTTCCGGCAGACCAGGAGCCAACGGGATAAATACGCCAGGCTTAACCGACGGTTTTGTGTCACTGATATATACTGAATGAGCGCCGATGTAATCCAGTTCAGAGAGAATCTCACTCGCCCTGTCATACGAGGCCCCCGAAGGGGCAATGAGAAAGACAGGAGTACCTGGACCGCTCACAAAATATTCTTCGTGCGCCCATTCCTCGATGTTCGTCGCCACAGCCAGTTTTTGCGGCCCTTCGAACAGTTTGGCCGCGCCGAAGTGCGCCGTTGCCAGATTCGGGCCAGCGCCGAGAAAGGTGAGCCATGCGTGCCCGGCCATCTGCTCGCCCAGTTCACGCACAAGCGCATTGCTTTCCTCAAGCGTCTGCCGCGCCAGATTGGGCGCATTTCGCAGCAGGGTGCGCGCCCTGGCTATATCGCGTTTGCGCGCCTCGCCCCAGGCAAGCGCCAGGTCGAGCAGCGCGTTCAGAATCGCCAGGTAGGTGCTTGTGCCAGGAGAATAGCCGAGCGTTGGAACGGACAACTGGATGATATGGTGTGCAGCTTTCGCCAGGGGCGATTGCGGGTTTCCAGTGAGGGCGATCACGCGGAGACCGAAACGCCGCGCCTGTATCGCCGCCTCGATAGTTCTGCCCACTTTGCCTGAAAATGAGATGCAAACGACGGCGGTATGCTCAGGTCGAGAGCGCAGGTAGCGTACGCGGTAACGCGCAAGGTCAAGCGCGTGTATACTTTCGGCGTCAATGCCTGCAAGTTTCTGAAAGGCCAGCGTCGCTGCCGCACCCGCGAAGGCCGAGTCTCCACACCCGGTAAGATAAAGAGTGGTAACTCCATCAGCATGCAGTTCACTCGCAAGCGTGCGCAACGGAATTGCCAGCGTCTCCAACTGTCCAGCCAGCAGCTCAGGAATCATGGCGATCTCTTCGCGCATCAAATCCAGCGCGCTACTGATACCGTGATCTGCTCCCTCAACCTGCGACAGTTGTGCAGGTGCGGAAAGGAGATGCACGGATGGGGGATCGGTATGAATGCGTTCTTGCGCTGTGGCGGGATTGACTTGAGCCAGTTGCATTGAACCGAAGTTTGCCACTGCGTAAGAGGCGGAAATCGTGCCGCGTTGTGCCGACTCCAGCGGGCTGCAACCAAGCGATAGCCCGGAGGCGAACCCTCCACAGAATGCATCACCGGCGCCGGTCACATCTACTACCGGGCCTTGCGCTATACCTATCTCGTGCAAAATTCCTTGCGCTTTATCCCAGACCAGCGCCCCCTCTTCACCCATTTTAATCACGATGATCGGCGTAGGCAGGCTCACCAGGGTCGCCAGGGCGCGCCGCGGGTCGTCGTAACCGACAAGATCGGCCAGTTCAGCGCGGCTGGGCAGGAAGGCGTCGACCCTGGCTGCCAACTCGCGCAAGCGCTGTCGGTAGTCTACAACGTAATCTTCATGGGTATCCAGGGTGATGATGGCGTGAGGGGCAAAACGTCGCACAGTATCCACAATAGCTTCTGCCGCGTCCAGTGGCATACCGGCTACATGCACGACCGGCGGAGGCTGCGCTTGCAACCAGGCAACCGGTACATCACCCGGCTGCACCGCCACCTGGCGCGAACGCTCGCGTGGAGTGCGATAGATCCAGTGCCGCTCACCGCTGCTCTCGTAGAGCACCCAGTTGCGTACCGTTGGTCCAGGAATATCAACGATGCCATCCGTGGCTACAACGAGAGAGTTCAGCATCTCGGTGAGATCGCGCGGAAAATCCTCGCCCCGGCGCGTCACTACTCCAACCTGGGATTGCCAGAGGCGTGCTCCCAGCAGTGTGTAGAGGCTATTGCCACCCACGCTGGACATGCGTGTTGTACCATCGGGCAGCACTACGTCGTCAATCGTCAGGTTGCCCACCACGATCACTCGTGGATACATGGTGGGCTTCACAGTGGCGTGAGGCTGCTCGTTCGTTTCCATCCCCATGCGTAAACCTACTCCGGCGGAATCTCGCTGTACGTCAGGCCAAGGTCTATACCCTGGTTGCGATTCAAGAAGTAAGCACCGATGTACCAGAGAATACCCACAACAATGACGCCGATCATAAAGGAGAGTGACAGCCTGGCCGTCACACCAAAGGTGGAGTTGATGGTGCTATTGAAGATGAACAACAGCATGAGGCCGCCGAGAACAAGCACGCCGCCTATTCCGGCAAGCGTAACAGAGGGGATGCCAAGTATGCGGTGACCCCCGCCCGCTTCCCAGACATGGCGCAGCCGGTAAGGGAAGACGATACCCGCGATCGATACCAGGATAAAGGCGAGAATCTGCGCGAGCAGCGCGCCAAGCAGGCTGGCCTGTGGTATGGTTACCAGGGCGATCAGCGCCAGCGTTCCTGTAACGGTGCAAAAGATGATGGCTTTGACCGGGGAGTGGAAACGCTCGTTCACGTCACCCAACGGGGAGGGAATCATGCGATCGACGGCCCAGGCCAGCATGTAGCGCGTGGCCTGCAGTTCGGAGAGCGGAGTTCCCATCAGCGCCCAGAAGATAAAGCCGATGCCGATGATGAGCGGGATCAGCACATTACCCGTGAGCAAACTGACGATGAAGTTGAAGCTCGGTGAGAGATTGCCTGGCAAGTTGAGCAGGCCGGGGTTGGTACTCGAGAGGAAACCAACGCTGCCAATCCAGTTCACACCGACGGCCTGCGTGAAGACGATCACGAGCAATGCCAGCATCAACCCGTTGAGCAGCACACCACCGACCATCGCAAGATACTGGTTGCGCGCGGCGCGTTTGACCTCGCCGCCGATCTGGGCCGATCCCTGCGCGTAGCCCACCACGAAGAAGACCCAGGGCAGCATGAGCAGCGTATCGCTCCAACTGAAGCCACCCGGTAAGGTATACCCGTTCTTCACCGCCGTTGGAATGACCTGGTTGAACGCCAGCCCTTTGTGCTGAGTGGCAAAAGTGTTCCAGGCATTCTGGATGTTGCCGCCATCAAAGACCAGAAGCAGGAAGGCGATGATAATACTTCCGCCAGCGAAGATGAAGAAGACCTTTTGCCAGCGCCAGAAGCTCTGACCGCCCAGGATGAGCAGCACGGCGAAGCCAATATTGATGAGCAAACCGATAAGCAGCACCCACCACTGCGTGGTAATGCCAAGTATGGGGAACGATGCCAGCAGATTATTGCTCAAGTCAATCCAGCCGCCTTGACCGGTGGCTGCCCCGATGGTAGAGAGCGCAACGGGCACGGCAAAGGTGAGAGCAAACCAGGCATTAAAGCCTATCCAGAAAAAGATGAGCCACATACCCTGGCTCCAACCCAACAACCAGCCCAGAAATGGATGCAAGACGCGACTGACGAACACATAATCGCCACCGGAACGGGGCATAGAGGCCGCAAAGGTGGAGTACACCCACAGCAGTGTAAATGCCATCAGCAGCGTACCGATGATGACCGCCACCAGCATATTGCCATTGGGAAAATTTGCCGGTGCTTGTAGGAAGAGAAAAACTGCGCCAACGGCGATATTCATGCCGAAGGTGTTCATGATAAATGCATCGAGTAGGGATACTTCCCGAAGTAGTCCGGTTGCGTTACGCAAAAACATTTTGCCTGAGCTGCCTTCAATGGCTGAGGTAGCCTTATTCATGGCCGTGCGCCCTCCTCTAAATCCGGCGCGCCGATGAGGTGCAAGACGCGATCATCGCGCCGGAAGCTTTCAATCGTGAAACGGAAACGATCTGCTCGATAGAGCACCTGCGCGAATTCCACAAACTGGTCTGTCACGTCATAGGTCTTTCCTTCCACTTGCAGCATCGGCGTTCCCGGAGAAATACCGAGCACTGCTGCCTGTGCAGCACGACAACGCACCACTTCTATCGTGTTTTCGGCCCGGGCCAGCACGATACCGTAGCGCTCCTCCAATGTTTTATACAGCGACCGCCCCTGGAAATCGATGGTCTCGATGCCAGGAACAAGCCGCGCCGGAATATAGGAGGAAAGCAAGGCAATGGCCTCGCCCTGGCTCAAAGCAACGCGCTGGAGGTATACATATTGCTGGTCATCTGGGCCAAGCACGCTTCTGAGGGCGGGGGGAATCTTGCCCACACGCAATTCAACCACGCGCAAGGTGGCACTCAGCCCTTTAGCACGCATGCTCTCGGAGAAACTGGACAGGATACTGATCTTTTCCTCGACCTTCTGCTCCCGCACGAATGTCCCCTTACCGGGGACGCGGTAGAGGTAGCCCTCTTTCACGAGATCAAGGATGGCCTGCCGCACAGGGGCAAGGCTAATGCCAAAGCGGGATGCATATTCTTTTTCCTGCAACAATTGCTGACCTGGCAGGAGTTCGCCGCGTTCAATACTGCCGAGCAGGTAATTGCGCACCTGGTGGTGAAGCGGGACAGGGGAATCCCGGTTTATTTGAAGCTGCACATCATTAAAAGAGTTCTGAGCGCTCGCGTTCATAGGGAGGTTTCCTTCTGCAAATATACATAATATTATAATATAATGTTCTTATGAATTCAAGAGCCTGGATTGGTAGTAAAAGTGGCTTACTTGCCGCTTTTATGAAACTTGATGGCGTTGCGGTAGACATCAACGTAGCGTACGGCGGAGGCGTGCCAGGAATGGTCAGCATTCATGCCGCGTTGTTGTAAGGTGCGCCAGATATCCTTGAAGCGGAAGACTTCCAGGGCGCGCACGATTGCGGCGAATAGTTCCCAGGGGTCGTAATTGACGAAGGTGAAGCCATTGCCCCCGCCAGTGCTGGGATCGTACTGTTGAACGGTATCTGCCAGGCCGCCGACGCTGCGCACGATGGGGACGCTGCCGTAGCGCATGGCGATCAACTGGCCGAGGCCGCACGGCTCGAAACGCGAGGGCATCAGGAACATATCGCTGCCAGCGTAAATACTCTGGGCCAGTTCGCTGTTGAAGGTGAGGAAGATCGCGACCTGTTCAGGATAGCGAGCAGCGAGGTTCTGGAACATCTCGTGATAGTGCTGATCGCCGATGCCCAGCACGACCAGTTGGATACCCTGAGCCAGTAAGGGCTGCGCAATCTGCGCGATCAGGTCAAAGCCTTTCTGATCGGCCAGGCGTGAGATCATGCCGATGAGCGGAACATCCGGCTTGACCGGGAGATGCGCGCGCTCCTGTAAGGCGCGTTTATTAGCTGCGCGTTTGTCAAGGCTGGCACAATCAAACTGCGTATGGATGTAGCGGTCGGTCGCGGGATTCATTTCCTGGTAATCGATGCCGTTGAGAATGCCAAAGAGGTGATCGCGCCGGGAACGCAGGAGAGGGTCAAGTTTCTCACCAAAGGTAGGCGTCAGTATTTCCTGAGCGTAGCGCTCGCTGACGGTGGTGATGGCATCAGCGAAGAGGATGCCGCGCCCCATGATATCGACGACATTTGCCAGTTCCACGATCTGTGGATAGAGGAACCCCCCTGTGGCGACGCCTGCCACTTCGAGGATACGGTAGCCAAAGATGCCTTGATAGGCCAGGTTATGGATGGTGTAGGCGGTGGCGGCGTCGGCGAAGAACGGGTCGTCGTGGTAGACGGTATGCATCCAGTTGGGAACAATGCCCGTCTGCCAATCATTACAATGGATGATATCGGGCGACCAGTCCAGGGTACGCACCGTTTCAAGCGCGGAGCGGCAGAAGAGGATAAACCGTTCTCCATCATCTGTATAGCCGTAGATGTTTTCGCGATCAAAGTAGCGGGGGGCATCAATCATGTAAACGGGTACGCCCTGACCGATGCTTCCCTGGAGTACGCGCACCTGTTCCTGGTAATGCCCCATGTGCACCGGTACCGCGTCGAGCGCGGTCGTCAATTGAAAGCGTTCGGGGCTAACCTGTCCATAACGCGGCATCACCAGCCGCACATCGTGACCGAGTTCCTGCAGCGCCTTCGGCAATGCACCCACCACATCGGCCAGTCCTCCAACCTTGGCAAAAGGTACAATTTCGGCAGCAAGGATCAAAATTCGTAGAGGCCGCTCATAATCCATATCCATTTCCATATTTCCCAGGGCGAGAGTGTTTTTCGCCACAACACATTTTTTCCCATTATAGCACAGTGGCCGGAGCGTGGTTTAGGCCTTTCTTCAGGAAACAAAAAAATCTGGCCTGACATGAGAGATTGCCAGACCAGATGATCGTCTTATGACTATCCTACACTTTGTAGCGGTTGCGAGTCAGGAAGTAGAACTGGATAGCGGCAAGGATACCGATCACTACTACGACCACAACAGCGTTAATGGTGCCGGGAGGGCCTAGGATCAGGCCACCGCCGGGGGTGAATGGAATGTTTGGTTCAGTTTCGTTGGGGAATACCGGCAGCGAAAAAAAG
>VBFM01000468.1:0-200 GCA_005882595.1 Chloroflexota bacterium
GGGATCAATCGATAACATAAACTGATTGTTGACCGAGAGCAAAAACAGACCAAGAAAAGATAACACTACTCCTGCAATGGCTGTGAGCGCGGGCCGTTGACGCAGCAAAAGTAGAAAGAAGATCGGTACAAGTGGTACATTCAAACCGGTGATAAACCCGGCCTTGCTGACCGTTGTGAACTGCAGGCCCGTGGTTTGGA
>VBFM01000468.1:255-4135 GCA_005882595.1 Chloroflexota bacterium
GTTCGGAGCGGGTTATGCGTGCCAATCGTTTACGGAAGATCAGCGCGAGGGTGAGCGCGCCGATACCGTAACTGAAAGCCAGGTAGGTGAAAGGGCCACTGAGCCCGACTGTATACTTGACGACCAGAAATGTGCTGCCCCAAATCATCGTGATAAACACCAGCAGCGCATCGTAGCGCAAATTGTGAGCATGCAGTGCTTTCTGTGGAGTTATTCCGGCCTCTTTTTCGGCGTCCATTACGGCTGTCTCGTTAGAAATCATTGCATGCTCCTTCCATTACCATTGCTAGCTTCGTTAAGAAGCGGATATCCTACTCGCCAGGAAGCAGACCTCGCCAGATTCTTGCGATCATTCTCTAATGTTCCTTTCCTACAGGAAGAGATAGCGCCTTTTTCCCCACTCAGGTGAATGAGCAGGTTCTGTGCTATCGCAACCCCAACGGAGTGCTGCCAGGTCAAGTGCAACCAGCAGTAAGACTATGATGATAATCATGCTCATCTTGCTAGCTTCCTTTCGTTTGTTCTTACGGACTTTGTACTATGAAAAGACTATACGAGTATGACTCTTCGCTACGTGGTCAATGGTTATCAGTGAACTGAAACCGGTCGTTTTCCTTGCTCAGAAACTCCAAGTTGTTCGAGCCTGTGTCCCAAGCTTACCAGGTGCACTCCCAGCCAGTTGGCGAACTCAAGAGAAAATTTTCTCTGTCTCCACTGCTTGACGGTTGCTGCCCGCGCCATTCTCTCGCGCTCAGCCTGCCGTAACAGTTCTTCGCGTCCCCTGCGGAGGGTTTCGTAGTTATTCATTGGATGCATAGCATGTTCTCCTTTCAGTTTGCACTGGTATAGTTCATCACTTGACATCAATGTATTTAACCAGTAAAATTGTATTTGATGGTTATATTATACCCCGGAATTATTAACCTGTCAAGTGTGTTTTGGTAGTTAGGAAGAAATGTGATAAAGTAAGAGAGGAGGGTAAATACATGATTGAGGACGGTATAGACATACCAGATTTTGATACTATAACAGGCAATTGGCTCTGCCTGGATTTTACACATACCCTGGGTGGACGCTATGACGCGCAACCACAAGAGTTACTGAATAGCTATAGCGATCTCATTGCCTGGGGACTGTTTGAGCATCTTTTAGCGCATGAGGAAGCACAACGCTTATTACATGAAGCAGCGCAGCATCCAGAAGAGGCGTCTGCTGTGTTCGAACGGGCTATCAGATTGCGAGAAGCGATCTACCGGGTGTTTTATGCTATCTCGGAAGATTCTTCCCCCGGTCAGTCTGACCTTACTATACTGAACGATATACTCGCGCATGCTCTGTCTCACGCATGTATTGTGCCGGAGGAGAAAGGCTTTGTCTGGGATTGGACTATGAAGGAACAATCGCTGGATTACCTGCTCTGGGTGGTAGTTCGTTCGGCGGCGGATTTATTGACCTCGGAGAGATTGCGTGATGTGCGAGCATGCTCAGCCGAGGATTGCAGGTGGCTGTTCCTGGATACAAGCAAGAATCATAGCCGCCGCTGGTGTGATATGCAGACCTGCGGCAACCAGGCCAAGGCGCGCAGGCACTATAGTCGCAAGAAAGAAGCTGTGTCGAAAAGATAGCTCCCACTATGACTTATAGTAGAGTAGTTATTCGATTCTTCTATATAGCCCTCGTCAAATGGTCTCTCTACGCGCTTTCCTCTATAGATATCCAATGCCTGCAAGAAAGGTGTCTATTTGCGTGCGTGTGACTGCCGGACAGTCCGTCCATGGTTAGCTGCAACGCTAAGAGGAATCTCTTGCGCGTCGATCCCTTCCCAGATCGATGAAGACTCGTACAATGTACGCTCAACCTCGTATGCCAGCGCAAATGGATGGATACTCGTCATGCAGGTAGCCTTCCTATGCGATCTCTCACTTCAAGTATCTGCTCTGTGTAAGAGAAAATCCCTTACCAGAGCCATGTATTGTTCGTAGGCCACGCGGCGAATCAGGTGGCCGGTATGCTCGAAGTATACTATCCTGATATTGGGTTGCTCAGAGGCCACTTCGCGAACCGCTGGCTGAGTGCCCGGTGTAGGGAAGGTCCAGGCATGTTTCATGATCAAAGCAGGACACGTGATCCGCTTCAACAGTTCGGCCGGATCGTCCCTGTCCGTGTTGTTCCAGAGCTTCATGCTGTCTCTTGCCAGGTCGAGATCGAACAGCGCGTAACCCTCGACCATCGGCACATACTCGTCTTCGAGCCACATTGACCCGCCCATTGTCGGCAGGAGTTGTGGCAGTGCCGAGAGCATGCGCTCCTCGTGGCTCAACGTTCGAAGTCGTTCAAGCCAGGCAAGCCAGGTGTTGAACCAGGCCCGATATCCTTCCGAGTTCGCGAAATCTCCAGATTGAGGAGATTCTTCGCCCCAGCCCTCGAAGATGAAGGAGTGTACCAGCTCCGGGTAGGTTGCTGCCAGGCGTAGGACCGTCGAACCTCCCTGCGAGAGGCCGATAATACGGGGGCGATCCAAATTGAGAGCACGGATGAACCCAGCGGCGTCTTCGACAAGCAGTGTATTTGAAAATCCGCTGGCAATACCATCTGAGCGGCCATGCCCGCGCGCATCAACCATGATAATGTCGTAGTCCCGTTCGAGTTCTTTGGCGACGCGCAGCCAGGTCAGCCCGTATTCATTAAAGCCATGCAGGAGTAGCAGCGCGGGTTTGTCTCCTCCCGTGCGATAGTAGTGCTGGCGAATGCCGTTGGCGTAGATGTCACCCTCGCTCCACTGTGCCGGTACGAGTTCTTCAATAGGACGATAGCTTTTCACTATGGCCTGCAGCTGTTCTTGCTGTTCACTCATTATATACAATGTCCTTTCTATATGGTCGGATGTTTCGTTCAAAGTGTTCTTTGCGCCCTCAGTATAAAGCATGACGTAATGTCACGCGCAAGTCTTTTTGCTACGAATTTACCAGAAGCCTCAGCGTATCTAAACGATATGCCTCGTACGTGTACATAAGAAGAGCCATAATGATCCGTTTCTTGTCGCGTTGTTGGCTTTGTAAACCTATCCCAATACGTAGGGCAGGTGAAAAATCTATGAATGAGAAAATACTGAGCAAAGATATGTTCCGGCGCTATGCCGCCGAGTTCATTGGCACATTCGCGCTCGTCTTTTTTGGCTGCGGCGCAAGATCAATGGTGGGCGATACCACAGATTTCGCGGGCATCCTGCTGGTTCATCTTGCCTTTGGGCTAACTGTCGCGGCTATGATTTATACCCTCAGCTATATCTCTTCCGCACATTTCAATCCTGCCATTACGCTGGGCTTTGCCATTGCGCGGCGTTTCCCCTGGCGTTTTGTTGTACCATTCTGGATTGCGCAATTCGCGGGTGCGCTGTGTGCCAGTACCATGCATTTCCTCATTCTGCCCTCAGAGAAAGTGACGGCGGCTCACTTTGGCGCGACCACGCCAAAAATTGGGGATTTCCAGGCAGTCGTGCTGGAAATCGCCCTGACATTCTTCCTGATGTATGTCAGTATGGGTACGGCGACCGACAAACGCTTCAATCGCTCGGAAGGCGGACTGACGGTTGGCTTTATCATCATTGTCTCTGGACTCTTTGCGAATTCGTTGTCGGGCGGCAGCATGAATCCCGCGCGCAGCCTGGCCCCAGCCGTTTTTGCTGGTGGCAGCGCGCTGGCCTCCGTCTGGATTTACTTTGTTGGCCCAATAATCGGCGCACTCATCGGCGCACTCATTTATGAGCTGATTCGCGGCAGCGAAGTGCACGCGAAGGATGTGCTTGAAGAACTACCTGTCAAGAAAAAGGGTGTTGAGCAGCTCAAGTTGCCAGATGCTGATATGGTGAAGAACTCGCTTT
>VBFM01000469.1:0-2227 GCA_005882595.1 Chloroflexota bacterium
CAAGCACGTAATAGGGTGTCAATCGCATGGCAAGTACGGTTCCCCATAGCAGCAGACCGGCGCTTAGCCATAGCCAGGTGGGTCTCTTTTCATAGAGCAAGACTGCAAAGGCTACTACCCCATACAGCAGCATCGCGTCCGGCACAGCTCCATAAAATGGCCGGTTGATATCTGCAAGCGAGCCAAAGACGCCTGTCAGTGGCACTGCACTCAAGGCGGTGACATAAAGGGGTAGAGTGTAGCGTATAAAGCTGTGCCTGCGAGTTGACCTCACAAGGCGGTAAAGCGGAGCTAAGTTGAAGTAGCTGATACTAACAGCCAGCGCGGCGGCGACAATGGCTACTATAGGGGGTCGGTACAGCTCGTTCAAGAAGCCTGCTGAGATGATTACCGACCAGGTAGCGAAGACGGGTGTCACCCACATGGGTGTGATCTGATCTTCCAACGCGCTAAGCACATATGCCAGGACAGCGAATGCAAGCAGAGCCAGGGCCGCTGCCGCTAGATGATCCTGCACGAATCCTGTGTATCCGGTCATGATGCCGCCGAGCAGGGCTACGGCATACACTGGTAAGGCCCAATCTCTGCCCGCCAAACGGCTAATGGCTATCCCCAGTATTGCCAGTAAGGGCGTCAGGCTGACCAGCGCCCAGAATGAATTGGTTGGAATGAACAGGGCGCCGATGGCGAATCCCAGGGATGGCAGCAACCACACTTTGATGCGCGCAAGCGCCGCAGCGGCGTACCAGGCAAGCGCGAACCCACCTAGTTCCACGGCGACCGGAAAAGGCTTTCCTGACCAGTTCTGAATCGTACTGGTAGACAGGTTAACATCGTTTGCTGACACCACTATTGCATAGACAAGCCCGGTAGCTAGCAGAGGCCATTCCCATGTATCTGCCAATGGTATCCCCGTGAATAGATTCGCATGAGAAGCTGTCCTGTTTGCAGATAGCTGGCGGCGAATAACGACAGCGGCGAGAGGGAGCAATAGACCTCCAATCAGCATTACTGCTGGGCGGCTCATCAGCGTGGGCACTGCCAGTAAAGCGAAGATGACCGGCACGAAGAGCCAGTTCTGACGACGTTGGTAGAGCAAGACGCCGTAGGTCGCGACAGCGAAGAACAGCAATATGGCACTGATGGTATCCTGGGGTTCTTTCAGGCTGAGACCCGGTGTGAACGCAATGGCGAAAAGCGTGCCAACGTCCAATGGGAGCGCCCATTCTGCGCTTACCTGTCGTCTCACGAGCACAGCTACCGCCATCAAAGCGAGCGCCAGTCCAAGGAAGTACCAATCAGGCGCGAGATTCAAAGCCAGTATGACGAGACTGTAGGTGATATGCAGTAAGAAGATGCTCAACAGGAGGAGCCAGCTCCAATCAGCATGAGCGGGGATGCGCTGGAAGCCGGCACGCTTGAAGGTGACGCTAAGTGTGAGTGCGATGCCAGCCGACAACGCCACAATTTCTGCAAATGTTTGCCAACTCGTTTGATATGGCGTACCGATTGAGTAGGCGCGCATGAAAAGCTGGAGAGGTAACACCGGTGAGCTGATGATTGGCACCAGCAAAACAAGCGCCAGCGCAATCCAATCCAGGTCGCGCTCAAATGTGCCAAAGGATTGTAGGCGTTGGTTGGCGAAGCGGGTGAGTCCATGATACAACAGTGCGACAGCTGTTACTGCCAGCGCATAGCCGATAGCTTCAAATCGCAAGGCATAGCACAGAGCTAGAACGCTGGCGAGAAAAAGGAAAGCCAGAACGGTGATGTTCCGCGTACGCCTGGTGAGCCAGAAGAAAAGGCCGCTCCAAAGCAAGATGAGCAAGGCCAGGCTAAAGATTGAAAAGCGCACTTCGGTGTCCTGTACACCAAACCTACCAGGTGTGAATGAGAACAGGGCAAGTAATACGACGCTCGAAGCGCAGATGATCACAAAGACCTTCATGTAGATGCACACCGGCTCACGCAATACTGCTCGGTTTCCGGTGAAAGGCCAGTTCTTTCCGGATGGCCGCGTTGTGCTGAGCAGCGTGAGGAAAGTGAGAATCATCAGCATACTGGGCCACCACCACAGGCGCAGGTTGAGAGCACCGGCCAACGCTAAATCAGCGACTGCTAGAGCCGCCATGCCCAGGTAAGCGAAGAGCCTGAAACGCTGGTAGATGGCCAGCACCGTGTAGACAATTGCGGCGTAGGTAGCGGAAATCGCCACGAGTACCGGCAC
>VBFM01000469.1:2275-4341 GCA_005882595.1 Chloroflexota bacterium
CCAGCAGCGCAAAGATGATGGTATAGATGGTGGCAACGATACGGAACGGCGCGAAGCGATAGGTAGTAAAACCTGTGATGCCAAAAACGGCATGCACAATGAAAACGATTTCGAAGGCCAGGCGCAGGTTTGGGGTCGTGGCGGTAAATCCAAGTGCGCCGACCAGGATCAGGAACGCGCCTAACGAAGCGACGATATTGATGGCCTGGTCCGCGAAGAAGGATTTCCAGGAAAAGACGCGGCGCGGCGTACCAGTCCGACTCTGAACAGGAACTGTAACCGGCTTCCGCTCTTCCGCTCTTGCGGTTGGTATCTCAGCCAGGGGAATTTTAAGGCTGGTGGAAACCACTGCTTCGCGATGGCTTGCCGGTTGTACGACTGGAAGGGCGGGAGCGAGTTTGCTAGCTCTCCTTTGCAGGACTTGCAGACGCGATTGATAACGGAGTATCAGGTCGCTCACCTTCATATTTACTCCGCCATACGCAGCAGCCTGTCGTAGCGCGTCAAGCTCTACCTTTAAGAATGCCTCTTCCTTCGCAGGACTTACCGGGTAATTGCACAGGGGACAAAATTCGTTTTGTGGATTGACCGGAAAACGGCAATAATAGCAATGGGATGTTGTGTCCATAATCTTGACTCACTCCCTACTGGTCGGATAGTATTCGCAAGTACGATGTTAGATCAAGCGTACTCTCATTGACCGGTGATGGGGAGTGTCAAATGTCCCATTGTTATAAAATTAGTCTCACACCAGAATCTGGCCATCTTTCAAGAACAGCACATCATCCACCCACACCTCGCCCGACTTGCGCAGGTCGCAGACCATATCCCAGTGCAGCGCCGATTGATTCAGTCCACCAGTTTCGGGATAACTGTTGCCAAGCGCGAGATGGACTGTTCCGCCGATCTTCTCATCGAACAATAGATTCTTGGTTCCACGAGAGATGCGTGGGTTATAGCCAAAGGCGAACTCGTCCAGGTAGCGCGCTCCCGCGTCGAGTTCAAGCATGTGGTCGAGTAATGCCTGCACCTGCCGCGCACTGGCCTCTACGACTCTGCCTTCACGGACCGCACTCCCTCGATGGAGTGGCCATCGTGGGACGCCGGAATATCGAACTGGATGACGCCATTGGCGCTATTCTCGACCGGCCCGGTGAAGAACTCGCCGCTGGGGAAATTACGCTTGCCATCGCTGTTGATAAACACGCGATCTTTGATAGAAAGTGTGAGATCGGTGCCATCACCTTTAATGCGCACTTGCTGATGCCCAACGAGCCAATCGACAAGGCGTTGTTGTTGCGCGGAGACTTCTTGCCAGCGCGCGATAGGATCGGCATCATTGAGAAAACAGACGTCAAACACGAATTCCTCAAATTCGCGCAGCGACATCTCCGCGTCCTGGGCGTAGGCAGCCGTTGGATAGAGGGTTGAAGACCAGCGAAATTTCCCCGACTGCTCGCGGTTGCGCAGCGTCTTCCTGACTGTATGCGCTGACTGTTGTCGTCTCGCCAGGCGAGCAGGAGCGATACCGCTCATAGCTTTGGTGTTGCTCTTTGAACCTATGGAAAGCTGCGCATCGACATATTCAGCCGTCGTTGCCAGCATCGGGTGAACTCTATCAAGCTGGCTATCGTTGCCCTCGCGCAGCAGAATCTCTTCAAGGCTTTCCAACTCGATCATCGGCAGTGGATGCGCGCCCACGCGCACTAGTTCCCGAAACACGGCCTCGACGAGCGGAGCGGCCAGGGGTGTAGCGCGAATAGCGACGCTTTCCCCCGCCTTGACGTACAAACAATAATGAACGAGCGTATGCGCCCAGCGCTCAATACGAATGTCTTGCATAGCATTGATCTTTCTAAAGGGATAGAATTTGTTCTGTCGTCCCGTGACCTAATCATAGTGGGAACGTCAAGCGCACCCGAGAGTTTCAGCGTATTTTACTGAAAATGCTAATCGCCTGGGGAGCCTGAGAAGTACTGAGGTCAGATGTGAATTTCGGCCCCTTTTCGAGACTTGAAAGCGAGACATAGCGCTGATATCGTGCGAACGTAACCCTCCGATGATGG
>VBFM01000055.1:0-6282 GCA_005882595.1 Chloroflexota bacterium
CGCTGAGCAGCTCTTCATTAAAGCCCGTCACGCGCCGCAGTTCGCCGGAAGCGGCGGTTGAGCGTACAAAGACTTCTTGCACGCGTGTTGGGCTGCCGATCAGCAGCGCCATTTTGTTGACCGGGCTGTCAACGCTATAATCGCGCACATGCACTTCGCCGGGAGTAAGCGTGGACGGGTTTTTCCCGGCTCCATTGATTGAGAAGGTGAAAATTCGTGTTGCTCCCCGGTGGCTGGCAAGCGCCTGGATAATCTTCCCATCAGACGACCATGTGGGCGCGGGCGAGAGATGGTCATCGCCGATATCGCTATTCGTCCAATCCTGGAAGCTTCCCTCGAATTCCTGAGTCAGATTGGTGGCCTTCCCCTGCTCGGCCTGCGCGGAAATGGTGTAGATATCTACATGCCCGCCAGATCGCAGTTTAAGCGAGCCTAAAAATGCGATGGTACTGCTATCGGGCGACCATGATGGAGAACCGCACGAAAGCGAGCCATCCGTCAAGCAGCGCAGGTCGCCAGCCTTACCATCATTGATACCCAGCGTATAAACAGCGGGACTGGGCAATCTCCAGCGATCCTCGGCGCGGCTGGAGACAAAGGCGATGCGCGAACCATCAAGAGACCACGCGGGGTCGCCGTCATCCCAATCACCATCGGTGAGCTGCTGGGCTTCACCACCCGTTACATCGATCAGGAAGAGGTGATTGCGGCGTTCATAGATGAAGCCAACCCCGTCGAGCCGGTACCATAAGCGGTCTATCACGCGAACTTTGGGGAGCGGCTTGCCATCCTCGGTCTCCTCGTCAGCCAGGCCTGTCTGGGCGTTAAACAGGACGCGCTTGCTGTCGGGTGACCACACGGGATTCGAGGCGCCGTGCTGCATAAATGTCAATTGGCGGGCTTCGCCTCCATCGGTTGGAATGAGCCAGACCTGGGGTTTACCTTTCCCCTGCTTTTTCTGTTCTTTCTCATCCTTACCGGCTGGCTCTCCCTCGCGCTCGGATACAAACGCCAGCCACCGGCCATCCGGCGACCAGCTTGGGTTGGAAGCATTCGCAGGGCCCGCCGTAAAGCGCTGCGCTTCACCACCCTCGGTGGAGACCATCCAGATGGCAGAGCGATATTCATGTTTCCGCTCGTCTATAGTGGTCACCACAAACGCGACGCGCTTCCCATCCGGCGAAATGCGCGGCGAACTTACAGGTTTGTACTTGTACAGATCCTCGATAGTGATCTTGCGTAAACTCGATGACATGATCTTTTCCTTTGTGTGGAAGTTGTTGGCTTCGTTGATGACATGCAAGAAATCGGCACTTTTGACTGTACAGCTATAGTAAATCAAATTGCTTCGTCACGTCAAGCGTTGCTCAATTTCTCAGGCCAAAGGATCAAGCGAAATGTAGGGGCGCAATTCATTGCACCCATGAGCCAGTATATCGGCCTGGAAAGAGGGCGCAATGAATTGCGCCCCTACATGTTATCCATATCAATCAAGGTAAACCGCCCACTCGCCCTTCTGAACCTCGGTTGTTGTAAAATAGGAAAATAATTCTGTCCAGATTCTCGCACCAACTTTGGTGCTACCATTTGACATCAGGAGGTATGTATGGAAAGCTTGATGATGGACTTCCCTTTGACCTTACAGCACGCGTTCAATCGTGCTGTTCGCCTCTTCTCCAAAAAAGAAATCGTGACGCAGACGGATAGCGGACTGCATCGCTATACCTTCCAGGAGTGGGGGAAACGCACCTTGCAGCTTGCCAATGCATTGAATCGCGCTGGCGTGAAGGAGGGAGACCGTATCGCCACCTTCGGGTGGAACACCTATCGTCACCTGGAGTTGTATTTCGCGATACCCTGTCTTGGCGCTGTCCTGCACACACTGAACATTCGCCTGTTCGCGGAACAACTGGTGTATATCATCAATAACGCGGAAGATTCGATGATCTTCGTGGATGGCGACCTGGTGCCGATTCTGGAAGGGCTGGCGGACCAACTGAAGACGGTCACGCAATACGTCGTCATGGGTGATGCACCCAACGCGACGGGAAAATTACAACCCTCGATTGACTATGAGACCTTCATAGCCGGGCAGCCGGAACATTTCGATTGGCCGCAGCTCGATGAAAACGCGGCTGCCGCCATGTGCTATACCTCTGGCACAACCGGGAACCCCAAAGGAGTTGTCTATAGCCATCGTTCCATATTCCTGCATTCGATGGGCGTGGGCCTGGCAGATGGCGCGGGCCTATCCGAGCAGGATACAGTGCTGCCGGTCGTGCCGATGTTCCATGCCAATGCCTGGGGCTTCCCCCACGCGGGCGTCATGATGGGGTCAAAGCTGGTTTTTCCTGGACGCTTCATGGACCCAATGAGAGTCGCGCACCTGATGTCGCAGGAGCGTGTCACGGTGGCGGCTGGTGTGCCGACCATCTGGATTGGCCTGTTGAACGCGCTCGATAAAGAACAGATCGACCTTTCTTCACTGCGGGCAATTTATTGTGGTGGTTCCGCGGTACCAAAATCGCTGATCGAGGGATTGTGGCGCAAGGGCCTGACCATTGTGCACGCGTGGGGTATGACCGAAACCTCGCCCCTGGCCTCACTCAGTAAATTACGCAGCCATCAGATGCATCTGCCGCTTGAGGAGCAGTTCCGCATCAAAGCCAGGCAGGGAACGATTTTGCCTGCCGTGGAGTTCCGCGTGGTGAACATCGAGACCGGGCAAGAGGTACCCTGGGATAATACCAGCTATGGGGAGTTGCAGGTCCGTGGCCCCTGGATTGCGCGCGCCTACTATCACGACAACGAGTCGAGCGCGAAATTTGCCGAGGGCTGGCTGCGTACAGGCGATGTGGCTGTCGTGGATGAAGACGGCATCATCCAGCTCGTTGATCGCACCAAAGACCTGGTGAAATCGGGCGGCGAATGGATCTCCTCTGTCGAACTGGAAAGCCTGATTATGGGTCATCCCAAAGTGCTTGAGGCCTGCGTCATCGGTGTGCCGCATCCCAAGTGGGACGAGCGCCCTCTGG
Organism: Chloroflexota bacterium; assembly: GCA_005882595.1. GTDB lineage: Bacteria > Chloroflexota > Ktedonobacteria > Ktedonobacterales > Ktedonobacteraceae > VBFM01. Next base: position 3,036 of record VBFM01000055.1, read on the forward strand.
CCTTTGTCGTAGCCAAACCCGATTATGCAGGGCAGATCACCAAAGACGAGATTATCGAGTATCTGAGTCCGCACGTCGCGAAGTGGTGGCTACCCGATGACGTTGTCTTTATCGATGCTATCCCCAAGACCAGCGTGGGCAAGTTCGATAAGAAGGTGCTGCGCGGCCAGCACGCGATGCATAGCGGGGCTTAATACAGGGGAAACATGTCAGGAATAGCGAGTGAATGGTTTGCATTTGTGGCTTTCATTCGCTCGCTATTCCTGCTATCCCCTGTCCCTGCGCCAGGGTGTATCGGAGCGGCGCATCCAGCGACCATTGTAGAGGAGGTAGGCGTCTTCTCGGTTGAAAAAATCATCGGTCAGGTCGCATTCTCCCCATGTACCCGGTTCAGTGTGTATGTTGCGTGTCAAATAATTGATAATCGCCGGGCCATCGCCCAGATCAACGCCTGGAAACTGTTCCGCCTCGATATCGCCCTCGCGTTCAACTACGGCGTCTGCCTGTGTTCCGCGCAATACGTAATAGATGTACATTATATCTATCCTCCCTGCTTCATCTAGATGAAGTTTGCTTCTCGCAGGTATCATATCTCATCTTGTATGATATGTCACCACGTGCGCATATCAGAAAGTCCCAAAAAGGTGCCAATGAATGTTGAATTGCATGATATGATGTGGTATACTTTGCAACAGAGGACAAATTAGAAATATTGTCCTAAACAGCGTCCCTTATCTGCCAGGAGCTAGTATTTATGCCCTTCATGCTGGTCACGCTGCTTGCCTTCGCGCTGCTCGTCACGCTAGCTGGATTTTTTCTTTCCGTCAAACCCCAAGGCCGCAATCAAAATGTTATCTATCCGAGTGCGCGTTCCGGGCGGCGTAGTATCGAAGTTGCCACTTCAGGTACGACACGCTCTACGCGGGCAATTGCACAGCGCAGCGCGCTGTCGATCCCCTCGTTTGGAGGGCGTGTGCGCGGACGACAGGCAGGCGAGCCTGTTCCCTGGACTGTCGTTGTGATTGGTCTTGTATCAATTTTCGTGCTCGGCCTGTTCACTTTGAACGCTGTATTCCCGCGTAACGCTGTCTTCAGTACCGTCCTGTTTGCTAATGGTTCGCAGCCAACGCCGCCACCAGATACTACCACCCAGGAACACCTGTCTGGCATCTCACAAAGCCTGGTACGTATCAGCCAGCTGGATCCGGCGCAGTATAATTCTCCACAGGATTTTAATACCTGGGCATATTCCGCGTGTTCTACGGCATCAATGACAGAGGTCATCAACGCGTACGGGCATCATTACCGTATCGCTGATGTTTTGAAAGTCGAGGCGTCCCTCCACGAAATTACCCCCACATTGGGATTAGTGGAGGATGTTGGCATCCAGCGTACCGCCGCGCAATTCGGATTCAAAACGTCCTGGGGATACAAGTTATCGCTCGACCAGATCATCGCCACCGCCAATTATGGCACACCTATCATCGTCGATTTCCCGCCCCAAAAATATGCAGGGGGACACCTGCTCGTTGTTCTTGGTGGAAATAGCAGTGTAGTATTCCTGGCCGATTCATCCCTCTATAACCGCACCTCGCTCACACGGGCGCAGTTTCTCAAATGGTGGGGCGGCTTCTCTGCCATTTTGACGCCAAATTAAGGCATCAGTTGGCCAAACGCTGTAGACTTCCTGATGTGAACGTAGAAGGATAGGGGAGATGCACATGCCTGGGACCGACAACACAGCCGGAGATTCATCGAAAGGGGTAAGCAAAGCAACGTCAGAGCAGGCCCGAGCAGCCTTTGTACCATCGACTGAGGAGCAGATCCGGGCTGCCCATATTGGGGAGCTAACGCCATTGATGGGCCATATCCACATCGTCGACTACGACCCCCAGTGGCCTCAGCTCTTCGAGCGCGAAGTCAAGCGAATCCAGGCCGCGCTCGGCGACCGGGTCCTGTTGATTGAACACGTCGGCTCGACCTCGGTGCCAGGGCTGGCGGCCAAGCCGAGAATCGACATACTGCTCGTGGTAGCGGACTCGGCAGACGAGCCGGGCTACGCCCCAGCCCTGGAAGCTGCCGCCTATGTGCTGCGCATCCGAGAACCGGACTGGTACGAGCACCGCGTCTTCAAAGGGCCAGACACGGACATTAACCTCCATGTCTTCACACCGGGCTGTCCGGAGATCGACCGTATGCTGCTCTTCCGCGACTGGCTGCGCAGCAATGCATCCGACCGTCGGCTGTACGAGCGCACCAAGCGGGAGCTTGCCAGCAAGGACTGGAAGTACACGCAGAACTACGCTGATGCCAAGACCGAGGTGGTCGAGGAGATTCTCGCGCGAGCGCGGGGGGGATGACAGACCCTAAATTGTACCGGAACTGTTAACCTTGGAATTGTGTGAGCAAAAATATGAGATGAGTTACGAGACTTGTCAAGGAAAATTCTACGCATGTGGAAGTGGTGCGCAGTCGCTTGAAAAACAAACTAAGTTGTCTCATTAAACGGACGATTTCGAGCCACTCTCTTCATCATTCATGGAGGCTGTGATTGCCGCTTTTCTCTGTCTGCGAGAGAATGAGAGAACATCATATGACATGGAGGGAGAGAGAGCATGCTTGAGGGTTTTTCGTGGTTACGCGAAAACAGTCCGGCTTATTGCGTCACATTCGCACAGGGATTGGATGAAACAGAATTATTGCGCAGCTTCGGTGGTGATCTTTCCAGGGCACGGCTGATCCAGCAGGACGACTGGCAAGCGCTGGAAGAGTTGAGTCGCTTCGGCGACGTCATCCAGGTTGGTTGGTGCGATGGGTGGGCATTTGTCTACGAAGATAATGGATATAGGGGGACGCTCCCTCAAACTTTGCAAGCGGTGTCTGAAGGAACAGTGGCGGTATCGGTGTTCTACAACGTCAATGCGCATAATCGTTTCTGTTGGTGATGCGAACTCATCAGCAGAGTATTTTCAAAACGTTCATCGGCTCCTGAAGCGATTGTCCGATGCCTCTTCGTAGCTCTGCACTATCTGAATCACCAAATGTGAGCCAGACTCACTCTTCATCTTATTTACCATTACCATATCATAATATATGGGTTAAAAACATCATTGAACGTTATGTGCGATCATGTCAGCAACTTTTTCTGCAATCATAATCGTCGGTGCGTTCGTGTTCCCATGAGGAATGATCGGCATGATCGAAGCATCAACGACACGCAAACCTTCTACCCCACGAACGCGGAGCT
>VBFM01000482.1:0-1308 GCA_005882595.1 Chloroflexota bacterium
TTTCCCATCATCCCTTGCTCTGTGATGTATGCCGTGACCAACCGCGCAGGGGTGCGATCAAAGTAGAAATTATGGACGGTAACGCCCTGCACAGGCTGCTCCCATACCTCCGCAGCCTCTTTCTCCTCCAATTGGGCGAGATCCCCTGTCCAGGTATGTGGAGAGATTTTGAGTGTTTCGCAAAGGACATAGAAAGGTATCCTCTGTCCGCGTGCCGCCCATGCTACTAACGCTGTTCCGGCTTTATTGAGTACATCGCCATTCGCCAGGACGCTGTCGGCTCCAACGACGACGGCGTGACATTGGGGTAAGAAAATTGCCGCTTGCGCGTCCGTAATCAACGTCACGTTGATACCAGCTTTACTCAGCGCTATGGCAACGTCTCGTCCTTCATAGCGCGGTCTCCCCTCGAGAACAATCACCTGGTCGATCTGGAAAGCGCAGGCGCTTAAAACTTCTAGCACGGTGCCTGAGAGACTGTGGGTCATGAGCGTTCCAGTGAGTAATGGGCGTGCATGGCCTGTAATACGCTCGATGGCTGTATCGTAGGCAAGCAGTAGTTGTTCCGCCGCGTGCGCTTTCTCTTCCAGACCGTCAGGCGCTCCGAGTATGCGGACAACTGCTCCTTCAATGGCGGCCATTGCAGGACGCGCATTCGCCAGCTCCTGGCCTGCTTGCAGTAGTCGTTGTGTGCGCTCGGACTGTGTTCCCGTCGAGGATGTGGCCAGGTCATACAAGATTGAGATCGTTTCATGGACGAGCCAGCGGGAGCCGTGTTCGCGATCCTCGCGCACCTGCGCAACGCGCTTTGTAAAGTCCTCCATTAATGCTTCGTTCCTCTCATCTTTACATAGTTACGATGCCGTAACTATTGGTTTCCTTGCATCTAAGCTGTTATATGTATGATACACGCTCATCTGCCTCTATGTGCATTTATGTATCATTGGCTGAAAAGATACCAACCAATTGACCGTTGTGTATCGCTCGTACCATTGGTTATACTTACATTGGTATGAGCCAATCAGGAGAAACATATGAGACAACAGGCTTCATTCTATGAACCGCGACCAATATTCACAACTCCGATTTCCTCGTTGATCTCTTTAGAGCGAGGGAGTGGGCTGCCATTATACCGGCAAATTTGCCAGAGCCTGCGTGAGGCTATCCTATCCGGCGAACTTGCCGAAGGTGTACGTCTGCCTACCGAACGTGCGCTGGCCAACGAGCTGGGCGTCAATCGCACAACGGTCATGAACGCCTATAATGAGCTTGCCAGCGAGGGATTGATCGAAGGGCACGTCGAGCGTG
>VBFM01000482.1:1390-3176 GCA_005882595.1 Chloroflexota bacterium
TACCGGCAGGCGAACGCGAAGCGCTTGGCCCCGATGCTCATCTGCTGAGTGAACTGGCATCTGCGGGTGAGCGCGACGAAGTTATTTCATTTGCGCCTGGAACACCCGCGACTGACCTGCTGCCTGCCGAAATCCTGAGCGCCGTGTTTTCCGATGGACTACTGCAAGCACGTCAGAAAGCGCTTGGCTATAGTCCCGTCGAAGGGTTACAAAGCCTGCGCAAAAGTATTGCCGCCGGTATGCGCAGGCGCGGCGTGCCCGCGGATACGTCGCATATCCTGATCCTTTCCGGCTCAACCCAGGGCATTGGCCTGGTTGGTCGTTTTTTGCTCAATCCAGGTGACGAGGTTGTCGTGGAAGTTCCCACCTACCTGGGGGCCGTTCAGACGTTTCGTGCCTTGAACGCGCGTGTGATTGGTGTTCCGACCGATAGTGATGGCATGCGCGTCGATTTGCTGGAGTCCATTTTAGTACGTCATCGCCCCAGGCTGATTTACACGCTGCCGACCTTCCAGAATCCCACTGGATTCGTGATGTCACCGGAGCGCCGTCGTCGCCTGCTGTTGCTGGCGAAGCGCTACCAGACGCCAATCTTAGAGGATGACCCGTATGGTGAAATCTACTTCGAGGGGAAGCAACCTCAGCCCTTGAAAGTATTAGATACAACCGGGCAGGTTCTCTACCTCAGCACCTTTTCAAAAATATTGGCGCCAGGTCTGCGCGTAGCCTGGCTGGCTGCGCCAGAACCGATGATCGAACGGTTAACGCTGCATAAACAGGTCTTTGATCTGAATACCAACGCCATGGGGCAGTGGGCGGTTTCAGAAATCATCCGGCGTAACCTGCTGGACGATCATTTAGCCATGTTACGCCAACGCTACAAGCGAAAACGTGATGTGATGCTTGAGGCTATAGCTGCACATTGGCCCCGTGAAGTGCGCGTCAACCATCCGGCTGGCGGATTTCATCTCTGGTGCCGCTTGCCCGTCGATCTGCGCGCTCGCACCCTCTTGCGCGAGGCTGCAAGCGAACAAGTCGCTTTTGTCATTGGCGAGCCATTTCATGTGGATGGTGGTGGTCAGCAGCATTTCCGTCTCAGCTACGCTTTTCCCGAGGAGGAGCACATTGAAGAGGGGATACGCCGTATCGGCAATGCGATGAAGCGCCTGCTGGCACGCCGCGATTCTCGTGAAGAACCGAGCAAGCGGCATATGGAGCATATTCCAATGGTCTGATTGGCGCATATTCCACATGCCGCTTGCTCATAAAGTGAGTAGCCTGATTACATTTGTAAAACAAGTGTATCCGCCAGGCCTCGCCTCCTATACTTGTCCAGGTCAACGTCTAAAAATTCCGCAATCTTGTGGCGTGCAGCGGATAGCGAAGCCTTGAGCAGCTTCTTATCCGTCTCATCTTCAGGCCATACCTGCGCTTCGATATCAATGTCATGTTTTTGAAACGCCTTGATCAGGGGCAAACGTGCGTCGATCTGCTCGTTGAGCAAGCAGCCAATTGAGCGCCGTTGACGCGGAGACAACCTTGAGACGGCGGATGCCGCGCAATTCATCAACCCATCCAGATTCTCGCCTGCCTCAAATTCATGAGCCGGGTCCCCCATCCCCTCGCTTTCGGTTATCATCGCATCAACCCCTTCACCCAGGTGCAGCTCGCCATCCTCATCGGTCAGCAAAGGCAGCGGCGGCCTGCGTTTCCGTGGGATGTCATTAAACTCGTTCCGCACAATGGTTCGGATATACGCTTGAGGATACTCGATATGTTTATCTAC
>VBFM01000056.1:0-7613 GCA_005882595.1 Chloroflexota bacterium
TCCTGTGGGATCTGGAGCATGGGCAGATGGGAACAGGAGCAAGTGCCGTTATCGCGCTGGGTTCGGGCACCATCACCGATATTGCCAAGCACGCCGCCTATCTCTATGACCAGCGGCACCCCGATCAGCCGCGCATGGTCTATATCTGCTGCCCAACGGCCAACTCCGTCACCGCCTATGCCGCCAATATGGCGGTTCTGCTCAAGGATGGCGTCAAGCGTACCATTCCCTCGCGCTATCCCACCGCTATCGTTGCCGACCTGCGTGTCCTGGCTTCCGCGCCAAAGGAGATGACGGTGGCGGGACTGGGCGATTGCTGCGCGCGCTTCGTGGCCTATGGCGACTGGTATCTTGCCAGCGCGCTCGGCCTGGTCGATTACTACAGCGAAGTCCCGCTGGCCCTGCTCGATAACCTGGATAGCATTTTGCTGGAAAACGCGGCGAGCATTGGACAACGCACTACCGAGGGTGAAGCGGTGGTGATGCGCGCTCTGCTGCTGGCGGGCATTGCCCAATCCATCGTCAATATGTCGGCTCCCATCTCAGGCACGGAACACGTTATCTCGCACGTGTTGGATATGATTGCCGACCATTACCAACGAAGCCTTGCGCTGCACGGCGCGCAGGTCGGTGTTGCCACCATTACCGCCGCGGGACTCTACCAGCGTTTCCTCGATACTTTTGATCCCACTGCCGTCAATATCGATGCCTGCTATCCCGACGACGAGCAGTTGCGGGCGTATATTCGCCGCATTTTCCGGTCAATCGACCCCAGCGGGGCAATGGCGCGCGAGTGTTGGAGCGATTACAGTAAGAAGCTGGCCCTGTGGCGGCAGAACCGCCCGCAGTTCGAGCAGTTCTGCGCGCAGTGGCAGGAGGTGCATCGTCCGAAGTTGGCCTCACTGGTGCGCGGGCCTGAAATCGTGAGACGCATTCTTGAGCGGGCGGGCGCGCCGCTCACCTGTGAGGCATTGGAGCCGCCCATCAGCCAGAAGGAGTATGATTTCGCGGTCCAAAACGGGCATTTTATACGAGCGCGTTTTGTGCTGGGGGATTTGCTATACTTCCTGGGATCGTAGGGACAAGGGGTGGAATGGTGTGGTGCGGGGGCCTTGTGCTTGTCCTCCCTGGGAATCGAAAATGTACTTCACGTAAAAGCTGAAATTGTCTTTCGTGATCATTTTAAAAGCTTATACGCAAACTTGCACCTTATTCAGCGTTGGATAAAGAGAGGGGCTGCGCGTCAGTATAGTATGAAGTTTTCATCGTTTGACCGTGCTGGACGATCTATTTGAGGATGTGGTGGAGAGTGGGAAATAACAATGAACAGCATTTTTGCGATATAATCTAGTAACAACATAAGACAATCCAGAAGGCCACTATGCAGCACTATCAATTGAATACACCCGCATCTCAGACGCCATCAGCATTGAATGGCGCAGTCGCAGAAAATCAGTACATAGGTCTGTCATCGAATCTCCAGGAGACAGCTCGCGCGGCGGAACGCGCACGTGTGCGGCAGGGCGTCATACATGTACGTATTCGTCATTTTTACTGTACCCTGGAGGAGATGTTCGATCCTTCGTTACGCGGCATTGCTTTTGTCGTTGGCACAGGGACGGGCCGTCCAAACGAACCAGGGCGTGTAATCGATGCCTCTCCGGCGGCAGTGCGCCTGGGTGTCAGCCCTGGCATGCCGCTACGCCGCGCCTATCGTATTGCTCCTCGCGTACGCTTTCTCCCTGCGTCCTATGATCGCTATCAGCCGGTGCTGCACCGGTTACGCGAACGCTATCGCTCCTATTCACGTATCATCGAAACTATTCCGCTGGCCGATGCTTTCATCGATTTGCGCGGCTGTGAATTGCCCTTTGACTCGCCTGTTACGCTGGCTGAACGCCTCTGTGCGGAAGTCGCGGAGATGGGGCTAACGGCCATGATTGGTATCGCCAATGGCAAGGCCATCGCAGAGCTTGCGTCTTTGATGAGTCGCAAGGATGGACGCGAAGGAGTCCTGTATATTCCACCCGGCCGCGAAGCCTCGTTTGTGCAGACCTTACAGCTCTCCCTGCTTTTGCAGGTGCGAACGGCAGGTGCGGGTATCCCCGGCGCGCTTCCCGACTTTGGTGAGCATGATAGCCACGCGTCGCGCCCACCTGAAGTAGAAGGGAGGGGCGATCAAGTCGATTCGGTAGCTATTGCCGAAATGGTGTCACACCTCAAGGATTTTGGCATTACCACCTTTGCCCAGGTAGCCATGTTGACGGAAGAGGGATTGCGCCGCCGCCTGGGACAGTTAGGCGGCTGGCTGTATCACCTGGCAAACGGCACGGATACCAGCCTGGTCGTACCGGACGCGCCGCCCATGAGTCAGAATGCGCGCGTGCGTTTCCATCATGCCGCCGATGCCGATGAAACATGCGCGGCTATTCGCAAGCTGGCCGATTATCTCGGCGGGCGCTTGCACGAACAGCGACTGCGCGGACGCGTCATCGCGTTGATGCTGTGGCCTGATCGGATTGTGCGCCGCGAAACACGGAAACTGCTGCTCGGTGACGACGGGGAAGAGATGGCGGTCACGGCTACCGAGGAGGCTATCAATGGGCAGATGGTGCTCTCGCGCCATACCGATGAGGCTGACGTGATCGCACATCATATGCTGATGCTTTTCGCGCAGCATCATCATTCCGGTACTCGCTATCACCAGGTGCAGGTGCGCGTCGGGGATATTATCTCGGTTGCGCCAGCGTATCTCCCACCGCCCGTGCGCATGCGAGGCAGGCCGACGAGGAAATTGTAACATAGGCATTATCAGGGCGATCCTTGCGGTCGCCCTAGAATTTATTCCCGTATCTTCTTGATCTCTTCCAACTCTTTCCGCCCGCGCTCTTCCAGTTCGGCCTTCCAGTCATCTTTATAAGGGCGCAGGGTTTCTACAATTGTATGTGCTACTGCCAGGTTGCGGTACCATTTGTGGTTGGCGGGTACGATGTACCATGGGGCATCTTGCGCGCTGCACTTGGAGATGGCATCTTCGTATGCTTGCTGATAGTCCTGCCAGTACTGCCGCTCTAACCAGTCGCTGGCAGAAAGTTTCCAGGCTTTGTTGATATCCTGTTCACGCGCCAGCAGGCGGCGTTCCTGCTCATCGTAGCTGATATGCAGGAAGAACTTGAGGATAATGGTGCTATTGTTTGCCAGCAATTTCTCGAAGTGGTTGATTTCTTTGTAGCGCTTGCTCCATACCTCTTCCGGTACAAGATGATGCACGCGCGCGATCAGCACATCTTCGTAGTGCGAGCGATTGAAAATACCCATCACGCCTTTTCCCGGCGTCACTTTATGTACGCGCCAGAGAAAATCGTGCGCCAGCTCCTCCTGGGTCGGTTCCTTGAACGAGACAACATAGCAGCCCTGTGGATTGACATGCGAAAGTACATGACGGATCGTGCCATCCTTGCCACTCGTATCCATGCCCTGCAAAATCACGAGCATGCTATGATGCTGTGCTGCCGCCATTAGCTCTTGCAAGTCGCTCAGTTCGTCACTGAGGCGTTGTAATTCTGTTTGCGCTGCAGCGCGATCGCTCTGCTCATCGGTATAATCAGGATCATAGTCTTTGAGCTCGACTTTGCTGCCATCGTCGATTTTCCAGAGGTACTGCATATATGGTTCTCCTTTTATCGGCTGGAAAGAAAAACATGTAATTTACTCTTAACACGTAGTATTCTTCTGTAGGGATGGGATGGTTGCGCCGGCAAACGACGGGATGACATAATATATACCAATATATCTCTATATATGTGAAAGAGAAGGCGCGTATAGTATCTCTAGAGAGGGATACTGGAGGGTTTTTATTTATTAGAAAAGTACCTATGCTGGCAAAACGAAACGAACGGCCAGCGTAACTCGTTATAGTAATGACAATATGGGGGAAGGCGCTTCATACTCATCTGTAGGGGTGCGATTCATCGTGTCCACTGCCTGGAGATTTTTTTATGTCAGTCACATCGCCAGATAATCCAACGGATAATGCTGCTGCAAATCCTACTGCCGCGCCCGAGGATAAACCTGGGGTAGATGCGACTGCCACGAATGAGTCTCCGACGAATAATCCCGCTGCAAGTGCGACTGCCATACCAGATAATCCAACGGATAATCTTGCTGTAGATGCGACTGCTACGCCTGATACTCCGAGGGATAACCCCGCGGGAGATACGACTGCCACGAACGACAATGCAGCGGGTAATTCTGCGGTAAATGCGACTGCCACAAACGACAATCCAGCGGGTAATTCTGCGGTAGATGCGACGGTTACGAACGATGATACTCCTAAAGCTAAAAAGCGCCCTCCACTCTCCAAACGCAAGCGCATTATCTTGCTATCGCTGCTTGGAATTCTTCTCCTCGGCATACTTGTCCCCATTGGCGTGGTCGTTGGGTATGGCATTACTGCCTATAGCACCTATAATGATCTGAAAAATCAGGCGCACGATGGGGTGCAGCATTTGCTCAATGTGAAAACCATCTTCACAGGGGTGAAAGCGCATCCATCGGGATTTCTCGATGTGACTAAACTACACCGGGCGCAGCAGGAGTTCGCGCTGGCGCTTAACGACTTCCAGCAGTTACAGTATAAGATCGATCATACGGATATCATCCATACGGTCACCACGTATTTCCCGCAGTTTCAGCAGCAGGTTTCGACGGCGCGGGCGGCCAGCCGTATCGGTATCGATGTGGCTATTATCGGGCAAGAGTTGACTACCACCGCGCTGATTCTCGCTCCCAGCTTTCGCGGTTCCCTGCTGACCAATTCCAGTCAACCATTGGTAACGCAGAGTATGCTGGGTTTGTTGGGTACGACCATTAACGATCTTTTGCCGCGCCTGGGCGATATCCAGCTGCAGTCGCGTTCCCTTTCACTGGATAGTCTGCCCGTCAGTGCGGATCAGCGCGGCCAGTTTGAGCAGCTACTGCAAGCGATTCCGCAGGCGCAAAGCGATCTGCAACAGGTACTCAACCTGCTTGGCGTGTCCAACTGGCTGCTGGGGGTGGATCAACCACGCACGTTCCTGGTGCAGACGATGGACCGCGCCGAACTGCGTCCAACGGGTGGTTTTACCGGGCAATATGGCGAGTTGACGATCAATGGTGGACGAATCGCTCCTTTTGCGCTGAAAGATATTTCGCTGGTTGAGTACGTTGATAGCAGTAAGACGCTGGGACAACTGGCCCCAGCCCAATATCGCTCGTGGTGGCCTTTCGCCAACTGGGGATTGCGCGACTCCAATGTCTCGGCTGATTTTCCGACTTCGGCGCAAATCGCGATTTCGCAGTACCAGCTTGAAGTAGGGCACCGGGTCGATGGGATCATCCTGTTTACCCCGTTCTTGATCGAACATATTCTGGAGGTCATCGGACCGGTACATATTAATGGCTATAATGATACAATCACCGCGCAGAATCTCGAAGACCGGCTACATTACTACCAGCAAGATAATTCGGGCATCGCCCGGCAAGTAGTGGTATCTCCCGGTGATACCACTACCTCGATGCGCAAAAGATTTACCAGCTTGCTGGCGCGCGTGCTGATGGATGACGTGCGTCATGCTCCCCCGGATGAAATCATCGCCATTGCGCGCGAAATGCTGCACGATCTGAAAACTAAAGATTTACAGATGTATTTCACCAATCCCCAGGTAGAGAGCCTGCTCATGCAGTATGGCGATGCAGCCCAGCTTGACCGCTCGAACACGCATGATGGGCTCTATGTCGTTCAGGCCAATTTGAGCGCGAGTAAGGCATCGCAATATGTAAAAACGATTATGCATGATACGGTGACGCTCGATGCATCGGGCGGCGCGATCCACCTGTTTCAATTGCGCCTGGTCTATAACCAGATTGGGCAGGTGTATGGCTATGATACCTATCGTGATTACGTGCGCGTATATGTGCCACCTGGCAGTAGACTGCTCTGGGGAGATGGCTTCGATACGGGCGTGCCGCTCTGTGGGGGCGCTTATACGCAATGTTCGCCGACGGGCATCTACCCGCGAGATGAGCTTGTCTGCCCCCTCGGCCAGTATCAAGCCGGAGCAGCCGCGCCCTCGCTCACCGATCCTGATGGGGGACACTGGCATCCGCTCGATACCATCGGGCCGCCGACGAATGTGGTGAGCGATGAACCTGGACGCGCCATGTTCGGCGGGTGGGTGATCGTGCCTAAAAACTGTACCATGACGGTGACGCTTTCATGGTATGTGCCACCTATGGGAACCAATGGCTATAACCTGCTGGTGCAGCGGCAGGCGGGCATGTTCCCCGAATTGGACCTGACTATCCTGCCGACGCCCGGCGATTGTAGCGCTCTGCGCATCTCAGATTTCCACTTTGACGGCATCATGGGCGAGGATATGTCATTTGCGCCACCACATCTTCAATTCGCGCTGCATAGTAGATCACCGGGCTGCTATCCACAACCAGGAGTATGAGTTGGCCGGGGCGTTCAAAATTGAAAAACGCACCATCACTGTTGGCGGCTATCCCGTGCATTACAAAGTTGTGGGTCGGGGAGAGCCTGCCATTCTGGTGCATGGACTCTCCGCTTCTACCTTCTGGTGGAACCGTAACATTCTCGCCCTTGCTTCGCGCTATACCCTCTACCTGGTAGACCTGCCTGGCTTTGGCGCTATGCGTCGTTCGCGCCAGCGTCTGGTCCTTTCCCAGGCCGCCTCGTGGCTGCTGAGCTGGATGCAGGCCGTCGGAATTTCACAGGCGCACTTGATAGGGCATTCTATGGGGGGGTGTATCTGTATCCGGCTGGCCGCGCGTCATCCCGAAGTGGTGCGGCGGCTCGTCCTGTTCGCTCCGGCAGGCGTTCCCACGGGCCGTTCACTGGCTGGCTATCTCATTCCCTTGCTGGTAGCCATACGCTATACCACATTTCGGTTTTTACCCATTCTGTTCTACGATGGGCTGCGCGCTGGCCTGTTGACCATCCTGCGAGCAACCCAGGACCTGCTGACGCAGGATGTACGAGAAGACCTGCCGTCCATTACCGCCCCAACCCTGCTCATCTGGGGAGAGCGTGATCCCCTGGTACCGCCGGTGTTTGCGAATATCGTGCATAAAGCCATTACGAACTCGCATCTGCTGCGGGTGAAACGAGCCGGTCATATAGTCATGTATGATCAAGCACAAGTCTGTAATGAAGCGATGCTGGCCTTTCCCGCGAGTGATGTAGTGTAGGGACTTGTCAGGGTGTTTTTGTTGCGCTTACTCGCTAAATTTGAAAGTTGATTGTTGACTGGCTGATAGCCGGGCTGGTCTGTGGTAACAAGATGAGCGTAAAGGAATTGCTGCCCTGTGGCATAGAAAAAGTCACTATTCCCATCGTACCCGCTGTATTGCTTTCAATAGAGCTAGGCAGCGGTGTGTCCGAGCCAGACATTGGTGAACTAGTAGTGCTACCTGACTGCAAACGGATATAGCTATACACACTGTTGATGAACGGTTGAGACGTGGGATTATCCACCTTCAGTGTTACTTTCACAAACACTGTACCCTGATCTGCTGACGTATTATTGTTGCACGATGATGTAGAAGCAGTA
>VBFM01000483.1:0-2532 GCA_005882595.1 Chloroflexota bacterium
TGAAATCGTGGTAGTTATTATAGGGCTGGAAAATACATATCTCGGACACCTGATCCCAGCAGGCCGCGCCTCGATCCGCGCTTAGCCGGGCGATTGACGCGCAAAAAAGCTACGCTTGATCGTTACCGTCCGCTGCCGCAGGAGACGGTGCATCATCTAAACGATGATTTGCGTATCTTTCTCACCTATCACTCAAATGCTATTGAAGGGAACACACTGAGCCTGCGTGAGACGCAGATGGTCATCGAATATGGTGTGACAATTGATGGACATCCTCTTCGTGAGTATCTAGAAGCGACCAATCACGCAGAAGCTTATAGCTACATGACGAGCCTTGTCGAGAAGCAAACGTCTATTACTCATGAGACCATTCTGACGCTCCATAACCTGGTCATGGATAAGATCCTAAAGACAAAAGGGCAGTTCAGAACTGTTCCTGTCTATATTCGCGGCGCGAATATGACCCCACCCCCGGCAAGCCAGGTGGAATCGCTTATGCACGAATGGATTGCAGGTTATTCGGTCGATTACCTGGGTTGGCTCGTGCGGCAAGGACGGGTTGAGGCAGTCAAGCGGCGAGGGCGCTGGTATAGCACTCTCGAGGCTATTCAAAGATATAAAGCTGAGGTTGAAGCTGGTATTGCTCCACCCGGGCGACCAGGGAAGAATCAGGAGTCAGATTAATGATAGATGTTGATATGGCCATGAAGCTCATCTCACGCAATTTCCCACAGGTGGAGATATCGACGGCGCGGCCAATTACAAGGGGCTGGGATAGTTTCGTGCTGGAGGTCAACGGCGAATTGATCTTCCGCTTTCCTATGCGGGATGATGTGATACCGTATCTTGAGAAAGAATTGGGCCTGTTGCCAGTGCTGGAGCCAACTCTTTCGACGCCTATTCCACATTTTGATTATATTGGGCATGGGGATGCCAGCTACCCCTTTATGTTTGTGGGCTATCGCAAGCTCGGCGGCACCACATTAGAGGACGAGAGCCTTACCCAGGAGCAACTCGCGACCCTCGCACCAGCGCTGGCGACTTTCCTCGGTGAGTTGCACAGCTTTCCGGCCGCGTTGGCAGTTCAGGCCCGTGTGGAGGCACATACCCCGGAAGCGTGGAGAGAGATGTATCGAGATCGCTACATTGACTTACGGAAGCGCGTCTTTCCGCTGCTGGAGGATGTCGAACTGCGCGCGAAATCGGAGCGGCTGTGGGAGGATTTTCTGAATAACGAGGCCATCTTTCCATTTCAGCCCGTGCTGATCCACTGCGACCTGGC
This sequence comes from Chloroflexota bacterium, assembly GCA_005882595.1. Classification (GTDB taxonomy): domain Bacteria; phylum Chloroflexota; class Ktedonobacteria; order Ktedonobacterales; family Ktedonobacteraceae; genus VBFM01. The sequence goes on from VBFM01000483.1 coordinate 1,283, forward strand.
CTGCGAACATGTCCTCTGTGATCCAGAGCGCAGCGTTCTGACAGGGGTGATCGATTGGGGCGACGCGACGATTGGTGATCCCGCGATGGATTTCGTGGGTCTTCACAATTGCCGTGGGAGGGAATTCACTGAGCGCGTACTGGCGCGCTATCAGGGTACGATAGATGCGGCTTTCTGGCAACGAATGGATTTCTACCTCTGCTATGGACCTTTCTCGGAACTGCTCTATGGAGCATACAGCGAGAACGAGAAGATCATCGCGAAAGGGATAGAGGGATTGCGTGCAATGTTTCGTGAGTAAACTCACTTGTCTTGCGAGTAGATTGTAAGATATGATTATACATCTGTTCAGCTTGCTGGCATTTCGGGAAAAAACCATGTCTAAAGTGCTGTTCTTCAATCTTCCGGCGCTTGGTCATACGAACCCTACCCTGCCGTTGGTCGCGGAACTGGTACGCCGTGGCGAACAGGTTATCTATTACTCCTCTCCTGCGTTTCAACAGGCCATTGAACAGACAGGAGCGACATTTCGCGATTCCGTTACACCTTTTCTGAACGACGAGACGCAGTTCGACGAAAATATGATCAAGGTCGCGTATTTATTGCTTCAGGCCACTTCGGCTTCTATCGCCTTGCTCTTGCCACAGGTGAGGGAGGACAAACCCGATTACATTATTCATGACGGGTTATGCTCGTGGGGGAAGTATATAGCGCAGATGCTAGAGATACCGGCAATTTGCTCCATGACGACGTTCGCCGTCCCTCTATTCAGCGTGAAAACTATTGTGCAAGCCTTCAAAATCCCAGGGAATGCCAGGCTACTCTTTAGCACACCGATGCGCGACCTGGCACGTACGATATTTGAGGGAAGAGGGCAGTTTATGCGCTTTCGTGCTCTCTCCAATTTCCTGCACAAAGCATACGGCATTCCAAAGCTACATATGGCTGATTTGTTCGCCAATCGCGCTCTAATGAACATTGTATACACCACAAGGCAGTTTCAGCCGTTTGAGGAAATGTTTGATACCAGCTTCAAGTTTGTAGGCCCCTCCATCGTTCCGCGCCCGGATAGCACTGCTTTTCCCTTTGATGCGCTGGGAGATGCTCACATCATCTATATTTCGTTAGGCACGGTTTTCAACGATCAAGCAGACTTTTACCGCACATGCCTGGAGGCATTTGCTGATAGCGACCGAAAAGTCGTGCTATCGGTTGGCAAATGGACCAACATAGCTGCTCTTGGCTCAGTA
>VBFM01000483.1:2608-4264 GCA_005882595.1 Chloroflexota bacterium
GGCGCTGTACTACGGCGTACCTTTCGTGGTCATCCCACAAACGGCAGATCAGAACGTGGTTGGGCGGCGCATTGAACAGCTTAGAGCCGGTAAAACCATGCACAAGACCCGCGTTACAGCACAAAGATTGCGAACTATAGCTGAGGAAATGCTGGCTCAACCCGCTTATGCACAGGCAAGCGCGCGACTGGGCAAATCGTTCGGCCAGCCGGAGGGCTATTTACGCGCGGCGGACGAGATTTCGACCTTCAAGCAGCTGCACGGCATCCACTAGGTTACACCTGGGCAAACGTATCAATCATCAGCTTCACATCGTCACCCAGAGGGTAAAGTACCGGGCAGGTGCAGCCATTGCGATTGTACTCTTCTACCTTCGTGCGGACTTCGTCGGGTGTGCCACTGGCGGTGATGCGCTCAATCAATTCGTCCGGCACAAACTGCATGGCCTCGTGAATCTGCTCTTTGGTGGCGGGCCAGCCGAGAATGCTCTGCACCTTCTGTACGGTTTCCGGTGGCGTGCCGCTGGCCTGAGCAATGTGCGGCTGCTGGGCAAGGTACTGTGTAATCAATTCCTTGGCCGCCTGCACCGCTCGATGGTGATCGGAATCTACCGAGCACACGATCAACTGCGGGCGATCAATGTCGTCCAGGGTGCGCCCGGCTTTTTTCGCGCCGATTTCAATGTGTTCCAGGGCTTCGGAATTGTATGCTGGGGGCACGCAATAATTGAGCAGCACGCCGTCGGCGATTTCGCCTGCCAGCTCCATCATGCCCATGTGCGTCGCGCCGATGTAGATGGGCACGTTGCGCGGCTCGCGTCGCCCGTGTACGACATCGAGCTCGATACCATCCACGTGATGGAATTCGCCGTGGAAGGTGACGCGCTCCATCTTGAGCAGGCGCTTCAGCACTTCGACGGTCTCGCGCATGGCCTTGAGGGGCTTTCTGCGTTCAATGCCCACCTGTTTCGCCAGCGGGTCCCACCACGCGCCGATGCCGCAGATGATGCGATCCGGCGCGAGGTCGTCGAGCGTCAAGAAGGTCGCGGCGAGCAATCCGATGTTGCGCGTCCAGTTGTTCAACACGCCGCTGCCAATTTTCATGCGCGTTGTCACCGCCGCAAAGGCAGCCATTGGTACAATTGCATCACGCACGAGGCGCGATTCGGCCTGCCACACGGCCTCGAAGCCGCGCTGCTCGGCATACTGGGCGTATGCCATGCCTTCGCGTATGTCGTGTTTGTCTTGCAGGTATATTGCCACGCGTGCCATAGGATGCTCCTTACCTTCGCTTTCAAGGTGACCGCAAGGGTCGCTCATTCCGCAGCTATTCGCTGGAAGCATTTAGTGGCAGTGTAAATGAAAACGTAGAGCCCTCGTTTCTGACTCCACGACTCTTTACGGAGATGGTCCCTGCCATAGCCTCGACCAGCTGTCGTGTAATATAAAGCCCCAGGCCGCTGCCTCGAATCTCGCCGTGCATGTCCCGTTCCAGGCGCACAAATTTGTCGAAGATAATTTCCTGTTTGTCAGGGGGGATGCCTGAACCGCGATCAACCACACAGATGCGTACCAGGTGTTCTTCCTCCTCGACCGTGGCGGCAATACGAATGGGCGTTTGCCGTGGTGAGTAGCGCAGAGCATTGGCAATCAGATT
>VBFM01000484.1:0-4563 GCA_005882595.1 Chloroflexota bacterium
TCCATTATGCGGCTTTTGCTTGGCTAACGCTTCGGAGGGTTCTTTTCATGCCATTCTCGGCACATGATCTCAGGTATAATTTAGAAGACTATTATAATTCGCTGTACGCCTATTTGCACCATCGCGCCCAGCGTTATTTAGGACCACTAGCTTTCGATGCATTTGAGGTCGACCAGGTGGTTGGTCACGTGATTGAGCAACTGACACGTTTCCATGTGCTTGGAGGCGGAGATGCTGCACCAAAGACCGCGCTCGATAATTTAACCAACGCGCAGTTTTACGCTTTCCTGAATCGCAGCGCGAAAAATAAAGCGATTGACCGTTTGCGCAAGTATCGTTCTCCCACCAATACCCTGACAGAACTTGAGAAATCAGGTGGGCATGAAGAAGATAGTAATCCTATGAGCGATGTCGTTGAATCATTATGGGGAACTATTCCGTTTGCTACCCCGGAAGAAGCCGCGCTTGCAGCTGCCTCTCAGCAAACGTTGCGCCGTCTGCTGAAACAATGTATCGAGAAGTTGAGTGTGGCACCGCACCAATTGCAGGCGGTTATCCAGGAATTGGAAGAAATAGGAGCGGATGAGCTGGCGCAAGCTGTGCGCCAGGAGTTCGCAGCCCTGGTCGATGATGCGCCGCTTGCCCACGTAAGCCAGCATAAGGACCACGCCCATAAAAAGTTGCGCCATTGTTTACAGCAAAGTAGTTCTAATTTGGGAGTTCTCGTTGCTTTACGTTTGTCAGAGTATGGAGTACATGCCACTGCTACTAATGAGATAACAGTGCATATTCAGACCCTGGTGCAGGATAATCTTTCTGAAAAAGAGGTGCAGACGGGTCTACAACATCTGGTTGCTGAAGGTTTGCTTGATTGGTCTGGTGAGGAGACAATCCGTCTTACCTCATCACAATGCAAGCGTCTGGCGCGCTTCTACGAGGGAGAATGAGCAGAGTAGTAGGCACACAGAATCTGGAGGAACATACATGGACAAACACAATCAATTTGAAGGCAATACCGGTTCACAAGATGCATATCTACCACTTGCGCAGTGGTTACAAGATATACTGACAATTCCAACGCTTTCACCCCATGAAGAACAGGCCTCTCTTCACGAGAGCGGTGTCGATAATGAGTATCACCTGGTATTCTACCAGCAATTACCCGATTTCGTAGGAGCGCTGCTCAACAACGATACGCAAGCTACTTTACGCTTTGCGCCGCTCTTCTATCACCTGATCGGCTGTGCTGCCTGCCACACAGCTTACCTGGAGACCTACGATGCCATGCGCGCAGCCGTCACCGGAGGCGATGGACAATTGTTGGTCGACAATGGCACGTACTCACCGGCTATTACTCCCCCTCGCACGCTGGTAGCCAGGCTCGGGCCGTGCTAAAAGAGGCACGTCACGATCATGTAGATAACGATGTCTGGGCAAGGTCGCTCTTGCAACAGGCGCTGCGCATGAGTTCGCACATCATGCAGAGCACACTTCGACAGCGCGCTCTGCAAAATCTGGTAGAGGTAGCGACGCTGTATACTGCCATCCAGTCAGATGAACAAGGCCCGGCAGCCCATACCTACACATCCCTTGTTGCTAGCGGCAGTGGGACACGTAAGGGGAAAACGAGACGCAGGGCTGAAATGCTAGGGCGCCCCATGGGAGAGCCTGTCATTGATTTACAATCGGGGTCGCTGGTGGGGCTGGTAACTCAACATGAAGATACACTGGAACTACACCTGCAAGACCTTGATGCATCATTACGCGGGCATTATGTCCTGGTTTCCGTTCCGCTTGGATCAATTCTTGAGCCTGTACGCTGGCTTGGAGGAAACCCTCACGCCATTCGCAGCCAATCGCCGGTGAATGAGCGCGGCAGCTTGAAAACACCGATCGGTAAGACCGAATTACGGCTGACAGATGCGGAAGACCATAACCTGCTCGAGGCTATGTTCAAGAAACTGGATGTGCGGCCTACTGAGTAACCGCTGGCAGGCGCTTCTTTGCGTATGTGCGGGCAGATCACTCTCCTCCGTACTTATTCGTCCTCTGCCTGCTGTCGAAGGCTTTCTTCCAGTACAGCACTGCTCGACGTATATCGCCATGATCTTCCAGGAGTTGTGCGTAATGAGCTGAGTGATCGGCCAGGTCTTCACGATTGTTTAGACGTTCCAGCATCTCAAGACCAGCTTCAAATTGCGCATCGCCAGCCTTATAGCGTTTTTGTGCATACTCGATATTCCCTGAAAGAATATGTGCATCGGCTGCTATACTGCTATCTCCGGAGGAGGATAACAGCTTGCTCGCTTTTTGAGCATGCTTCCTGGCTTCAGCCACCTCATCCTGTGTGAGCAACCACGCCCCCATATGGATATGCGCGCTCGCATGTATTAGTTGATCTTGCAGAGCCTGGGCCTCTGCTAAGGCTTTTTCCAGGTAGTCGCGCGTTCCTTGCTGGTTGCTCTGGATCATGGCTCGTCCAAGCGCGTGGCGGAGTTCCCTCCTGATTGCCTGTTCCTCTGCTCCTGAAAGCACGTTGAGACATTTATATCCGAGCAATCTGGCCTGTAAGTATTCTCCCGACTCAGTACACTGCTGGCAACTATTCCAGTAAATTGCCAGGCGCTGAAGCGGTGTTAACTCGTCTGTCAGTTGCAATGCCTTTCTGAACATATCCTGCGCTTCATCAACACGATCAAGTTGCATGTAATCGTGCCCCAGGTGTCCATACACCTCTCCCATAAGAAAAGCATCTTGCCACGCTTCCAGTTTTTCCAGGCTCCGTTGATGGAAGGTGATTCCTTGCGTATAGTCATGCAAAGAGAGATGTATGATCCCTTGTAGGTTCAGTAATTGAAAATGGATGTAATCATTTCCATCTTTCGCGATCTGCATTGCTTTGGAGAGTATATGTTCACTTTCTTGCAACTGATTATTATGTGCATATGCCTGCGCAAGTACATAGTTTACAAGTATTTCTTGTTGTGGGGTTAAGCTATACGAAAGGACATTACCTAGCTGTTGAATCGCTTGTTGAGGTGAACCTTGCCATATCGCTACCTGTGCCGCGAGTATCTGCCACTCAATTTCATCTTCCGTGCTCATCTCTCTGGATGCCGCAGACACATTATTCCCACCTGGAACCTGAGGTACCAACAGGTCTTTTGAGGTAAGTCCCAGGCGTAATGCGAATATTTCTAAAGCCCGGAGTGAGGGATGAATTTGTCCCCGCTCAATAGCTGAAATATAACTAACAGAGAAATCACCCGCCGCAAGTTGGCTCTGTGTATACTTCTTTGCCAACCGGGCCTCTTTCAACCTGGCTCCAACAGATTTCCCCATCTGTTGATGTGCTGGCTCGTACGGCATAACAATACTCTCCTACCTGGTATGAATTGTAAAAAAGTCAAATCAACAAATAACAAAATGCTTTTCGTATCTATTGTAAAATATAAGAATGTTTTCTGTCAATATCTTCATAGCATACTTATTAAAGCGATACTCACATTTTTCTTGTGTACATTTCAAGAGGCTGCTTTTCAAGAAACCAGGGCGCCCTTGCGGTCGCCCAAGAGGCATCAATCTAAGACCAAGCCCATCAACAGCCGTAGGGGCGAGAGCGGTGGGGAGCGGAAGGGAGGGCCTTTATGGTCGCCCGCGTCCTGTTCATCTGGCTTCCATCTTGAGAACACGACCACCCCCCACCCCGCGGGCGACCATAAAGGCCCTCCCAACCCCACATCATCCTCCCTCGCCCCTACGGATCATCTATACATAGTACTCTTTGTATGCGCGGTGGGGTGTATAAACACTTGCATGGTATAATGCTCAAAATAAAAGGCTGATTATCCCTGAGAGTTACCCATACCTCAGGATCATCCGATCAGTCGCCCTGGAAGATGTTAACTGATGAATAGCAGAACAGTAAACCGTATTCCCACTGCATATAAATGGCTTTTTCTAGCATTGATATTTCTGGGAGTATTCTCATTCTACACCTATCTTGTATCAACAGGTAGTCTCACCGCTCTCACGCTGGGCCAGGAGCAGTGGGTGTTACAACGCCCCTTGACGCGCTTTGATTGTGTAGTGCGCGAGTGGAAATACCTGGGTGAGGCACAAATAAGCGCTGTTATTGTGCTTGCATTATGTATCGTGTGCTGGTTGCTAGGGTATCGCCGCCGTGTGGCATTGGTGCTGATACTATTGCTAGGCATCGGCATCGGCGGTGAATACCTGGGGAAGCAGTACATTGAGCAGCCTGTACCTGTTTCCATACAACAGGGAATGGGCACGCTGAATTGCCCGCAATTGCATCAATCAGTTTTGAGGCGTATTCCATTACTGCTGGGCATATGGTGGTTCGCTCCCGCTCCCTTGCACTGGCAGACAGTTATCAAGCAAAATGCTGTCGCTGCTCCGCTTTATGGAGAAGACGCCTTTGCTGATTTTGGCTATCCAAGTGGCCATGCCTTTCGTTGGATGTTGATCGGACTTGTCGCGTTCTGGCTCGCCTGGCGGCAGGTACGTAGACGTATATTGCGCCGGTTACTGATGGCTCTG
>VBFM01000057.1:0-7325 GCA_005882595.1 Chloroflexota bacterium
GAATGGTCTTGACCAATTCCGCATCCGTGAGATTCAGTTGCTCGAAGCACCGCTCGTAGGAAACTCCTCGGGCATAGAGTTCAGTTCCCATCCCGCCATCACATAAGATAGGTCCTCGCCGTAACCGTTCTATGAACGGGCTGTGTGTTGGCATACGGATCACTTCTCCCATTCTAAAGTAAAGCAGCTTTCAGTCTTGTCTATGAGTATATCATCCTGCTTTCAGCTCTTCCCTCAGCCTTCTGACAGGTGAGAAGAAAATCCACAAACACGCGAGTATTTCGCCAGCAGCTGCTATAATCAATGTCTTCTGCAAACCAATGTCCTGACCAAGCACTCCTCCAAGCAATGCGCCGATCGCTGGAATCCCGAACACCACAAACGACACGCTGGCATTCATCCTCCCCTGGAGCCGCTCTGGAGTGAGCGCCTGGCGCAGGCTTACCTGGTTGATGCTGAAGACCGGCCTTGCCAGGCCAAATAAAAGTTGGGCCAGTCCAATCAGGGGAATAGCGAGCAGAGGCGCCTGGCCCGCCAGGGGTATCAACAGATCCGATCCCCCAATTACGAGGGGAGTGAGCAGTAATGTAATGCCAATGCCGATTCGATGAGTGAGCCAACCGGCCAACAGTGCGCCCAACAAGAAGCCAATGCTGCTGATCGCGAAGATGATGCCTAATACAACGGGTGTGATGCCCAGCGCTCTCGTCAGGTACAGGATAAACACCGCCTCTAGCACGCTATTAAACAGGGTCAGTGTGGCAAAACTGCTCGTCAGCGCGCGTAGTATGGGCTTGCCGAAGACGAAGCGCAGCCCCTCTGCTATCTCGCGCAGCATGCCTTTTTGCTTTGTATCGCTTTCAGGCCGTTGTTCAGGTGTGTGAATCCATGCCAGCGAGAGAGCGGATACTAGAAAGGAGAACGCATCTATCAGAATGGCTACAGGAGCCGTCAAGATCTGTACCAACGTGCCTGCCAGCCCCGGTCCAACGATTTCGCTGACTGATTGGCTGAGTTCTAATTTGCTATTCCCCTCGATCAGTTGTTCGCGCTCGATCAGCGATGGCAGGTATGAACGGTAGGCCACATTGAAGAAGATGGTAAGTATGCCCACAAGAAAAGTGAGCACGTAAAGTATCCCGATGTGTAGTATGCCGGTCACAGCGGAAAGGGGAATCAAGCAAAGTAGCAGAAAGCGCCCGGCATCGGCGACGATAAGGATAGGGCTTCTGTGCAATCGATCTACCCATACTCCGGCAAATAGTCCGAAAAGGAGCGTGGGAAGTGTACCCAAAGCCGTTAATATGCCCATTTGTAGCGCTGTTGCGTTGAGAACCAGCACCGCCGTCAGGGGAATAGCCAGCAAAGAAACTTGTGAGCCGAACAGAGAAACCGTCTGCCCGCCCCACATCTTGAGAAAGTCTGGATGTCGCCAAAGTCCTCTCAGCCGCGAACTTTTCACAATGGACTCGCTTTCAACGTTGCTCGATAACGTGTCTGGTTCAATGCTATCGTTTTTCCAGGCAATTGGCAAGCGCCTCCGTCAAGTGGTTCCACCCTCTGGTGGGGTCGGGGAAAGCTGAAATGTAGGGACGTCCCTTGTGGGCGTCCGCCCCCAACCCTCGATTTGTGGTGGAATCCTGTCTTATTGCGCTTTCCCTCTCTAAATCGTACTCACCACCGCTGCCTGCCTTCGTAATGTCCACACTGCCACCGCTCGGCTCGATCTGCCCGGTCAGCATGTGAATAGTAGTCGTCTTGCCAGCTCCATTCGGGCCAAGCAGTCCAAAAATCTCGCCCTTACGAGTGGTAAAACTAATCCCCGCTACGGCCTCTTTCGTTGCGAAACTACGCCGCAAATCGCGAGCTTCAATCATGAGTTCAGGAGTAGTCATTAAGTGAGTATCCTTTCATATAGTAATGGTATTTGTAGACCAGACTTCAAGGCGAAATCCATACAGGACAGTGGGGCATGGCAGAAATGTTACAGGTACGGCAATGTGTTCAACAGGTGTGTTATAATAGATCAGCAGCTTAGTCTCTCTGTGCTATTTAGCTTGAAAAGTATGCAAACAACTCTGACACTCTTGTTGAACACATTGCCGTATGGAAATTTTTCGTCTAAATTGGTTGTCGGAAGCATCCAATTATGTATGTATGGAGGGATAGTGTGACCGTATCTGCCAATACCCCTGATCCGGCATGGAAAGCCAACAGTGACTTACGCTCGCTCGGCGAGGCGCTGATGCGCATTTCGCGCCTGCTGCACGAGCATACACGCAAGCTGGAGGTGGCCGTCGAAGGAACTTACGCCGGAGAATCGGGCGATCCCCGTGTCCGTTTATTAAGCGATTCATTGCGCATATCACGCACTGCCGACCTTGAATTGGGCAGGCTGAACCAGGGCGCGCAGCGCGTGTTACTCACCTTGCAAGAACAGCTTGAACAGTCTTCGCAAGCTTTCCCGCGCCCTCCAACATCACAATTCTCTCACCCGTCGGCTTCTGCTGTTAGCAGTTTCGAGCGCGAACGGGAAGCCCTCAATACAAGCATTGACAATTTGAAACGGCAGCGCAGCGAACTGGAAACCCTGTACGAAATCGCCCGTATCCTCAACTCGACCCTGGAATTTGATAAAGTGCTGCGCCTGGTGATGGATGAGGTCATTCGCGTCGTCAATGCGGAACGTGGCTTTCTGGTACTGGTTCATCCAGTCACGAAAGAGCTGACTTTTGAAATCGCGCGCGATAAACTTGCCCGCACCATTGACCGCGATGAGTTCAAATTCAGCATCGGTACCGTCAAGCGCGTAGTAAGCACACGTGAGCCGCTCTTGACCGATGATGCACAGGTTGAGATGAAAGCGCAGGAGAGCATTGTCGCCTATGGCATTCGCTCCATCATTTGCGCACCTCTGATAGTACGCGAGAACTGTATCGGAGCGGTCTATGTAGATAGCCGTATCAACGCCAATCTGTTTGGCCCCAAACACCGCGACCTGCTCGTGGCTTTCTGCCATCAAGCGGCTATTGCTATCGATAATGCTCGCCTGTTCGCAGATCTCAGCCAGGCCCTGCGCACAGTCGAAGAAGACAAGCAATACATGGACAACATCTTCACCTCTATTGCTAACGGCGTTATCACCACCGACCCATCGGGCATCATAACCAAATTTAACGACGCGGCTGGCAACATCCTGCGCATCAATCCGATCTCGGCCATCGGTAGGCACTATCGCGATGTCTTTCGCGGCTTAACCCAGGTTGGCCTGGTTGAACTCCTGCAAAATGCCCCTATGCAACACGAACACGGCACGATTGTACCCGGCTCGGTCGATTGCGAGATACCTGGGCGTGGACCTGTGAACCTGTCACTCTATGTCTCTTCCCTGCGAGATGCCCAGAATACGCCCATCGGTATGGCCCTTGTCATAGATGATCGCACCGAACTCAAGCGTGCGGAGGCCAAAGTCAAGGATATCCGCCGCATCTTTGGCCGCTACGTCCATCCCAACGTTGTGCAGCAGCTCATAGAAAATCCCAATGCCCTGAACCTGGGTGGCGAAACACGGGAAATTTCGGTCATTTCCGCCGATGTGCGTGGCTTTACCCGGCTGAGTGAAAATGTGCCCTCCAAAGACGTGATGAACCTGCTCAATACCTACCTGGAGATCATGGTCAAGGCTATCTGGGACGAGGAAGGCACGGTGACTGGATTCTGGGGCGATGCGCTCATGGCCATATTCAATGCGCCTTTGCCACAGGAAGACCACGCCTTGCGCGCGGTACGCGCCGCCTGGAAGATGCGCCTGGCCGTCCTGGAACACCAGCGTTCTCAGCCGCTTGATGTCCCCGTTGCCTTTGGCTTTGGAGTCAATACCGGCGAAGCCATGGTCGGAAACATCGGTTCCAGGGAGAGAATGCAGAACTATACCGCTATTGGAGATAGCGTCAACGTCTCATCGCGTTTGGAATCAAACGCCTCTGATAATAATATCCTGCTAAACCACTCGACCTTCACGCGCGTGCGTCAACATATTCGTGTGACGAAACTTCCCCCACTCACGGTTAAGAATAAGACCGAGCCGCTCGATGTCTGGTGCCTGGTAGGCTGGATTTAACTATATCTGTTTTCTCAAAACAAACCCGATCTGCTCAATACGCACAAACCCGAACCATTCATAGAGCCGGTGAGCGTGCGCATTATCGTCCTGCGTGTTGAGCATAATGCGCAGCACTTTGGCCTGTTTGAAAAACTCGATAGCCTCGCTCATCAGGCGCACACCGATGCCCTGGCCGCTTGCCGAAGGATGCACCGCGATGCGCACCAGGTAACCAAATTCGCTATCCAGCGCGTTGAATTGATAGCCAACCACCTTCCCAGCCTGTTCTGCCACCACAAAGTAAGGATGGGTCGCAGCAATATCCTCGAAAGAGACTGCGTCATAGCGCCAGAAATCCTCGAAACAGGCTTCCTCAATAGCGAGCAGTGCGGGCATATCACGTCGCTCAACGGGGCGAATCTTTACGTTCTGATTGCCGGTCGAGGGGATAAGAAAATCGAATTTATCATAAGCGTAGAGCAGGCGATGCGGCTTGAAGTCTCGCATTAAGAGAACCTCACGCAGCCAGTCATTTTGCAAATCATTGCCTGAGTAATAAAGATGGCGCACGCCTCTTTTCACCAGGAGGGGAATCAGGTGTTCAAGCAGCGTATCCAGCATGGGTATATAGGAGCGGCTCTCCGACCAATTCACCCCAAACCCACCTATCCAGGCCGAGGGCGCGTTCACCGTTTGCGCCAACAAAAAACTTTGGAGAGAGTTGCCACGAAACATCCCGACCGCCGGATAGTGTTTCAGCAGCATCGGCAGTTCGTCAAAAGTGAACCGTTGATAGATATATTCAGAGGCGCTCAGCAAGCGCTTTACAAAGGCAATATCGTCAATGGTCAACGGGCGCACATGTTCAGATGCGGACATTCGCTCTCCAAAGAAAAATCTACGCATTCGGCCCCTTAATCTCACGCCGCAGCCGTTCAATATCCGGTTTCGGCGCATTGCGCATGCGATACCCCGTCAAATGATGAATGCGGCGCAGTTCCGCGATCAACACATCGCTGTTCAAGCGATACGGCATATGCGGAGCCTGCCCCAGGCTATCCACGGCGGCATCATCGCCCAGCAGCAGATTGATGCACGTTGCCACGCAAGAGGCCATGGCATCCAGGCTATAGCCACCCTCCTGGACAAGCACCAGCCGCCCATTGCACAGAAACTGGGCCTCTTCAAGAATAATACCCATCAGCTTACAAAATCCCGCCGTTGAGAGATTGAATCCGCCCAGCGGATCATCCCAATGAGCGTCAAAGCCCGCGGAGACCAGCATAAGTTGCGGGTCAAAGCGATCCGCCGCGGGTGCCATGACCTGTCGAAAGACTGGCTCTAATGTCTCATATCCCGTAGTGGCGGGCAGTGGAACATTGATAGTAGTCCCTTCTCCCGGCCCTTCCCCACGTTCTTCTGCCAGCCCCGTGCCTGGATAAAATGGAGCCTGGTGCGTGGAGAAATAGAGGACGCGCGGGTCACTATAAAACATTTCCTGCGTGCCATTGCCATGATGCACATCAAAGTCGATAATCATCACTCGTTCGAGTCCATAGCGATCAAGAGCGTAGCGCGCTGCGACTGCTACGTTATTGAAGAGGCAGAAGCCCATCGCCGATTCCGCGACGGCGTGATGACCCGGCGGGCGAACCAGGCAATAGGCATTGTCGATCTCGCCTTTCATGATCGCATCGATAGCCGTGAGGGGCGCTCCCGCGGCTCGAATAGCCGCCTCGTACGACTTCGCGGAAACGTAGGTGTCGGTCGCGAAAAAGCGTGTTTTGCGCCCGCCTTTGGCCGGGTCTTCAGCGACTTTACGCGCCGCAGCCTCTACCTTGCGAATATATTCTCGCTCATGCACCGCCGCCAGCTCATCCTCGCTAGCTGCTCTCGGCGCAAGTTGCACCAACCCGTCACGCTCCAGCCAGTTCAAGGCTTGCAGCACATCCATCGCCACCTGCAAACGCTGCGGCTGCTCGGGATGGTTGGCAGGCGTAATGTGTTCCAAAAAGATAGGATCATAGATCAGGGCAGTTGTCATACTAATGCCTTCAGGGTAGACCATCCAATATAGAGGGGCGCAACCCTTTGCGCCCCTCCAAGACAAAATTCCTCGTATATACTTATGATACGCGCGCCAATGCCTCTTTTACCAGACCTGGAATGTCGAAAATGGTATCGGCCACCGGCACCTTCGCTGCCTGCAGCGCCGCTACCTTCCCCTGCGCCGTACCCGTGTTGCCGGAGATGATGGCCCCCGCGTGCCCCATACGTTTTCCCGGAGGAGCTGTACGCCCTGAGACAAATGCCACCACTGGCTTGCTCATCGTCTTGATAAACTCTGCGGCATCCTCTTCGTCGCTTCCCCCAATTTCTCCGCACATCACGACGACCTTTGTCTGCGCATCAGCCTCGAACAGCTTCAGATAATCCGCGAAGGTCGAGCCGATAATCGGGTCGCCACCGATGCCGATGCAGGTGGATTGCCCAATACCCGCCTCGGTCAGCAGCGCCACCACTTCGTAGGTAAGCGTCCCGGAGCGTGAGATGAAGCCAACCGGGCCAGGCGTGAAGATCGAATAGGGGATGATACCGATCTTGCCATGACCGGGGGTACACATGCCGGGGCAGTTGGGACCGATCAGGCGCGCCCCGTGTTCGCGCACCACCAGCATGGCGCGCGTCATATCGATAATAGGAATCCACTCACTAATGCAGACGATCAACTCGATACCGGCGCTTGCTGCTTCCATAATGGCATCGGCTGCAAAAGGACCTGGAACAAAAATGCACGAGGCCGTCGCCCCCGTACCGGCTCTGGCCTCGGAGACGGTATCGAAAACCGGCAGCCCCTCGATGGTTTCTCCTCCTTTGCCAGGAGTAACGCCGCCTACCAGGTTCGTGCCAGCCGCCTTCATATTGCGCGTGTGATACTGTCCCTCGCGCCCGGTGATACCCTGCACGATCACGCGTGTGTTGTTATCCAGCAAAATACTCATAACTTATTCCTCTATTCTCTGGCATCTATCGCAGCAACAATCTTCTGAGCCGCCTCGCGCATATCTCGGCCCCAGTCCAGCCCGGCGTCTTTCAGCATGGCCTTCCCCTCTTCTGAGCCTGTTCCAGAGAGGCGCACTACGATGGGCATGCCCTTGGGCAACTCGGCCTGGGCCATAATCACGCCCTTTGCCACCTCTTCGCCGCGTGTAATACCACCGAA
>VBFM01000485.1:0-1374 GCA_005882595.1 Chloroflexota bacterium
GATCAGTAAACCAAGCACCATGCCGACCACGAGGGCGATGATATATCCAACCGCCAGTCGCTGCAGGCTCGCGAACGTAGATTGGAGGTAGAGGCCGTTTTGGAAACCGTTAACCAGCGAGTTGAATACCGCGAGCGGACCTGGGAACAGGTAATCTGGCCAGATGGCGAGGCTGGCAAGTACTTGCCAGAAAGCCAGCAAAAGGATATAGAATACTGTGCGCCGTGCCCACTTTGTCAGCACTGAAGAGTTTATACTCAAGCGTTTTGTGGACGCGCTAATTGCTTGTGCCATTGGCTATCTCCTGTTCATGTTCGCCCATCGCCTCATGTAGGACAGTCATGATCTGGGCCGCCTGATCAACTAGTAGATGATTCTCCAACGAGCGCGGGCGGGGCAGGTCGATAGAAAACTCGCGCACAATGCGCCCTGGCCTCGGTGAGAAGACTATGACGCGGTCACCGAGCGCCACGGCCTCGCGTACGTTATGCGTCACAAACACGATCGTTTTGCGTGTTGCCGCCCAGATGGATTCCAGTTCAGTGTGCAAGCGATCGCGGGTTAGCGCATCCAGGGCGCCGAATGGTTCGTCCATGAGCAATATGGCCGGGTCGATGGCCAGCGCTCGCGCGATGGCGACGCGCTGGCGCATCCCGCCAGAAAGTTGGTGCACGAAGCTGCGCTCGAACCCCTTGAGATGCACTAGCTCTATGAAGTGCCTGGCCAGGGCTGCCCGCTCCTTTGCGTGCTTCCCTGCCTGACGCAGCCCGAACTCGACATTGCGCTGAACATCGAGCCAGGGGAAGAGCGCGGCTTCCTGAAACAGGAGAACCCGGTCGGTACCTGGCCCGCGCACTTCTTTGCCATTGGCTATGATTGTGCCGCTGCTAGCAGCTTCTAGCCCTGCGATGATACTCAGCAGGGTTGACTTGCCGCAGCCACTTGGGCCGAGCAGGCAGATGAACTCACCGGCGGCTATGTCCAGTTCCACCGGGCGCAGGGCTTCGACGCTCCCTGTGCGGCCAGCGAAGGTCTTACTTACGCCCTCGATCTTGAGGGGGATACCACCGGGCGCCGGTTGGTCATTGCCCGCGGTTTGCTCAATACGCTGCTCGTTACTCAACGTTAACTGGCGAAACATGTACTGTATCCTCTCTACTCACTGATTGCGTTACGGACCCTGTACTATAGCCAGCCCTTTGGACGCGAGTACCTGGTTAAGCAACCCAAGGTTGTAAATGCCGCTCAAGTCAGGCTTACTGCTGCCCAGAAATCCCAGGGAGTATGCTCTGTCTGCCGATTGCGTCAGCGTGGTGGTCAAGGGATCGTAGGTGATGGTAAGGTTGTTGAAGGCAATATCAAGCTCATTGGTCA
>VBFM01000485.1:1380-4056 GCA_005882595.1 Chloroflexota bacterium
CCTTTACCGGCGATGCGCTTAATTTCGCTGTTGATGATACTCTTGGCGCTGTCAGGATTGCTGAGAATCCACTGCACGGTATCGACATGGGCCTGGAGGAACTTGTTGACCAGGTCGGAGTGCTGATCCAGGAATGCTTTGCGTACCACGATATCGGTGGTCACAAACTGTCCATTGGGCCATAGTGTGCGTTCATCAACGAACACTTTCCCTTTTCCTTCGACCACCATGCGTGTTGCCCAGGGTTCGGGTACCCATGCGCCATCAATCTTCCCCTGTTTGAACAGCGACAAAATGGTGGCGTTATCAGTAGGCTCGATCTTCACGTTGCCGCCCTTGTCAACGGGGGCAAGATTGTTCTGCTGGAGATAGTAGCGCAGTGCAACATCCTGTGTTCCGCCAAGCTGCGGCGTGGCGAATGTCTTGTTGGCCAGGTCTTTGGGCGTTTGAATGCGCTCATTCGATTGCACGACAAACAGCGCGCCGCCACTGGATGCACCAGCGATGATGCGCAGTGCCGTACCGTGGCTTTTCACGTAGCCGTTGATTGCCGGATTAGGGCCCACGTAGCCAATATCGATAGAACCGGCAAAGAGCGCTTCGATCAGTGCGGGGCCAGCGTTGAAGTTTTTCGTCTCCAGCTTCGCGTTTGATCCAAGGGCATTCTGAAATGTCCCACGCGCCACGCCTACAATCGCTGCTGCGTGGGTCAGGTTGGGGAAATACCCGAGGTGGACAGTGATCTGTCCATTGCTGTTCGATGATGACTGCGAGCCGCAGCCCACCAGGGCAAGAGCCAGCATCACCGCGAGCGCAAGGACTCGAGAACAAGAAGCCAATCGTGTCTGCATCAGATCATTCTCCTTTTTGTGCTTGATAAACACAACATATGGGAACGTAATGTTCGATTACTGCGCTTACTCAACTTTTGCCGGAGCTTCGCTGCCAATTGCTTCCTCTCTACTTCGGTACCTTTGCTCCTCTTCATTGAGGAGCGTGTTCGTTCATCACAGTAACGAAGCTTTTCAATTGTAACTAATGTTACTTTTGAATTGACCGAAGTATACCTGATGGACAAAGAAAAGTCAAGGACTTGAAAAAACGTGCTGCAAATGTGCTAAAGTTGGCAAAAACATGCCCGGTAATCACAGCGCTGGAAATTTATTTGTAACTAATGTTACGAACTATGTATACGTTTCACCAGGGTACTACTGCCTGGAGTAGTTCCTATGTGGGGCAACCCGGGGGGAGAGGAAAACCCCTGCATAGGAACCAGACAAAAGAAAGGATGGGTTTGCTCCTTAACTTGCTGTAAATATCCGATACGTCAGGCGTTGGCAATTAACGTTCTTTTGAAACCTCGGCTTCATTAGGTAAACAATAACATAATAAAACCATGCTTTCAAGTTATTTAATACATAGTTTCCGGTTATCAAAGATATTGATATGGATAACATAAAAATCATTCCAGAGTGTTATAAAATACATGCTTATGTGTTATAATCAACAGTAGAGCTGAATTGGTTGCTGGACTTTGGCCTGATTGAAGGATATCCATCAATGCTTCCATCAGGATTGCAGGCTGATGTGTTCGCCCAGGACGAGCTTGTGCTGGTAGTCGCACCCATGCATCGTTGGAGTGAGATGCGTGAATGTGCTTTGTCAGGCACCTTTGCCAGCATTGAACCATACTTTGGGTACAAACGCATCCTCGCTGAATCTTGCACAAGATTGCTTTTCCTGTGGGAGACAAGTAAAGATACCTCGTTCTCGGCCTCCTGATTGATCTGTTTTTATGGTACCATGAAGGAGATGAGCGTTCGCTTTTCATGATGTTCAATCATTGCACTGTGGAGGCCCTACTTATGCACTGGCTCAAGAGAGATATGTGGAAAGCAAGCATCGCCATTGCAGCCATGCTGCTTCTCCTGGTACTCACGTTGTGGGTCCCAGCATCGGCGGTTGGTACACATGAAAGAGCGGCGGGACCCACTACTCTGATAACAGGAACAGTGCAGGCAACGCCGACTGAAGATGCGACCGTTACCGCTTTGAATAAAGAGAAGCTCGCGCAGGAAGTTCAACAGCTGAAAAACCAGAATACACCTGATCTTTTTAGCTGGCTCCGGACGAATGCATCCATTCTCCTCTCAACCCTCGTTGTTGTGATCGGTGGTCTCATTGGTCTCTTTCGCTGGTTCGGAGATCGAGCGAGAGAAACAAGCAGAAGAGCGTTTCCAGGCTGCTGTGACCGGATTAGGAGACGAAAAGGAAGGTGCTAAAATCGGTGCTGCAATCCTCTTACGGACCTTCCTGCGTCCAGGTTACGAGCAGTTTTATATACAGACCTTTGATCTTGCGGTTGCCAATTTGCGTCTTCCAAGAATTCCTCACCTCGCAGAAGATCCAGACGGACTTTCTCAAGTACCAGAAGCACCGGCTACTCCTCTCCCACTCACGACACTCAGCCAGGCACTTATTGTTGTTTTCAAGGAAGCCTTTCCGCTTGCCCGAAGCCAGAACAAAGGAGGTCCTCGGTCTTTGGATGCGACTGGCATTCAACTAGATAATGCTTACCTTGCGTTGGCTGATTTGAAGCGAGTAAGGATGTCAAAGGCATCCCTGCGCAAAGCCAATCTCAGCAGCGCTAATCTCAGCAGTGCCAATCTCCGCGGT
>VBFM01000058.1:0-14618 GCA_005882595.1 Chloroflexota bacterium
GTGATGGGGAGCGAACAGGTCGCGGATCTGCTTCAGCTGGGCATAGTTGGCAGGACGCACCGCCAGGAAAAAGCGCCCTCGGTTGGCCTCGCGCAGGTATACATCGTAGTCCATTGAGGTAACGATGTTGAAAGGCGACTGGTCCTGTGACACTGCTTCCACAAAATTGCGGCTCTCCAGGACGTGGATGTCGCGTTCATCGAAACCAGCGGCGCGCAGCGCTTGCGCGGCTTGCCTGGCATCTTGTAGATCGACAAACACGCTATGGACATATTTACGGGGGAACGGAGCTGCGGGAAGTGTCGGCTTCGTGGACACCGGCTCTTCAAGAGTCAACGGTTCATACGTTTCAAGGGTTGCTGCATAATTCATGATTGGTAACCTCCTATGCTGTTCTTCTAATTTCATCTGTTCATTTATGACTGGAGAGTGTTCTCCTTTGACATTGATAAGGGTAGCACGGGTTCATTGAAACAATATTAGATATATATGTGAGTGTTCCAATGTTCGATTGGTCGCCCTGGCACTAATTCACAAGCCCTGGAGTACAGCAAATACAGGCTTGACCCATGGTGATACCCTCTGTATACTAGAGCAAATTGTTGAGGTAGTTTATCTACCTGGCTCATCCTCCTCATTGCGAGGATGGAGGAAGAAATACAGAGCGTGAAGCGTCGCATTTATTGGTATGTGCCACGTATACCAGTCCTGCTTGCTATAGCTTTGATTGGACTGGCTGCATCGCTTGTGTGCCTGTTTCTCCTCAATCAAGCTCAGGCGCTTTTTTCGGGCGCACATAAAAGCCTGTTGCTCACTCCACAACAGATCGCTGACGACCAGCAATCTCCCCCCTTTGGCTTTCAATTTCCCACGCATAGCTTCGCCAACACCTTTCCCGTCTTCACCTGGTGGTTGGCTATTACACTACTCGGTCTTGGAGTATTTCCCCTGGTATTCTCTTCACTGAGAGGATTGGCAGATCGTGGCTATATCTTTAGCAAGACGTTGGGCATACTCTTGCTGGCCTACCTTGCCTGGATGCTGGCTAACATGCGCCTGGTGGCGTTCAGCCACCTCTCCATGGTGATCGTGACCGGCGTGTTATGTGCGGCGGGCGCCGCGCTGCTTTTCTGGCAACGGGGCGCAATACGCGACTTTCTACGGCTGCGCTGGCGTTTCCTCTTGCTAGAAGAGGCGCTCTTCACGCTGGCCTTTTTGCTTTTCGCCGGCATTCGTTCGCTCAATCCCAATCTGTGGGCCATCAACCTGGGCGGTGAGAAGCCGATGGAAATGGCCTTCCTGAACGCCATATTGCGCAGCCCTTACATGCCGCCCATCGATCCCTGGTTCGCTGGCGGTTATATCAACTACTACTATTACGGTTATATTATCTTCGGCGCGCTCATCAAGCTCACAGGCATTGCTCCTTCGACGGCCTTTAACCTGGCGATCCCTACCCTCTTCGCATTAACGTTTGGTAACGCATTTTCGCTGGTCTACAATCTCAGGCGTCGTATGCCGGTGGCCCTGCTCGGCGGCTATTTTGCCGCGATCATCGGGAACTTTGACGGCGCGCTTCAACTGAAAGAGCAGGTGCAGGCTATCCTGGCCCATCTGCCACTCCCAATGTTTGATTACTGGCGCAGCAGTCGTATCATTCCCTTCACCATCAATGAGTTCCCTTTCTGGAGCTTTCTCTTCGCGGACCTGCATCCCCACGTGATGAATATGCCCATCACAGTACTCATGCTGGGGATTATCGCATTGTTCTTTTGTTCAGATAGCAAATATGAAACATCCTTGCACGCTCTGCCGCTCTACGCGCTTGCCGCCTTTGTCTTTGGCACGCTCGCCTGCGTGAATCCTTGGGATATGCCCGTCTACGCCCTGCTTCTGGGAGCGGCTCTTGTAATGCGCACATTTGTTGCCACAAAGGGTAAAGCGGTTACAGCGCGCATCGTTTCACTGGTTCGCACCCTGGGGATATTGATCGTATTGTACGGGTCTGCCTATTTACTGTACTGGCCTTTCTATGCCAGCTACCGGCAGTTGTATGTGAATGGCCTGGAATTCGTCACACAGGGAAGCAGCCTGGGCGATTATCTTACCANNNNGAGCTTCTTCTTGCTCGAACTCTATCGCTGGTGGACACCGCGGCTGGCAGCAAGAATGGTAAGCGACCTGCCACCCGCGTCGAAGTAGCGCGTCACGTTGCCGGTTATCTGCTGCTGTGCGGGGTTGTCTTGACGTTCGTTGCCCTGCTCGGGCTGAAGACGTTGCTGATAGGATTGATTGCGCTAGGGGTATTCCTCTTTGTTGTGCAGCAGGATGCCGGAACGCGCTTCACTTATCTCCTGCTGCTGATGGGATTGTGTATTAGCCTGGGAGTGGAAGTAGTCTATGTGCGCGACTTTTTAGATGGTGGCATTTATGCGCGTATGAATACGGTCTTCAAGTTTTCCATACAGGCCTGGTTCTGTTTTGCCATCGGCGGCGCGTTAGTCGTACAGCGCCTCTGGCAAGGGTCAGGAGGTTTTGTGAAGCGCACCTGGCTGGTCATCTTCGCGCTGCTCATGGTGGGCAACTCGGTCTTTGTGTTGTCCGGCACGCTTGCGCGCATTCACGATCACCAGCTCTGGGCGCAGTGGCAGCCGCCCGCGCAGAGCGCCAATTACATCCCTACGTTGGATGGAAGCGCTTTTATGCGCGCGTGGTATCCCGGAGACGCGGATGCTATTGCGTGGATGAATGGAAATATCTCGGGGTCGCCGGTCGTGCTGGAGGCTGCCGCGCCGTACTCATTTTCGTGGTTCAGCCGCGTCTCCGTCTACACAGGCTTACCCGGTGTGCTGGGTTGGCCAGATCACGTCGGTGAGCAGCGCACCAACGACCAGGTCTTGAACCGCCTGACCGATGTTGGTATCATCTATACAACGCCCAATGTGAAGCTGGCCATACTCTTATTGCGCTACTATCATGTACGCTATATCTACGTGGGCCAACTGGAGCGCGATGCCTACGCCCAACAATCGACGGCAGGCCTGGATAAGTTTGATAAAATGGTAGGAAAAACGCTGTGGCTCGTCTATCGTTATCATGGCGTCACTATCTACGAGGTGATAGAAGGCAGCGAATAGGAGAGATGGGCGCTTGCAATAAGATGAATGGCACAAATTAGGAACATATGAGATAATGAAAACGTCTTATAATGAAACGAACGGTGCAGTTCGTAAAATTGTGCTGTAGCATGCGTGTTATTATAGGGGTACTTATTGCTACTTCCTGAAGATATATTAGAGAGAATCTATGCTTGAACTATTGCAGATGTGGGCGCTGGTTGAAGTGTTGGGTCTTATGTGCCTCCCGCTCACCATTACCGTATTCAAGAATCTGCCTGACCGCGGCTGGGCCTTTACAAAAATTGTAGGCATGGCATTGCTGGCTTTCTGCGTCTGGCTGCCATTGATGACGTTACAATTTTTACCGTTCAGCCAGTTGTTCATCTTCGGTGTGCTGCTCATACTGCTCGCTCTGAATGTCATCGGCTTTGCGCGCGTCTGGAATACCCTTGTCCAGTTGGTGCGTACTCACCTGGTTTATATAGTGGTCTGCGAGCTGATATTTTTCGGCATGATGTTCTTGCTTGGCTGGATTCGCTCCTACGGCCCGGACATCCGCTTTTATGAAATGTTTATGGATGAGGGCTTCCTCTCAGCCATCATGCGCAGTCAACATTTTCCTCCCAACGATATGTGGCTCTCCGGTTATCCTATCAACTATTATTACTACGCGCACTATACGATTGCGGTGCTGGCAAAATTGCTGGGGCAGCCGTCCTCTATCGCCTTCAATACAGGTATCTGCACATTCTTCGGCCTGACTGCGGTCAACATCTTTGGCGTCACGAGCAATATTGTGGCATGGGCAAGTCATCGACGGCGCTCCAGCGAGGTGAGTCAGGCAAAGCGTTCGCCTTTCGCATTCCTGAAACGGCGCACATCTGCAACACGGTTCGCGTTTCCGTCAATGCTCGGCGCTATTCCGTTTGGTTTGATCTCCATCCTGATGGGCCTGGTGCTGGGTAACCTGGCCTCCACACAGAGTTGGTGGAAAGACCATGGCGATCTACCTTATTATTACTGGTTCAATGTCAGCCGCATCGTCGATAAGACCATCAATGAGTTTCCCGCCTTTAGCTTCCTGCTTTCCTGCTTCCATGCGCACGTGCTGACACTGGCTTTCACCATCCTGGCCATCGGGCTCGTCTTCAACCTGTTTTTAGAGCAAGGCGATAGCGGCGACCCCGAAGACGCGAAGGGGCTGCGCGTGTTTGGACGTGGGTGGAGGCTCTTCCTGAATCTGGGCTTAATGGCGATCGTGCTGGGCGGTTTGTTCACCATGAATGGCTGGGATTTACCGACCTACCTGGGCCTGGCGCTCGTGTGTATCGCCTTACAGCAATGGTTGGCCTACAAACGTTTTTGTTTTGAGCTGGTGCTGGATGTCTTTACAAACTGCGCTTCTCTCGCCGCGCTCTCATTTTTCTTCTATGCTCCATTCTATCTCAATTTCATTTCGCCCTCGCAAGGCGTCGGTATAGTAGGGGCGGCAGACCGCTCCCCGATATCGGATGAAATGTTGATCTATGGTACGTTTATGTTCCTGTTCGTGTCATTGCTGCTGGTCAATCTGTTGCGCGATCGCTCCCCAGCTTCCCCGGCGGATGCCTTTCAATTAGCGGGAAACCCGGGCGCGTTACCTGCCGTCACAAATGCGTCGGGAGACCAGAAGCCGTTGAACGGCGCCAATGGACATGCTAATGGCCACCATGGAGATTTTACCCACCCTGATGATACATCTAAGAGCGGCAATCGATTGACCACAACGAGCGGATCTCACGCCGTAGTTCAAGGGAGCCAACAGTTTGTGGCTATATCGCGGGCCCTCCTCGCATCAACGGATGACAAGGATGCCGGCAGTGAAGAAGACATCGTGGAGATCCCTCTCGCGCATAGCACATCGACCCCGCCTACGCAATCAGAAGAAGTTGAGCGTGAGGAAACTACGAGTTCTTCCGCTGGCCGCCCGCACTGGCTAACGGTACGTTTCGTTTCCCAGGTGTTGATTATAGCAGCAGCTCTCTTGACGCTGGTATTGCTGAAAAATAGCCTGTGGTTTGTGATCGTTGGCTGCATTACTGCGCTGGGTGTGGAATTGACGCTGTATCATTTGGATGACCGCCCACGGGCGTTTACGCTCTTGTTAGGCACGGTGGCATTTGCCCTGGTCGCTCTGACAGAGATTTTCTACCTGAAGGATGTCTTTGCCGGGAACTTCCCGCGTATGAACACAGTGTTCAAGTTCTACTTTCAGGCCTGGGCGCTACTCGCCATTACATCGGGTGCGGGAATGTACTTTATTCTAGAAAGTTTTCGCTCCGCCTCGAGTTCCATCGGCATGCATTTGTGGGTTCGCCGGGTAGGGCAGACGGTCTGGTCTGTCGTCTTCCTGTTGCTCTTGTTGGCCGGGATGGTCTATCCTCTAGTTGGAACGTACCAGCGCTACAATCAATTTGCGCAGCGCACCAATAGCCTGAACGGCATAGACTATCTACAGTCCTACAGCCCTGGAGACTACTACGCCATTCAATGGCTCAATAGCCACGTGGAAGGCTCCCCGGTAATTGTGGAGGCTTTTGGACCTCTGGGGGGAGATTACAGCGACTACGGACGTATCTCAGCCTTTACGGGGCTGCCAACGCTCATTGGTTGGGCAGGACACGAATATCAGTGGCGCGTGAACTGGCTGAATAACGATTCCTTCGCGGCCGATTTTTACCAACGGGGATCGGATGTCAACCGCATCTATACCTCGAAGGACCCCCAGACGGTACTGAGTATCCTGGCACGTTACCAGGCAACGTATCTCTACGTAGGTAATCTTGAAGTCGCTACATATGCTGGCTCTGACCTGAGCCGTTTTCGTCAATTTATGCCGATCGTTTACCAGGCCAATGGCGTAACTATATACAAAGTTCCCGGAAATTCGTGATGCCAGCGTTGTATTACTGGAATGTATTGAAAGTTGGGCCAGGAGGAGTAGTCCATTGAAGAGCTTTGAGACCAGACCGCTCGCAGATGAGAATCATGCAGACCAGGTGTCGAATGAAATTGAAACTGAGTCCCCCGAAGTAGAACGTGAACATGAGGTCTCTGCTGAGCAGGGGGAGCTTGTGGTAGTGAGGGGAACGACTGAGGACATTGAGGCGCCCGGTGAGGAAGTTGACGGGCAAATACTGCCGCCTCCGCAGCGCCGGCGTTTCCGTTTGCGACCTCCCACGGGCGAGCAATTGCTGCGCTGGGCGCCCTTCTGGGGAGTCATTCTGCTGGGCGCGATTCTGCGTTTCTGGGGATTGGGAGATAAGCCGCTTCATCACGACGAAAGCTTGCATGCCTACTACTCCTGGCAGCTATTGTTGAATCTTGAACACTGGTCCTGGTGTATCAGCCCGCCGCCATCGGATCCCAGCTACGCGTGCTATACCTATAACCCGTTGTTGCACGGGCCGTTCCAGTTCCACTTTATCGCGCTGGTCTACAGAATCTCGCAATTAGTAGGCGCGCCCGATAATGGTATCAGCACCACCACGGTACGTATTCCCGCGGCGCTGCTGGGTACGTTGATCGTGGCCCTGCCCTACTTCCTGCGTGACTACCTTGGGAAATGGGGCGCGCTGCTCGCCAGTTTCCTGCTGGCGGTATCACCATCTATGGTCTACTTCTCCCGCTTCGCACGTGAAGACATCTACTTTGCCTGTTTTACGCTGGTCTGGATTGTAGGTGTCGCACGTTATGTGCGTGATCGCAAGATGCGCTGGCTGGTGATTGCTGCTGCCGGTTTCGCCCTCGCCTACGCGACGAAAGAAGCCATCTTCTTAGAGATGCTCATTTTTGGCGCGTTCCTGGGTGCGCTGATCGTGTGGGAGCTCGGTTTGAAGCTGCCCCTGCGCGCGCGTTTGAGCAATGGTTCTTCACCGGGAGCGTTGCTGCCGCAGACATTCGCTCCGCTGTTTGTGGTGGTCTACTTCGCCATTGCCGGTATCGCGGGAAAGTTGTTGCTCAACTGGATCGACGCCCTCGCCAAAGTCATCGTGACTCCTGGAGGAGCTCCCACAGCACAAGCCGATCAGTTTGTCAATAATTTGAAGCAAAACACGGTGGCGACCATCCCCTGGCTTGGTATTGCATTGGGCGTTTTTGTGCTGATCCTGCTCTTCCGTGAGATGTCGGGCAAATTGCCCTCCCAGGAAAGACGTGGATTGGCGAAGTTCGTCGATCCACAGAAACAGCCGTTGTTGGATGCCATTGTCACTATGCCCTGGACGCATTGGTTCTTTGCGCTGCTGTGTGGCTGGGCCATTTTCCTGGTGCTGTTCACCGTACTCTTTACCAACCCGGCCGGTGGCATCGGTGATGGTATCTGGCAGGGTATCTATTACTGGATACAGCAGCAGCAGGTGGCGCGTGGCAACCAACCCTGGTATTACTACCTGATGGTCATTCCTCTCTATGAGCAGATAGGAGTAGTCTTCGGCTTGATCGGCATCCTGCGCTGTATTGCCCAACCGACTCGTTTCCGCCTCTTCCTGGTCTACTGGTTGGTAGGCAACCTCTTCCTCTACTCCTGAGCCGCTGAGAAGATGCCCTGGCTGACCATCCACATGACCATGCCCTTGATGCTGCTGGCAGCAATTGGCCTTGAGCCGGTAGTTGTGACATGCGTCAACTTTGTCAGGCAGTTCTTAAGCAGCAAGGCGGTCGATGCGCCAGTTGCAGAGGCAAGTGTAAACGGCAATGTACCGCCAGTGGTCAGTAAGCCCCCCTCGCGCCGCAAAGTCGGCCTCTTTTCGGGGAGCGCGGCACTGCTGGGCCTGGTCGCGGCGGTGTTGTTGCTTTTGCCGACGCTGCATAATACGTACGAGTTATCGTATATTCACCCCGCCGATGGTCCGCACGAAATGCTGGTCTATGTGCAGACGACCACTGATGTCAATATCGTCATGAACAAGATCAATCAGCTGGATCAGAAATTCTATGGTGGACAACACCAGATACCCATTGCAATCACGGCTGATGCAACGTGGCCGTTCGCATGGTACGTGCGCGACTATCCCAACATCTGCTTCGATTATCCAACCGGCTGTCCAACCTGGCCGAAGAATCTCCCGGTAATCATAGGCGCCGGGGATGCCATCTACAGTATGGAGACTCAGTATACCGCGGTCGGTGGTGGACGCACGAACAGCCTGGGTGGCAGTCCCTACGTGTTCCACCAGTACCACATGCGCACGTGGTGGGATGAAGGATATAAGCAGCCCATCTGCGAAACGGATCCCAGCGTTTCTTGCGCGGGACAGGCCCTCTACGGCTACGTTGGCCCATTGCTCTGGCTCAGCTACGGCAATAATCCGCCTCCCGGCGCGAAATTCAATTTCGGCCTTGCCGCGCAACGCATCTGGAACTGGTGGTGGAACCGTACCGCCTTCGGCGACACGAACGGCTCATTCGATATGGTGCTGCTCATCCGTAACGATTTGAGTAAAGCAGTTGCGCCGTAGGGTGTTTTTCAGTCCGACCACACCCAATCGCGTATCTCGGGCATATCCTCGAGGTTGGCGCGCACATATTCTGAGTGCCTGGCGAGCAGGTCGTTGCACTCCGCTATCAGTGGTGGGGTGAGTCCTCGCACGCGCGTGGCTCTCCGCATTGCCTCGATACATAGGTGATAGCGACTCATATGGTTCAGCACGACCATATCGAACGGCGTGGTAGTCGTTCCCTCTTCTATGAACCCGCGCACATGGAAACGCGGCGTGTTGGGTCGTCCGTGCACGATTTCATGAATAGCCCGCGCATATCCGTGGAATGCAAACACCACCGGCTTGTCTTCCGTGAAATGCTCGACAAAGGTCGCATCATCCATGCCATGCGGATGCAGGAAAGGCGGGTAGAGCTTCATCAAATCCACGATGTTGACCACGCGTACCTTCAATTCAGGCAGGTGATGCCGCAGCCACCATGCCGCAGCTACCGTCTCCAGGGTAGGAATATCCCCCGCACAGGCCAGCACCACATCGGGCTCCAGGTGCTGGTCATTGCTCGCCCACTGCCAGGTGGAGAGGCCGCGCGTACAGTGCTCAACGGCATCCTGCATAGAGAGCCATTGCAGTTGAGGCTGTTTATCGATGGCGATCAAGTTGACGTAGTTGCGACTACGCAGGCAGTGATCGGCCACCGAGAGCAGGCAGTTCGCATCCGGCGGCAGATAGATGCGCGCGACCGTCCCTTTCTTCGAGAGTACCACATCGATCAGACCTGGTCCCTGGTGGCTGAACCCATTATGATAGTTGCGCCAGCACGTAGATGTCAACAGAATGTTAAGCGAGGAAACCGGCGCGCGCCAGGGCAGTTTAATTCCCTCTTCCAGCCATTTGGTGTGCTGCACGGTCATCGAAGCGGATACCAGCGCGAAGCTTTCTGACAGAGATGTTCGCTCAGTACCTCCATCACGCGCCCATCGGGGGAGAGATGATCATCCGTCGGGAGAATAGGTTCCACAAACGTGCGGTTCTCTACCTCAAAGACGTTTCCCAGGCGATTCGAGTTGGTTTCATCAGGGCAAAAGAGGCGGAAATTGCGCTGTCCGGCGTTTTGCGTAAAGATGTCGCGCAGCATCTTCCCGAGCTGGCGTGTCGATTCGGCGTGCTCGGTCGCAGGCGCCTTGACCTCAAGCGCGTAGTCGGTAAAGTCGGGTATTTCCAGGTTAACCATCAACTTGCCGCCGTTGGCGTGCGGGTTGGCTCCCATGCGACGATCGCCGACCGGCGCGATGGCTGCCAGTTCTGGCTTAAAGCGGCCATGCTCATCGAAGAGGTCTTCAGGCTGATAGCTGCGCATCCATTGCTCAAGTATGCTCAAGTGTTCCGGGTTTGTCCTCACATCGGCCACAGGCACCTGGTGTGAGCGGAACGTCCCCTCGACGGGAAGCCCATCGACCACTTTCGGCCCCGTCCAGCCCTTAGGTGTGCGCAAGACAATGACAGGCCATGCTGGCTCCTGTGTGAAGCCACGCGTGCGAGCTTCTTCCTGATACGAGCGGATTTTCGTATAGCAGGTTTCCAACATCTCAGCGAAAGCCTGGTGCATCGACACCGGATCATCGCCCTCCAGGAAGTGAACATCATAGCCATGACCTGAGAGCAGTGAGTGCAAATCAGCATCGCTGTCGCGCCCCAGCACGGTAGGGCCGGAAATCTTATACCCATTCAAATGCAAAATGGGAAGCACCGCTCCATCGCGAACCGGGTTGAGAAACTTGATGCACTTCCAGGCACCCTCCAGCGGCCCTGTTTCTGCCTCGCCATCGCCAACGACCGCCGCAACAATCAGGTCTGGATTATCAAAAGCGGCCCCAAAGGCGTGGGTGAGGACGTAGCCGAGTTCTCCTCCTTCATGGATGGAGCCTGGAGTAGGCACGCTGACGTGACTTGGCACGCCTCCCGGCGTCGAGAATTGGCGAAAGAGCAGGTGCATCCCCTCGGTATTCTGCGTCACCTTGGGATAGATTTCCGAGTAGGTGCCTTCGAGATAGACATTCGCGAGGAGCGCAGGTCCACCATGTCCTGGGCCGGCCAGGTAGATCATGTTCACGTCATGATCCTGGATGAGCCTGTTCAGATGCACATAAATGAAACTGAGGCCCGGAGATGTGCCCCAATGTCCCAGTAAGCGTGGCTTGATATGTTCAGGTCGAAGTGGTTCTTTCAGCAGGGGATTCGCCTGTAAATAGATCTGGCCCACCGTTAAATAGTTGGCGGCGTTCCAGTAGCGATGCATCAGGTGCAGGCGCGTCTGGTCAAGGGTTGGCATCATATCCTCCATTTTGCAACAATCATGTAAGACAGCAGACTCACAAATAATACCATCAGAAGTCAGCAATCACAAACTCATCTCTATTATACGAAATCGGCGACAAGTTGATTGCTCTCGCGCTCCTCTCAGGCGTCCATGTTCGGTGCAGGGTCTGTGAAAGATGGCCAGGGCGACCGCCAGGGTCGCCCGTACAATACTCGGTGACGTGTAATACAGGCACATTGGTATTGTACGGGCGACCCTCGCGGTCGCCCTGGAATGGAAGTCAAATCCTATTCCTGGCAATCTTTCACAAACCCTGATGTTCGGTGTCCTGCTCCTTGACAATTGTTAACTACAATGTTAATATTTAACTGAAACGTTACTAATTACTTGAAACGGAAGCAATGGTTACTAATCTTGACACAACGTTCGCTGCCCTGGCCGACCCCACCAGGCGCCAGGTGGTGGAACTGCTGCGAGAACGTCCGCGCCGGGCCGGTGAGCTGGCGGCCGCTTGCGCATTGAGCGGGCCTGCCATGAGTCGGCACCTGCGGGTACTGCGGGCCAGCGGCCTCGTCAAGGTCGAGGTAGAAGAGGAGCAGGTCGAACACGACGCACGCCTGCGAGTGTACCGGCTGCTCCCAGAGCCTTTCGTCGACCTCCAGGCGTGGCTCGACCAGGTACAGGCGTTTTGGACCGACCAGCTCGATGCCTTCAAGGCTCACATCGAGCGCACCCAGAAAGGAGAACACTCATGAATTCCCCCAATGCTGTCACCGCCACCGTCGAGGTGGCCGTCGATCCTGCTACCGCGTTCGAGGTCTTCACAGGGGAGATCGACCGCTGGTGGAGGCCAGGCCCCATCAATTGGTATGATGCCTACAGGGCCGTCGGCATCCGCTTCGAGCCAGGTGTTGGCGGTCGCTGGCTTGAAGTATACGACGACGCGGCAAGTGATGTGCTCGAAATCGGCCAGATCACCGTGTGGGAGCCAGGTGTGCGCCTCGTCCTACTGTACCGCGACGGGGGACACGCGCTCGACGGAACCGAGGTAGAGGTGCGCTTCGAGGCCATCGAGGGCGGCACCAGAGTGACCCTCGAACATCGTGGCTGGGACAAGGTAGCCGCCGATGTGGCCACGCGAAGTCGTGAGACCAAACGATGGGGATGGGCCAACATCCTCGGCTGGTACAAGGAGTGGGCGTTCTGGGGTTCTCCGCGCCGCGTTCAAGGTAGGGTCAGGGTCGGTAATGCGACTCTGGCCCACAAATGAAAGCCCACATTTTAAAACTTTACAATTTTTTTACACATTATTCATTGGCCTCACATGTTGACTGGTTATAGTTATATACATGACCGCTTCGTGAAAAAAGCATGTAACATCCATAACCATAGCCAGTCATACATTGTCGGAGGTTGTATATGTTTGAGCCTGAAATAGAATATCCCTACTGGCAACCGGAACCACCGTTGCCGTATCAACCATACAGAGGATCTACTGACTCTTTACGTTCTCAACAACCAGTATTGGTATCCCCGCCCGCTGCAAAGCAAGCAGAGATTGCGCTTACTACCCCGGCCAGGTCCGCCATGTCAGCGCGTCCTGAGCAGGCGAAGCCGATCGCGCCACGCATGTCTAAGGCGGAGGCGCTGGAGTTTGTGGAACAATGTAAAAGATGGCTTGTAGCAGGCTCAATTGTGACCTTTGGCCTGATAATGGGTCTCGTTGCCGGGCATGTGGTCGGATCTGCGAGTTCGGCTGCCAATCAGTCCAATAACCAGGTAGCGCCGTCATTCAATTCACCCTCGACGTCACCATCTGATAATAGAGGATTTTTCCAGCAGGGAGGGAATAACTTTGGCAATGGTAATTCCGGGCAACCACCTTTCTCCGGCTCGCACACCTCCTGAGTGCACGGGTCTCCTTGTTAGCCTCTCTGGCTAATCTCCACCTCAGCCTCGATCTCAACCGGGATGCCAAAGGGTAGTTCCGCCATTCCCACGGCCGAACGCGCATGTTGCCCAACTTCTGGCCCGTACAGTTCAAGGATCAGGTCGGAGAAGCCGTTGATGACGGCTGGTTGGCGGTCAAAGCCGGGGGCTGAGTTGACCATGCCGAAGACGCGCAGCCATGCCGTTACCCGGTCAAGATCGCCCAGCGTGCGTTTGAGGCTGGATAGGATGGAGAGGGCGACAATACGGGCGGCCTGATAACCTTCATCCAATGAGACCTCCGCGCCTACTTTTCCCAGTGGTTTAGCAAGTGTTCCATCGGGGGCTTGTGGTCCATGCCCGGAGATGTAGGCGCGATTGCCATGTATCCGTACAAATGCGAAAGGCAGCTTTATGCCTGCTGGGGCCTGAAGTTGTTCTGGTAGGACAAGTCCAAGCTCTTCAAGTTTCTTTTCAATGAGCATTGTATGACTCCTCTGCGAAAAATTTGTATTTCAACTGCTCGAAGCATACCATACCAGTCTCCCCGTAGAGTTTGGTGGTGAATATAAAGGTACCTCTCCTACGATAGCCCAGCTTATCGTAGAATTTTAATAGTTGCAGATGCTTATCGTACGCATCGAAACGCACTGCTTCACATCCCCTGGCAAGCGCGATTTGCTCAATCGTTTGCGTGCACCAGGTGCCTATGCCCTGTCCCTGAAGCTCAGGGAAGACAGCCAATCGATTCAAGTACAATGCTGGTTCACCGGAAACGTCCCACGATTCCCAAACTCCTGGGATAGTGCGATAGTATGATGGTTCATCGGTTCCGATAGTGAATGTTGCTACGAGCTGATTGCCATCAAGGACAGCATACACATCGCGCTCTTCAGCAGATTTACGAAACAAGTGTAGCGGATAGGGTGGGTCCCAATGCCCAAGTCCCAACCGTGCCTTCATGTTTTGCCCACACTTCCGTAGCATCTCGTGGAGTGGTTCTACCTCGTCGGGACCAACTTTTCTTATGTGAAGATTCATGGTTCCCCTTGTGGAAGGTTATATTGCTCCCGGCGTATTTCCCATTTGAGCATGTTGCCTTCGTGTGCCACACGGCGCATGCCGAGCTTCTCCAGCACTTTAATGGAACCAATATTATCATCGAGACATTCAGCCGTAACCAGGTCAATTTCAGGCCGTTGGAAGGCCCATCCTATGAGGCTGTGCGCCATTTCTGTCGCATAGCCATGCTTGCGATATTCTGGGATAATACTGTACCCGATTTCGATGGCACCTGCTGTATCTGGCCCTCCTTTGAACCCTATATCGCCTATGAGTACCCGGTCCGCCTTGTGAACGATGAGCCCGTCCCATACGAAATCTGCCGGGTGCTGTTCCATCTGTGCGATGAAGAAAGGCAGGGCATCCAGAAGATCTGGCCCAGGCCAAGCTTCGGGTACACGGGCCTCGATAAGATCGGCGAGGCGAGATTTATCTTGAAGCGTCATTCTTTTCATCTCAAGCGAGAAAGGTATCAGGAGTAAACGCTTCGTCTCAAGTCTGGGCACAATCAATGCTCCTTCTGCCATTCGCCCGGAATGAGGGAGAATATGATCATGGTGCGCAATCTGCCGTCGTGTGCACTAAGAAGGTTGCGCAGCCGTCCCTCCTCGACAAAGCCCAGGCGTCGTGGGATGGCGGCGCTGCGCACGTTCAGCTCATCGCAGCGAATTTCAAGGCGGTTGGCTTTGAGCGTGTGAAATACAAAATCCG
>VBFM01000059.1:0-2641 GCA_005882595.1 Chloroflexota bacterium
GGTTGGTCCGTTGTTGCCATTGAGCTGATCGAAGCACGACCCAGTCTGGCAGTTCAACACGTCCTGTAAGGCCATGCTGGGGCTATGATTGGTGAACTCGTCACTCACGAAGATATCAATCATGGTGAGCTTGCTCTGGGGCGCGCAACTTCCTCCATCCATCGCCAGCATCGACCCATCGGTCAACACCCAGTTATTCGGATCGGTCGTACTGCTGGCAGGCCAGCTCGCAATCAGCGTTCCCAGCGCGGTACATTGGATAGCGCTATGGGTTTGCGTCCGGACATAGAACATCTCCAGACGCACCACCGACACCCCCGCCAGGTCGCGTACGCCAGTAGGAGAGAGCCCAGCAAGACTCTTAGTGGGGTTGGTGGAAGAGGCGAAGGCCACCGGTGGCACGAGCAATGGGAGCAGCAGCAGCAACCCGCCGAGTACCGAAAGCAGGGACAGGCCTCTCCTCTTGCACATCGCAGCTATGAAAGTATGCATCCTCATCATTTGCTCTTACTCCCTTACGTCGGGTCTACGGTTCTGGGTGCTGATTTATCCATGCTCAACGCCCCCCGCGCAACCGCGTCAACATCGTCTGTGCCGCCTGGTTGCCTGGAACGGCCTGGACATAGTACGTGCATTCACGTAGGGCATCGGCTAGCTTGCCTTCCCGCTCATAAACCTGGCTCAACAAGTACCGGGCCTCGTGAAAGGCCGGGTTCAACGTAAGTGTCTGCACGAAGGCGCGTTCCGCCACCGGCAGCTGATTCAAGCGAAACGCCAGTTGACCGAGATCAAAGTGCGGCTGGAAGCCCTTGAAGCCAGGGGGGAGCAGGCGCACTCCTTCCTGGTACTCACGCAAAGCCGCCTCCAACTGGTTGGTCCCCTCATAACACCTTGCCAGGCGCAGGTGTGTTTCAAAATCGTTGGCATTCAGCCGCAGCGATTGCGTATAGGGTTGGATGGCCTGCACCGGCTGCTTGCGCAGGTAGAGGAAGACATCGCCCACCAGTTTATGCGTCTCCGCGTCATTGGGATTGTTCTGCAACGAACGATTATACGCCTGGATCGCCAGGTCAGGGGTAGGAGGCTGGCGACGGGCAAAGACCTGCCCATAGATTTTATGCACCAGCGCATTATTCGGTTCGACGACATAGGCCTGTTGCACCGAGGTATACGCTGGCTCAATCCGCCCGGCTGCCAGGTGATCCTGCGCGGCCCGAATATACATGCCGCCCGGCCCGCTGACTCCATTGCCGGTCGCAGCCTGGCCAATGCCCGGTGTTTGACGATCTCCGCCCGGCTGCTGGGGAGGCGGGACAGGACCAGGAGGCTGCACGGTGATAGGCGGAAGATTGATAATAGCCCGCTCCATCTCTGCGGCGCTGGCCCAGCGTTGTTCAAGCGCGGGGGAGAGCGCCTTCATGACGATTTTCTCAAAGGCAGGTGAGATATCTGGGCGCAGCATACGAAGCGGGGGGAATGAGAAAATACTGGGTTTGTTGTTGGCAGCATCATGCTGCGTCAGCACTCGATGCAGGGTCGCCCCCAGCGCGAAGAGATCACTGCGCGGTTCTGGCATGCCATGTAACTGCTCCGGCGGGGCATATCCGATGGTCATGATGATGGTTGACTGGCGCTGCGATTGGAAGGTACGCGCGATGCCAAAGTCGATCAGCTTGATCTCATCGCGTGTCGTCACCATGATGTTGGAGGGTTTGAGGTCACGGAAGATAATCGGCGGAGCCTGGCGGTGCAGGTAGGCCAGCACGCTGCAGACTTGCTGCGCCCAACTGCGTGCACGCGCCTCCGAGACTCCACGCGCCCCATTCACTCCCGGCACATTGCCCTCTTTAGCAAAGACTTCCGCCAGTGTCCGTCCCTCGATGAAATCCATCACCAGGTAGTGTTTGCCATTTTCTACAAAGAAGTCGCGCACGCGTGGAATGCAGGGATGATTCAGATCGAGCAGCAGGGTCGCCTCGCGCTTAAACCATTCGACCGCCTGGCCGCGTTCGCTCTCGTTCTGGAAGTCATCCAGCATTTCTTTGACGGCGCACGGACGGCTGAAACGCTGATCTATGGCGCGATAGACCGCGCCCATACCGCCTGCCGCTACTGGTTTCTCAATCTTATAGCGACTGGCCGAAAGTTCTGTACCCGACGGCAAGCGGCGACTGCTTCCGGCACCATTATCTCCAGAGGAGGGAGAGGCGGATTGCACCGACTGCGCCGACGAAGACACAGAAAGCGCCTGCGGAGCAATAAGCGACACGGGGTACTCGGGTTCTGTCCCGCTCGGACCGCTCTGCGGCGTTGCAGGATTACTTATCGCGTTATTCGGATCAGCTGGATAGTTACTTGCCATATTCTCTTACACCGCTTTATTATAGTAAACGCTCTGCATTGCGCCTCTACGTCTCTGAACTATCATAACATACACAATCATTCCTGTAACCCTATTAACGTGTATCAACACGCTCTTTTTATCGGTATTACCTATCCTCACTTAGGCCGCATTATAACACATTCACGTGAATTTGACAGCTACCAGGGCGACCGCGAGGGTCGCCCCTACCCTACGACATTGCTTCTTCTACCCCTCATGCGTGTAGGGTAGGGGCGACCCTCGCGGTCGCCCTGGTAA
>VBFM01000059.1:2747-3446 GCA_005882595.1 Chloroflexota bacterium
GCAAGTACCAGCGCTGGAGTACAGGTAATTAATAGCGCCTGGCTCAGATATTGGCCGGTAAGCTTTGCATTAAAATGAACCACAGGATTCGGGTCAAAGTGTGTTGAGAGTATACCTACAAGGGTAGGAGCAAATGCGTCGCCCAACAGGTGTGCGATCAGCAGCGAGATAGCTACCGACGAAGCCCGCAGCGCCGAAGGTACTACATCCTGGGTTGCTGCTGTACTGGGACCGGTGTAGATTGTAAGTAAGATTGTTGTTAGCACAAAGAAGACGCTGAAGGTGAGGAAACTATGGCTGGTGATGGCAAGCGCAAAAGAGGGTGCGCCCAACAAGAAACCGATGCCACAAACCAGCACGCGCGCGCCCTGGTGGTGGCGATTCAACCAGTCAGCCATATAGCCGCCGGTCACCGTACCGGCCAGGCCCGCCAGCACAATCACCGCTCCTGAGAAGAGGCCCGCATTTCCCGATGTTAGCCCGTAAGTGTCCTTTTGCTGGAGATAGGTCGGCAGGAAAACGACATTGACTCCCAGCACGAAGTAGGCAAATATCTGCATGACGATCAATACCACCAGGGTTTTGATGCGCAGTAACGTGCCAAGCTGCTCCAATATATTGGATGTCAATGGGACCGCGTGAACCGGCTCCTCTAGCTCAGCTACCTTGCCTGATGTATAAGGGTAGAGCGCGACTTCT
>VBFM01000059.1:3474-10305 GCA_005882595.1 Chloroflexota bacterium
CGTTGCGGCGCGGCTCACGCAGTTTCCAGGCCAAAAAAGCCAGGAACAGGCCTGGTATCCCGGTAAAGACAAATGCCAATCGCCAGCTGCCAGGAAATAGCCCGGCCAGTTCACCGCCAATCACGTAGCCAAAAAGAATGCCCACCAGTTGCCCGACGCTCCACCAGCTCATGATTCGCGAGCGCTTGCTACGACTGAAATAATCGCTCATGAGTGCGGTGCCAGCCGGAAAATATCCTGCCTCGCCAATACCCAGTATCATGCGCGAAAGAAACAGGGTAATGAAGTTCGTTGCCAGCGCAGTCAGAGCCGTCGCTATGCTCCAGATAGCTACGCAGATGGCCACCACATTCTTGCGTTTAGCCCGGTCAGCCCAGATACCTAACGGTACTGTTCCCAGCGTATAGACGACGAGAAAGGCCGATGCAATATAACCGATACCATCATTAGTAAAGCCCAGGTCCATGGCGACAGTAGCAGCCGCGCCAGTCAGGACATTGCGGTCAAGATAGTTCAGGAAACTAATGCCAAACATCACCCAGAACACATACATGGCGTACTTGCCGCTTTTTTGCCTGGGAACTTCCAGGTGTGGGTCGGCAGACGATGGAATATCACTCACGAACGCCTCCATAACGGGGATATAATTAGCAACGAGGCCAGAATCGATAAGCTTACTGTACCATAGATTGAGGTCAGTTGGAAGAGGGTAGATTGCTTGTTACAAAACACAAAAGTAGAACGTCTCTTCCAGCAGAACCTGTTTTTGTTAGCGCTTAATTCATCGTGTGAAACAATACATTGGAATAGCGCGTGTATCTTACGTATAAATTACAGGATCAGGGTTTTACACAAAAATATGGCTCAATAGCAAAGGAGATTGATACCCATGCGACGTTCTATACCCGCATTCCTGGCAATGGTGGCCATCTTACTGTTTATGAGTGCCTGCGGATCGAACAGTTCTAGCAGTTTGAGCGCCGGGCAGGTTATCATCAATACTTCGAGCGCGATGAAGCAGCTCAAGACGGTACATGTGAACATGACGGTAGCAGTAACGGCAGGCGTCAGTGGATTGCCTACTACCACCACAGGTTCCTCAACACCCAATAGCTACACCATCAATATCAATGGGAGCGGCGATGAGGTACTTCCAGACCAGGCATCGCTCAAAGTCTCGTTGGGTGGCTTCGGCAGCAATTACAGTTTCGCGGAAATTACGAAAGGCCAGCAGGTCTATATCCAGAATAAGCAGGGACAGTGGTACGTCATCGATAAAAGTAAGCTCTCGAGCAACAGCTCAACCAGCGTGCTATCAAGCGCGAGCGTACCAGACTTCAATAAACTGCTCGACCTGGCGCAGAAAAACGCCAAATTGACCGACCACGGTGATGAGACCCTCAATGGTGCGAGCCTGCGTCATATCAGCGTTACGCTCGATAAAAACGGCATCAAGCAATTGCTTCAGAGTTACGGGCAGTTGCAAGGCATGACGGGTACAAGTCAGCAGACGTTTGATCAGTTCTTCAACAGTGCCAAAGATCTCAACGCCACCCTGGATTTCTGGATTGACGAATCCACTTCCTACCTCCATCGTTTCGAGATGAAGTTTA
Source organism: Chloroflexota bacterium (assembly GCA_005882595.1). GTDB lineage: Bacteria > Chloroflexota > Ktedonobacteria > Ktedonobacterales > Ktedonobacteraceae > VBFM01. The sequence goes on from VBFM01000059.1 coordinate 5,088, forward strand.
ATCTGAACCTGGACTTAAGCCAGTTCATCACCCCAACACCCGGCTCAACGACAACCAGTGGTGCAGGCGCGTCGATCAAGTTTGATGCGATCATTGATTTGAGCAAATTCAATGATCCTTCAATCAAGATTTCTGCTCCGCCCAACGCCATTCCTACCGACGATCCCTCTGTCATTTTTAGCAGCGGAATATAAGCGCATCAATTTCGTAGGGACAAGGGGCGGCGTGGAGCGGATGCGGGGGCCTTGTGCTTGTCCTCCCTGGGTAGGCAAGTAAGCGCACAGGACAAGCACAAGGCCCCCGCCCATCCTCACTCCCGCCCCTTGTCCCTACGATATCCCAGCTTCGCCATCACCGCGTTACGCACCAAGGCCACCTCTTCCACGCGCAGCAACAACACACCTCCTATATAGATCATTCCTGCAATGCCGCCCACCACGATGATGGTCAAGAGCTGGCCCAGGATAGTATTCATTGAGAACAGGGCAACATGTCCTAGTAGCGCTTGCAGGCCCCAGGCAACGACTAGCATTCCCGCGGCGGCCAGTAAAATCTTGAGGAGCGTGGGCATGGTTTCGCGCACCCGGATGGTGCCGATGGCCATACGCAGCAGGGCAAGCAGGATGATAGCGTGCAGCGAATTTTGTACAGTATTGGCGAAAGCCAGAGCAGGCATACCGATGGTCGAATAAAAGGGCAGGGCAACCGCCAGGTATCCGGCAATGCATACCACACCCACAGTGACAGGAGTCAAGGTGTTTTTGCGCGCGTAGAAGGCCGCGATCAAGAGTTGATCCATCGCCACAAAGGGCAATTGATAGGCATAGTTTTGCAAGGCAAGGGCCGTGCGCCCCGCCTCCTCCGGCGTGAAATTGTGGTGGCGGAAGAGCAGGAACACGATGGGCTCGCGCAGGGCGATCAGACCTACCGCAGCGGGAATCATCAGCAGCAGGCCAACGCGGAAGCCGAGCAACAGCGTTTGTTTGAAACGCCCGGTATCACCATTGCGGGCATGCTCTGAAAGCGTGGGCAGCACCGCGAAGGAAAGCGCGGCAGCTACCAGGCCCACCGGAAATTGTATCAGGGTTGTGGCGGAATTGAGGGCAAGTGTGTTTTGCGCTCCCGTTGAGCCGCTGTCGTGCGTGAGCGACGCCAGGTGCTGATCGAGAAAAACCAGGCCCATCGTGACCAGAAAACTGAATGCCACCGGGCCATACAGTTTCATGATACGCCGCAGCGCCGGATGTTTCAGATCAAGCACGAACATGTAGTACAATCGTTTTTTGCGGATGCCAGGCAAAAGCAGCGCGATTTCACCGGCAGCGCCGAAAAGTACACCTATGCCAAGCCCAAGATGCCCATTGTAGCGCGCTCCAAGCAATGCCCCGATCCCCGCGCCCCCTATGATGCCAACGTGATACGCACCGGTAGCAAAGGCAGGCCAACCAAACTCTTTGAGCGCAAATAACGCCGCCAGCAAGACCGCAAACGGTCCCAGCGCAAGCAGTGAGAAGAAGACAATCTGCGAATAGAGCAGCGTCAACCGTTTCTGATCGCCACTAAAACCGCTTACCAGGAAGTCGACAAAATGTGGCGAAATAACCAGGTAGACTACCGCAAAGGCGAAGATAACTACTAAAAGAAGGTTTACTATCGTGAAAACAATGCGCCGCAGTTCATCGCGTTTTTCGGGCGCTGCATAATCATTGAACGTGGGGATCAACGCGCCGCTGACGGAACCATTGACCAGAAAATCGTTGAATGTGCGCGCTGGCAAGAGCGCGGCGTTAAATGGCCCTCCGATATTGGAGCCAATGGCCGTGATCACAATCTGGCGCATCATACCCAGCACACTGCTGCCCAGATTGCCCAGCATCACCAGCGAAGCCGACTTCGCGATTTCTCGCCGCTCACTTGGAACAGCCTTTTCCGCCACTTCTTCAACAGGTAAAGCCAGCTCGTTTTGCTCAATCATGCCGCCAGAAACACGAGGAATTGATTCAACGTCAGAAGTTGATTTTATGGATTCGGACTGATTTTCAATAGATTCTTTCGGCATTATCGATATGCTTTCCGTAATTAATAAAGAGTACCCTCCACTACTACAACGAACGAATATGGGAAACCCGCACGTTTCCCACGTTTTTAGGAATGTTCAGGTAATCTCTTAATCGCCTCGATCAACTCTGAAGTAGAATGATGCGGCACGTAGGGGATCAAACGCACGATACCGCCGTATGCCTGCACCACCTTTGCTTCGGGCAGCCGGTCGGCATCCACTTTATTCAAGGAACTGTCCGCGCTGGCATAGTCGCCTCCCTTGACGTAGATGGCGGGTCGCAGGAGTTCGACCAGGGGGCCAGCCGTCGGTTCTCCAAAGATGGTGACATAATCAACGTAAGTGAGAGTGGCGAGGATTTCGGCGCGTTCAGCTTCGGGCACCAGTGGACGACCTGGCCCTTTCAATGAGCGTGTGCTCTCATCACTGTTCAGTCCAATGATCAGAAAGTCTCCCAGCGCGCGCGCTTCCTGTAAATAGCGCACGTGCCCCAGGTGCAGCAGATCGAAGCAGCCGTTGGTGAAGACGCCTCGTTCGCCTGCCTGCTGCCTGCGAGACACGTCCGCGGCAAGTTCGTCGCGACGAAGGATTTTCTGGCGCGCATCGAAAAGCCTGTTACTCATGTAACGCACTCATCAATTCTTGTGGGGTGTTGCTGGCGCAGCCCAGGCGGCGCACAACCAGCGCTGCTGCCGCATTCGCCAGGTATGCTGCCTCGGCGAAATTCGCGCCCGTCGTCAATGCAAGGGTAAAGGTCGCCGCTACGGTATCGCCTGCTCCGTTGGTATCGACAATTTCGCTGGCATGATCCAGGCGATGCACCGGAAGATGCACAGGCGCTTTCCCCTCCTCAAACAGGCTCATCCCCTCCGCGCCGCGTGTAATCAAAATACTTTGCGCGTGGCTTCCATGCAGCAAACGCTCTCCCGCCTCATCCAGTTCCGCCAGCGTGTTGATGCTCATGCCCAGGGTAAGTTCCGCCTCAGGCTGATTCGGAGTAATCGCCGTGACGCCTTGAAACCGGAAGAGCGAACCATGCGAATCCGCTACAATCACCTTATGCAGTTCCCTGGCCGCGGGAAGGCAGCTTTCGAGAATTTGCGGGCTGATGACGCCATTTTCATAATCGGACAGCACAACCGCGTCCATGGCCGGCAGCATGTTGTTGATGTAGTCGAGAATATAGCCCTTGCTCGCCTCGGCAAGGTCAGAGGTGTCCACCCGGTCAACGCGCACGATATGCTGCTGCACGATCTGCGGACTGCCCGCCATGATGCGTGTCTTGGTGGATGTCGGACGCTGCGCATCGGTTACCAGCCCCTCCTGGTGCATTTGGAGATCACTGATGGCCTTGCGCAGGCGCTGACCGGGAAGATCATCGCCGACTACCCCCGCCAGAAATACTTCCGCTCCCAATGTGCAGGCGTTGACCGCCACATTGGTCGCTCCTCCTGGAACTGTGCGCTCCTCGTTGAGTTCCAGGATTAACACAGGGGCTTCGCGCGAAATGCTTTTAGGCCTGCCGATCATGTATTCGTCGGCAACCATATCTCCTATCACTAAGACCCGCTTCCCCGCGAAACTCTCAATAATAGTATGTAGTCGTTTTACGGCTATAGGAAAATCAATGGCCATTGCTTCTCTCGTTCTTCCGTCTCCTGAAGAGAACACCGATCATAAATCGTGGGATCGCCAGCATGCGTTTCCATCGCCAGGGCTCGCGGTACAGCCGGTAGAGCCATTCAAGTCCCAGGCGCTGCATAACGCGGGGCGCGCGGCGTTGGCGCCCTGAAAGAAAATCATACGCGCCACCAACGCCTATCGCCACCGCGACAGGCAGGCGCGCCAGGTTGCGATAAATCCAGAGTTCCTGCGCGGGCGCCCCATAGGCAACACACAATACATCGGCGTTGGAGGCGCGAATACGTTCGATAATGGCGTCTTCTTCATCCTGCGCGGGTGTTCCTGCATAAGTGCCTGCGATTGCCAGGCCGGGCGCAATTTTTTGCAAATACGCGGCGGCTTTTTCGGCCACACCTGGCGCGGCCCCCAGTAAGTAGAGTCGATAGCCTGACGAGGCGCAGCGTTGTGCGAGGGCCACCAGGGTATCCGTTCCTGTAACACGTTCCGGCGCTGGCTCCTTGCCAAGATGCGTCGCCCACACAATGCCGATGCCATCTGCCACGACGAGCGCGGCGCTATTGATCGCATGGCGAAAGGCGCTATCTTGCTGGGCCATCATCACGAATTCGGTGTTGACGGTGATAACCTGCTGGCATGGCAGGCCATTACCGCTGGTGCGGCGCGAGTGGATCAATTGCTCGATTACATCGAGCGCCTGTCCCTGTGTGATTTGATCGACCCGCACACCCAGGACGTAGGTTGATGCAGGCGTATGGTGTTCATCTTCTTGCGGCATACTTTTTAACTGTAATGACATAGGTTTACGATTTGATAACCTGACGTTTATCTTTTAGTGAATGACACCCTGGCAAATGCAGGGTGATCTTGCTCACACCTACTATCATGGCAATACTATAGCAGATTCGACGGTGTATAGCCACGTCTGATAAAATGTTAAGCAAAGCTGTATCAGTAAAGGAGAGATTTTATCATGGCAGAAACAAGCGTTTCGGGTAGCGGGCGTCCCAGTCTGCCCATGCAGGGTGTGCCACAGCCCAGCCGGGATGAGGTGTTGAACCTGCCCCGTGTTCATATTTCTTCACACCCGGTGATGAAGCATAAGATGACGGCCCTGCGCGATAAAAATACACAGCCACCGGAGTTTTACCAGCTGGTGAAAGAAATTGGCGCGCTGCTGGCCTATGAAGCGACGGCCAACCTCGCCCTGGAGCCGTGGCCCATTGAGACACCGATGGAGCCGATGACGGGAGAACGGCTGGCAGGCGGCATCGGCGTCACACCGATTTTGCGCGCCGGCCTGGGTCTTGCTGAAGGATTTCGCCAGGTCATTTCTGATATGCAGGTGTGGCACCTCGGTTTGCGCCGCGATGAGCATACGCTAGAGGCGATGGAATATTACAATCAACTGCCGCACAAGGTTGACCTGCAGGTGTGTTACGCCGTTGATCCCATGCTGGCGACGGGCGGCTCGGCCATTGATGCCATCAACGTACTCAAACGCCGCGGCATTCCACG
>VBFM01000060.1:0-7914 GCA_005882595.1 Chloroflexota bacterium
TGGTTCCTTCATTGTCTTACCTCTCTCTCAGCCAATTGAGCCACGCTCGGTTGATGCATGTGTTCCTTCATGATTAGAAATATATCCAGCTATTTTTAATTTGTCAAATTCGCCTATTCACTCTCCTGGTATTTCTACAACACCCGTTTCCCTAGCAATAGCTTTCCGCGTTTGACAATCGTCTCCTTCCCCACTCGTCCGGCATCCGCAATTGACACAATCACTTCGCGTAGGGCTTCTTCTCCGACCGGTAAGCGCAGGCGCAGCACGAACTCTTTGCCGGTTCCTAGGCCGAGTTTGCGCTGCCAGAACGAAGCGTGGATCAGGTTCGTCTGCCCGGCCACTTGTTCCAGCAGGGCCGAGACTTCCTGGCGGAACGGGCTGTACTGGATGGGACCTTTACTGAAGGCAAAGGTGACTTCCTGGGTAAAGACATCGCTGGCGAGATCGGAGGTCAGTCCTTCGCCAAGCTGGTAGATAAGATTGTAGGTACCAAAGGAGGTACGCCCGACTGTAAGAATGTGATCGCCGTGACTGCCCTTGTAGATACCCATGCGATCACGCACCACGTGCTCCATGACATCATAATGAATTGAACCACGGAAGAGCAGCCAGGCCTCGTGCAATGGACCCTGACCGGGTTTGAACCCCAACGAGACCATGTACTCGCGCCCGTCGGCGATGCGCTTCGCGAGGTCGGGATCGCCCGGAGTCTCCTCCGCGTAGACTTCTTCACCCGAGCCTTGCACACCCAGCAAAGACTCCGAACCAACGCGACCTGCCAGGCGGCGCAAATCACGCTCCACAATATGCATCACTTCTCCCACATCAGCCGTTTCCGCTAGAACTCCTAGACGCTGGAGCTTCCGCACGGTCTCTTCAGCATGCTCGTGCGCCTGCTGCTGCAACCACTGCTGTAACGCCTCCCCAACCTCCCCAGCCTGCTTGCGGATATCCATGTGTAGGGCGGTAACGGTGCGAGTGAAATCCTCTTCGCTAATGGTAGGGCCGGACTGGTGCAGCACGGTAAAGAGTAGCTGCGGCACATCTGCATTGAGTGCACGATAAATATCCATAGTAAGCTCCCCTTGAACTGATTCACATTCTCTCGCATTACGATAGTATCACACACGCCAGTACATCCGCCAATAACCCCTGGCCCGTCTCGATACGCCCAGCTCCAGGACCAATAATGGTCACTTCAGAAAGCGTATCTGTCTGAACTGTGATCGCATTCATCGCGCCGTCTACCCTTGCCAGGGGATCGGTTAGAGGCAAAACGAGCGGCTTCACACTGGCTTCAAGCTTTTGTGGCTGCCCTTTCTCCCCTTCCTGCCCGGCAACCAGGCGCAATGATGCAATAAGTTTGATACGTTTTCCGGCATCGGCAGCCGCCTGCATTTGTTCCCCGGTAATAGTGGTGATGCCTTGCCGCTCCACCTGCTCCACTGTGAGCGGCTGTTCAAAAATCAGCGCAGCCAGGATGAGCGTTTTAGCGACGGCATCGTAGCCCTCCACATCGGCGGTCGGGTCGGTCTCAGCATAGCCCTTCGCCTGGGCGTCGGCCAACGCCCAGGCGTAATCTCGACCAGAGGCCATCGCCGTCAGGATATAGTTGGTGGTGCCGTTGAGGATGCCACGTATCGCCGTAACGGATGCCCCGGCCATACCTTCACGTATAGCGCTGATAGCGGGTGTGCCAGCCATCACCGCCGACTCCATGCGCAACTGCACGCCATGTTGCCGTGCCAGTGTGAAGAGTTCGTGCGCGGCTAATGCACCTGGCCCTTTGTTCGCCGTGACCACGTGCATTCCTTTACTGAGCGCAGTACGCATATGGCTGAGAGCAGGTTCAGCATTGCGCAGGTTGGTAGGAGTGGCCTCTACCAATATATCCGCGCCGGTTGCCTGGAGTCCTTCCAGGGTGCTATTCCAGCACCTGATCCCCGGATGTTCGGTGAAAGAACGCTGCTGCGCAGCAAGTTCGAGCAGCGTGGGAATATGCAGGCCCTCTTCCCGGTAGATAAAGCCATGACGTGCATTGGCCACACCAACTAGCTTAAGGTCTACATCGTACTTCTGTTCGAGAAGCACATGTTTATTTGAGAGTAATTCCGCGAAGCCCTGACCAACGACTCCGAAGCCGACGAGTGTAAGACGAATACGTTGCATGTAATGCCTCCCTGGGAGTTTTTCCATGGTATCTCTCTGGTATTATCGCAGGTTATGAGAAATAGAAGCGCAACCAGATTGCAATGATATTGGGAAATCCAATGCAATAATGTTATCATGCCGCTAAAACCTTGACATACCTCGACACCATTCGGTATACTACTTACTAACAAATTGAAAGTACTTTCATAAGTAAATATGCGCAGCAAAAACTGATCTCATCAAGAGAGGTGGAGGGATACGGCCCTATGAAGCCCGGCAACCCACCTGCAATGTCGCAGGAAAGGGTGCCAATTCCGGCGGGATAGTTCCGCGAGATGAGGGGAGAAGCGACGAAGCCGTAACCCCTGAGATGCAGGGGTTTTTTATTGCCTGCGCACAAGTACAACCACTCCGGCATCTCCGTTGTGGAAGAACTACACATAACAACAGTGACGAGGACGAGTAAACGTCACGGACGGCTACAGCGAGTTGGCGATGATGAGAGGCCAGCGCCGCACCAGCGTTGAATATGACCTCTGAGTTGCACGTTGAACACCCGCAAAGGTTAGTAGACGAAGCCGGGCAGCCCCGTTACAGGCTAGAGTGTTGAAAGCATAGGCCTTGCAGCACTCGTCGAGGTTGATGCTGTGAGGCATCGATAAACCAGGGTGGTACCGCGGAGAACGATGACCCCTCGCCCCTGCCAGGGTGAGGGTTTTTTGTTCTCTTTTTCAGGTGGAATGGCAGGAAAGAAAGGAGCGGCAATGGTGACACACGTTGAACACAATGTCGTGACAGACACACAGATTACACCTGCGCAAGGGTTGAATACGTTCACGTTCGATACCTTGCCGCTGCAACTGGGCGGTCAACTTAGCCCCGTGACAGTGGCATATGAGACGTGGGGCAGCTTGAACGCGGCGGGAGATAATGCCGTGTTGATTGCCCACGCGCTCACAGGCAGTTCTCACGCGCATGATGCTGAACGCCCCGACGATACCAAGGTGGCATGGTGGAATCCGTTGATCGGCCCTGGACGCTTCTTCGACACCTCGCGCTACTTCGTGATCTGCTCGAATATTGTTGGAAGCTGTTACGGCAGCACCGGCCCATCGTCGATTGACCCGGATACGGGACGCCCCTATGGGATACGTTTTCCGGTCATCACCATTCACGACATGGTTGAGGCGCAACGCAGGCTGATCGAGCATTTAGGCGTGCGCCAACTGGCGATGGTCGCAGGTGGCTCGATTGGCGGGCAGCAGGCCTTAGAGTGGGCGGTCGCCTATCCAGAGCTGGTGCAGAAGGCGATTGTGGTAGCGGCAACGGCATGGCTCACCGCGCAGGCCATTGCTTTCAGCGAGGTGCAACGCCAGGCAATCCTGGCCGATCCGCGCTGGCAAGGCGGTGATTACCTGCCTGGTCAGGGACCCGAAGCGGGGCTCGCTATCGCCCGTATGCTCGCCATGATTACCTATCAGAGCGAGGAGGGGATGGAGCTGCGCTTTGCGCGGGAAACTGCCCGGCAGTCCGATATCGTCGCTCCCAGTGGTCACACCGATTTCGGCAAACGCTTCGACGTGGAGGGCTATCTCTACTACCAGGGTCAATCGCTGGTCAAGCGCTTCGATGCCAATAGCTACCTCTACATCAGCCGGGCAATGGATTTGTATGACGTCAGCGAGGGATATCCCTCGCTAGAAGCAGCGCTGCGTCGTGTACGCAGCAAGACCTTGTTTATTGGAATTCGTTCAGACTTCCTTTTCCCGGCGGCGCGCGTGCGCTGGTTAGCGGAACAAGTGCGCGCCGCCGGTGGGGATGCAAGCTATGTGGAACTCGATTCCCCGCACGGTCACGACGCCTTCCTCAAGGAGTGGAAGCAGATGATCGACGCGTTGAATACGATAAAGGAGTAACTTCAACTATGGCACTCAACAGTAATCGTCAGTATGGTTTTGAAACGTTATCGTTGCACGCGGGCCAGGAGACCGCTGACAGCGCGACCAATGCGCGCGCCGTTCCCATCTATCAGACAACCTCATTTGTTTTCGATAGCCCGGAGCACGCCGCGGATCTCTTCGGACTTCGACAGTTCGGAAATATCTATACGCGCATCATGAACCCCACGCAGGACGCCTTCGAGCGTCGTATTGCCGCACTCGAAGGAGGCGTTGGCGCGCTGGCAACTGCATCCGGACAGGCAGCGGAAACGCTGGCAATTCTCAATCTCGCCGGGACTGGTGACGAAATCGTCACCTCTGCCAGCCTGTATGGTGGCACCTATAATCTGTTCCACTATACCCTACCGAAGATTGGTATCACTGTGCGTTTCGTGGACAGCCGCAACCCTGAGAACTTTCGGTCCGCTATCAATGATCGCACTAAAGCGGTCTTTGCTGAGACGGTTGGCAATCCTCGCCTGGATACCCTGGATATTCGCGCGGTAGCCGATATTGCGCATGAAAACGGCGTTCCGCTCATGATCGATAATACGCTGCCCACACCGTACCTGGTGCAACCCTTTAAGCATGGAGCCGATATAATTGTTCACTCCACCACCAAGTTCATCGGCGGTCACGGCACATCCATTGGCGGCGTCATCGTTGATGGAGGTCAGTTCGACTGGACAAAGGGACGTTTTCCAGGATTCGTGGAACCAGACCCCTCCTATCACGGTCTGCGCTACGTCGAGGCCCTCGGCCCCCTGGCGTACATCATTAAAGCACGTGTGCAACTGATGCGCGACATCGGCGCAGCAGCATCTCCTTTCAATGACTGGCTCTTCCTGCAAGGATTAGAGTCGCTGCCCCTGCGTATGGAACGGCACAGCCAGAATGCCCAGCGCGTTGCCGAATTCCTGGAAGGGCACGAGGCCGTGAGTTGGGTAAGCTATCCCGGGCTGACGAGCCACCCACAGCACGAGGTAGCCGCGAAGTATCATACGCATGGCTATGGCGCGATTCTTGGCTTTGGCATCAAGGGCGGCCTGGAAGCTGGTAAGCAGTTGATTCGCCACGTCGAACTGTTCTCCCACCTGGCAAACGTGGGCGATTCCAAGTCGCTTATCATCCATCCCGCCAGCACCACGCATTCACAATTGACCCCCGACGAGCAGTTTGAAACCGGCACCACGCCCGATTATATCCGCCTATCAGTCGGCCTGGAAACTATTGATGATTTGATCGACGACCTGGACCAGGCGCTGAAGGCCGCGGTCCTCAAAGCCGGCGAACCAGCAACAGCGTAACACCTACTAGCCGCATCCAGGGCGGGGGCTTGTCCTCGCCCGGACCCTAGCCGCATCCAGGGCGGGGGCAAGCCCCGCCCGTACCCTATACGAATCAGACGTTCAATTGTATGGGATAGAGGCGGGGCTTGTTCCCGTCCTGGATGCGGTGCGGCACATAGCCATAGAACTCATTTGAAGGTTCATTGACTTGAGGCTAATAAACGGACGACGCAAGCGTCTATATCCGTAGAGAACGCAGTGATGGTTGTCATATCGGAGCAATTTTATGGAACGCAGTATACAAATTCTGAAATTTGGAGGAACATCCGTTGGCAGCGGTGAACGTATCCGGCGCGTAGCAGCCATTATCGCGCACCATCTTCACAATACTGAAGAGGCCTTTCCCGTTGTGGTTGTCTCGGCCATGTCCGGCATAACCGACCAGCTGCTGCGCATCGCACGTTATGCCTGCAGCGGCCAACTCGAGTTGTGCCAGCGAGAACTTGTCGCGCTCAAGCATAGACACCTGGAAGCAGTGGATAGGGCCGTGCATAAGCCGGAGGGTCGGCAATCCCTGGAACACGACTTGCAACTAGCCTTCAGTATGTTGGAGCAGGATGTAGTTGCGGTAGAGACCGGGCGTATCACCACGGGGAAAACGGATGTAGACTATGCAGTCCCCTGGGCGGCGCATGCTCCTACCATCGGCGCATGGGGCGAGCGTTTTTCCGTCTTGCTGGTCGCGGCGGCTATCCGCGATCTTGGCAGGGAGGCAACGCCAGTTCGCGAGGAAGTCATTATTACCACCGATGCGCAGAGTGACGCGCTGCCATCCTTTGGCACACTTAGCGGGGCCGACCCGCTGGCTCAAGAGACAAGAGTCAACGCGCAACGACTCATCCATCCCGCAATCGAGCGCGACATTGTGCCTATTGTACCCGGTTTCATCGGTCGCACAACGCGAGGCCGCGTGATCACGCTGGGGCGCAACGGCTCAGATTATTCCGCGACCGTCATCGGCGAGGCTTTGGACTGTGTCGAGGTCACCATCTATACCGATGTCGATGGCGTTTTAAGCGCGGATCCGCGCATCGTGGCGAATACACGTTTGCTGCCGCGCCTTACCTACGCGGAGGCCGCGCGGCTCTCCTGGTTTGGAGCAAAAGTGCTGCATCCCCGCACGCTCATTCCGGTGGCACACCGCAATATCCCTGTGCACGTACGCAATACCTTCCGCCCACACCTGCGCGGAACGGTTGTTGGACCAGAACAAACAACACACAGCGCGGCGGCCGCCATCTCAGTGCGCCGCCAACTTGCCTTGATCACCGTAGAAAATACCGACCTGTTTGGCGCGCCTGAGAACGCAGGGCAGGTGTTCGCCCTGGCCGCTCGCGCTGGCGCCGCACCCGTTGCCATTTGCTCCTCATCGGGGCATCACCTCGCCTTCCTGGTCGAGGAACAGGCGGTTGATTCGGCTATCGTCCTGTTACAACATGACATGGGAAGCTGGCGTGTCGGGTGCCGACGTGGCCTTGCCGCCTGCGCCTGCATTGGCTCTGGCTTCACCGTTGACCCGATGAGTTCCGCCCGCGCCATTACCGCTCTGGCCCGCGAACGCATCTCAGTCATCACCCAAGGGGCATCCGACACGGGCATCATCTTGATTGTAGAAGAAGCAGACAGCGAACGCGCCTTGCGCTGCCTGCACCGTGACTTGATCGCCCCCGTCATTCCACTGGTACGCCATGAGGTTCGCGAACGACAGGTTATATAGGAGAGACGTCGCGAGGGACATTAGAAGATCGGCGGGGAAATTCGCTTCGGGGAGAAGGTCTGTATGCAAGAAATAAAAGAAGTCGACGGCTTACTTTCTCGACTATCGGAAATACCATTACGGATTTTCAGTGCAGTACAGGACCACAATGAGATCGAGCTTCACACAGCACCGGCAGAAAGCGAGTGGTCAGCAGTTGACATTTTTGCTCACCTACGGCCAAGCGATGATTATATGTTGTTGACACGAATTAATCCGCCACTGATCGTATATGATGATCGGCGCTGGGCCGAAGTAGCCAGGTATGCACAGGTCGACTTCCGCGCTTCGCTCACCTTGTACACTCTACGCCGGGCCGAACTTGTACACATGCTGCGCCACATAAAACTTGAAGACTGGCAGCGAATCGGCATCCACGAAGAGCGCGGACCTATCTCATTGCTTCATATAATAACAGCACTAGTTGAGCACGAAGAGGAACACTGTGCTCAACTGGAGGCTATGTATACTAGCCCTTGATAGCCGCTCATACCATGACATTGCGCGGTTTGTCAGGTTTTCACTTCCAGGAGACATGAATCATGAGCGACTCACGACAACGTATCCCGGTGGCCGTTCTAGGCGCAACCGGCATGGTAGGGCAGCGTTTCATCGAACTGCTGCAGGGACATCCCTGGTTTGAACTGGTGGCCCTTGCCGCATCCGAGCGACACGCAGAACGCACTTATGCAGAGGTAGCGCAATGGAGGTTGGC
>VBFM01000060.1:7977-8412 GCA_005882595.1 Chloroflexota bacterium
TGCGCTGCCTGCAGGTGTAAAAATTGTCTTTTCAGCCTTGCCTGCAGAGGTAGCGGGAGAGATCGAAGCGAATTTTGCCCTGGCCGGTATGGCAGTGTTCAGCAACGCGAAAAATTACCGCATGGAGCCAGATGTGCCCCTGCTCATTCCAGAGGTCAACGCCGATCATGCAGGCGCGCTCAGCGAGCAACGCAAAAGGCGAGGTTGGCCGGGCAGCATCGTCACCAATGCCAATTGTTCGGCCACACCCCTGGTTATGGCGCTTAAACCGCTCCAACAAGCCTTTGGCGTGCGCAAGGTGATGGTGACAACGCTGCAGGCCATCTCCGGCGCGGGCTATCCTGGCCTGCCCTCCTACGATATTCTCGACAACGCCATTCCCTACATCGGTGGAGAAGAGGAAAAAGTGGAAAAGGAGACCCGCAAGATGCTGGG
>VBFM01000061.1:0-11271 GCA_005882595.1 Chloroflexota bacterium
GGCATCTACCTGGTCAGCATCGTGCTGGTAGGCTCGCTGCTTTGCCGGAGGATGTTCTTCACTAAAAAGAAGCCCAGGCATACTCCCGCGCAACCTGCCACGCCAGCGCGCAGCGCAAACGCCACTCCCTATAGCAATCCGCGCGCGTTGAACAACGCAAGAGGCGTAGCAACTACTGTCACGGAACAGAACCGGGCACAAGTTGAGCGCATGAAATGAAAGAAGGAGAAGCTGCGCAGGTTCATTTGAGCTTTGCGCGGCTTCTCTACCTTCTGCTTGGTCGCTTAATCGACTGCAATCGTTTCGTGGTCCATTCATAGAACTTTCTATTCCCTTTTATAGCAGCAGCCGGGAGGGTACGCAGACCCAGATATAGCATATAGCACCTCATGCGCTCCTCAAATTGGGGTATCTTTTCTCCACGTGAGGCAGCATAATTTTGCCACAATGCACCGTATGGGATATCTTCTACTGACCAGAAATCGAGGTAGGCGATGTCGTAGATAAAATCTCCCAGGAGATCATCCGCCCAATCGAGTACGCCAGTGATCCTCGCGCCATCCGATACGACGTTATCAAAGCCATAATCGCCGTGTACCAGGTACTTCTCTGAAGGGCAATAGGGAAGCAGCCGCATCATCTCTTCGAGGTAAGTTTCGTACACGTCCAGTTCAAAGAACGTGCGCTGCGCCAGGTCATGCAGGTCGAAGGTGAATTTCTGATCGTACAACGAGAGCAGATACTGATGCCAGCTCTCAAAGCGCCCATTTCCATGCACATCGGTAAGCCCCCATCCACCAAAAGGTGAGACGTTGATGCTATGTATCTCACCGGCTATGTCAAACAGTTCCGGTATAATCGGGTATATATCTGCCTCGTCCATAGCCGCGATAATCTTCCCTTCGCATCGTTCGGTGATGGCGAAATAGTGTGAGTCGTCAAAGCGTCCAATCTGAATAACTTTGGGAATGGGCAAGGTTGGAGATGAAAAGTGCTTTAAGGCGAAAGCATCTTTTTGAAAGTCCTCCTCAATGGCGCTTACACGCAAGATAAATGATTGCTGATCCACTGTGAAAGCGTAGGCATGTGACCACCAACCTGTGCCAATATGTTGTATAGCAGACGCCTGATTATCAAAGTTATTCTGGAGAAATGTGCGAACTTGAACGGGATAAATTGGTTCCATGTAGTTTCCTTTGCTATCGTCTAAGTGAGTTCAGGCTATTTCGTATAGCCGAAGAATACATCAAAATCAACAAAACGCAAAGAGGGGACAATTGATGAAGCTGTTTTCATTGCACTCATGTAGGCCGGTTTGATAGAGCGAATAGGGCCACACCATCCGCGAGAAGTTGAGAAGCGCCGACTTGCTTTGCAGCGCCAATGACACGTGCCGCCAGATTGCGCGTCTCACTAAGCATGCGTTGCTGGTAGGCGAAGCGCGCCTGATCCAATAACAGGTCGGCAACAAAATGAGGATCGTATTCAAGCGCCACACGCGCTTCGATGTACTCCTGGGAACAGGCATAGTCGCCTTGCAATCGGGCCATCTCTACCCCGGCTTCGAGACCGAGACTTGCGTGCTCAGGAGAAGAACTACAGGTATGCAGGAGGGATAACGCAGCGCACACATCCTCATAAGCGCGATTCACATTACCTGCCAAGCGACTAAAAAATGCGCGCCGAGTAAGTGCATCGATCGTACTTGCGCCGCTGCTATCAACTCTCTGAACTCGCTTTACGCAGGTATCAGCAAAGTGTAGAGCAAGCTCGTCTTCGCCTCGCATCGAAGCTATGCATGCCAGATTGCAAAGCATTAACCAGAGGTCAGCGCGGTCATCGAGGGCTTCAGCAACGGCCACGCTCTCCTGCCAGATTCTCCAGGCTTGCAAGAGTTCACCATGGTGGTAGAGTAAACCGCCAAGATGATTTAAGAAACGTCCATGATAATACAGGTCCTGCGCTTTTTGACTGGCCTGAATACCCAAATTGATGAGACGCTTACTTTCTTCATATGCACTATAGCGATTTGCGACATGTTTTAATTCCACCACGAAACGTTCCACCTGTGCGTATTGCTCCTGACGCCAGAACTCGTGCAAAGCAGCAAATAGAAACTCTCGTTCGCGCGCAATCTGCTCTTTATTTCCTTGATACCGTTCCAGGTACGCCATCGCATAGGATTGCGTATTGCGCTGAACTGAGCGCAGGAGGTGTGGTTCAAGTTGCTCCAGCCGGTCCAGCATCAGCGAGTGAAGAAGCGGATGCACTTTGTAACGAGGATAATTCCTTGCACTGCTTTTCGTCTGCCCGGAATTTGCAGCGATAGAAGCAGGTGATACGAGTTCGAGCAGCGAATGGCGCACCAGGTCTCCCATTTGCGCTGCTGTATGGGCAAGCTGATCGAGCGGTATAAGAGCGTCATGATCGAGTGCTGCCTCATTATGCCCTATTGCACGACAGGAAGAGGGCGCAGGGGAAGGCGAAATCTGCGCAACAGGAGCGAGTGCGAAGTCGGCGGCATTCATCTGGATGGCTGCGACACTTTCTAACCCGAACGACTGGACGCCTAGAGTAGAAAGGAGAGTATAACGCTGCTGTGCCTGTTGGTTGAGCGTATCAAGGGCTTGTATGAGCCTGGAAAGTCTATTGCCATCTCCGTCAAGCAGATTAGTATGAACGTATTCAGCGAGGAGTGCAGGCGGAATACCTCGTATGGAGACAGCGCTCGCCGCCGCCTCAATAGCAAGCGGCAGGCCATGCAGCGCACTGCAAATTCGCTCCGCATAGACCCGCTCCTCGTCGGAAATCGGGCGACCCAATAGTTTCGCAAAGAGCTCGAGCGCAGAGGTCAAGTCCAACGGTTCAACATGGAGGTGATACGTCATCAGGGCAGGATCAGGAATATAGCAACTCGTGACGAGTATCGCGTGGCGTGAGGATGAGTTCATCGCACTCCGGCTATGATTCGTATCATCGTGCCGGTCTTGAAGCAATAAGGCATGCGCCGCCATGCGCAAGGGGAATGTCGCCTCAAGGTCATCAAGAACCAGCAGCACACGCTTATTCGCGAGTGCGAGGCGAGTTCGATTGATCAAACCTGCGAGGTCGAGAGTTTCTTTAGGTACCGTTGACTGGGAGAGACCATCGAGAATATCATTGAGCAGGGAAAAAAGGCCTGGCAGACCCTCTCTTCCAGTACAGGTAAAGGACAGAATGCCATCGGTAAAGAATTGTAGGCGTTCGTTTGAAGCAAGCTGATGAACAGCTTCGTAGGCAAGCGCGCTTTTGCCAACTCCTGGCATACCGGTAAGAGCACATATACCTGCACCCTCGCTACAGAGAGCATCGAGTAGATCTCGCAAGACGGCCGCTCGTCCAAAAAGTTGCGGTGGACGAGGACAGGATACCAGCAAGAGAGGAGGGGGAGGTGATGCACCTTTTACAAGATGCTCCCTCAGACGGTCCATCTGCTGGGATTCGTCAATGCTCAGATCTGTTAGTTCGGATGCGCGCAAATATGCCTGCACGTCGCGGGGAGTCTTGCAAAGCAGCCATGCCAGCGCCAGCACTCTACCGCGCACGCTGCCCTGAAAAGGGAAGGCATACCGCCCGGCCTCAAGACGCGCGAGGAAGTCTTCGGTGATGGGCGTCGACACTGGCGGCATCTGCGAGAGACCGCTGGCTGCGCCAGCCACATTTGCGGCGGCGCTCGCTCATCCATCGCCCAAATTGCACTGTATCCATGCGTTCCCTCTAGTAGCCCTTAAAAAAGTATTAGATATTCGCCCCTGCACTCGTATAATGTACGATATGAAAACTCGATACCTCACCTGTTTGCAGATAACCTGCGAGCAAAGGTGTATGCCAACAGTGTTGATGACAGGGAAAAGCCGGAGGAAGGCAACTGTTGTCTTTCCCCCGGCTTCTCAGCCTCCCCATTCATTACCTACTGCACTTTTATGCGTGGGTCGGCGACGGAGTAGAGAATATCGGATAGTGCATTACCGAAGACCACTGCGACAGCCAATAAAACGGTGGTTGCCTGGATAACAGGGTAATCTCGCTGGCCTATGGAGACGATAGAGGCTTGCGCGATCCCGGGAATATTAAAGATTTGCTCAGTAAAAAATGCACCCGTAATGATCAGGCCGAATGAATAGCCAAAAACTGTGATCAATGGGATCATCGCATTGCGAAAAGTATGGAGGTAAATAACTCTTCGCTCATGCAAGCCCTTGGACCGAGCTGTACGCACAAAATCCTGGCGTAAGACCTCCAGCATGGTAGTTCGGGACAGGCGTGCTGTATAGCCCATCAAGAGCGCGGCAACTACAAGAATAGGCGCGAGCTTGAACTGAATATCAGCCCAGGAATAGTGCCAGGGAGTACCCCAATTCGCGACGGGCCAGGCGCCCCCCGTCAGGCTGTCCAACCAGACGATGATTACTTGAGCAAAAGTAGCCAGAACAAATGGAGGAAGTGAATACAAGATCAACATACCGGTCATGCTCGCGGTATCGGTCAACGTATTGGCGCGCAGGGCCGAGATAATGCCGATTGGCACCCCGACGAGTATCTGGATAATAAGCGCACCGAGACCTAACTCGGCTGAAACTGGAACCCCGTCTTTGAGGATATCCCAGACTGGCCGGTTAGCTGTGACAAATGAGGTTCCGAAATTGCCGTGAAGAAGGTTCAAGACATAATTACCGTATTGCTGGTACCAGGGCAAGTCCAGCCCATAGGCATGTCTGAGTACGGCATAGGTTGTCGGTGAGAAATGCTGTCCTAACAGGTTGCGGATGGGATCCCCTGGAGCAACGTATCCCAGCATAAAGGTGATAAAGGTCACACCAGTAATCACAAACAGAAGGCCGATGAACCGCTTAATAAGAAATTGAATCATGGAATGCTCCTGCTTCATTTATCTGGAGGAGATAGAATGAGACACAGGAAGATTTTATCTGAGCTAGATCGAGTGTAGTGCGGAAAAAAGGCCTGTAAATGGGGAAATGCTGTCGAATAAGTGCCGAAGAGTTGCGGAAGAAAAAAATCAGCGAGCGTTTCTTGCCATGGCGAACGCCTCGTTCTCCAGTGTTTCCTCAGCGAAGAGTGAGGGTTGAGTGCCACCAGTGGAAGTGGAAGCCATCCAGAGAGGCTGACAACAGGATGATTGTCCACAACCGGTAGCCTTGAAAGCAGATAGCCCAGCAGGTGTGGCGAATGATCTGCTTCTTATTTGAACAGTATTGGCCCCTTTGGATTCCAATCAACTTCTTATAGCCATCGGATACAACTACTGACGCAACCTGTAGCGCTGCACCTTACCAGTGCCAGCACGCGGCAACGCCTCGCAGAACTCAACGGCACGTGGATACTTATACGGCGCGATGCTTCGCTTGACGAAGTCTTGCAATGCCTGTACCAGAGCAGCATCCCCAGCGTAGCCAGGCTTGAGCACCACGAACGCCTTGATGATCGTACCCCGTTCAGCATCAGGCGCACCAACAACGGCACATTCCGCTACAGCGGGGTGCATGAGCAAGGCTCCTTCGACCTCAGGCCCGGCGACGTTGTAGCCCGCCGTGATGATCATGTCGTCCGTGCGCGCCTGGAACCAGAAGTAGCCATCCCTATCCATTAGATACGCATCACCGGTGAGGTTCCAACCATGCTGGACATAGCTGCGCTGGCGCTCGTCGGCCAGGTAGCGACACCCGGTTGGTCCTTTCACGGCCAGCCGCCCAACCGTGTCGGGTGGCAACTGCCGACCTTGCTCGTCAAGGATACATGCCTCGTAGCCAGGTACCACTTTGCCTGTCGCCCCAGGGCGTACTTCGGCACCAGCGGAGGCGATGAAGATATGCAGCATCTCGGTGGAGCCGATACCATCGACTATCTCGATACCGGTAGCTTCACGCCACATTGTACGTGTCGAAACCGGCAGCCACTCACCAGCGGAAACGCGCTGTTGGCGCGTTGAGATGTCAAACCTGCCGGCAATAGCCGCCATCTGACGATAGAAAACCGGGCTGGACCAGGCTATAGTCGTCCGGTAGTCACCGATGGCCGAGAGCAGGCTGTCGGGTGTCAGCCTCTCAAGCAAGACCGTTGCGGCTCCCACACGCATCGAGAAGATAAGGAGCGCGCCAAGCCCAAAGGTAAAGGCAAGTGGGGGCGTCCCAATGCAGATATCATCCGATGTCATATGGAGAATTGATTTCGGGAAACAATCGCATGCTGCGAGAATATCGCGATGAAAGTGCATGGTTGCTTTCGGCTGGCCCGTCGAACCGGAGGTGAAAGCGATCAGCACCGTATCATCGGCGGCCGTGTCCACCGCACCGAAAGGTTCATTCCAGGCTGTCATGCGCGCCTCAAGCCCCTCGGTGGAGGGATCGTTGAAGTACACGATCTGTTGTAGCACTGGACAACGCTGCTGTGCTGCCTGCAACTCGGCGTCCAGTCGCCGGTCGCAGATGGCGGCGCTGATCTGCGCTTTCTCAATAATGTCCACCAGTTCTTTTTCGCGCAGCAGAGGCATGGTTGCCACCACGATCAGCCCGGCTTTAGCAACAGCGCACCAGCAGATGGCCAGCATGGCGTTGTTGGCGCTACGCAGCAGCACACGGTTGCCGGGTACCAGCCCCATGTCACGTGTTAACACATGAGCTACCCTGTCCACCTGCGCCTGCAACTGCGCGAAGGTCAGAACGCCGTCAGCGCTGAAAATGGCCGGACGGTCGCCATATCCTTCGCGTACATGCATATCCAGCAACTCGGCAATGCAATTCAGGCGTTCAGGATACTGCAATTCCGGGAGCGTAAAGATCAGATCGGGCCACTGGTCGCGGGGGGGCAAATTGTCGCGGGCAAAGGTATCGACATGGGCTGAATACACACTCATCGTGTTCCCTCCTTTTGTACGTTCATTGTACTTTCAGGCTAATCACTATTTTCTTTCGCGCCCCACAAGCTCGCGAGCAATAATGAGGCGCTGGATATGGCTGGTTCCCTCATAAATCTGCAATCCCTTGATATCGCGATAATAGCGTTCAACCGGGTACTCGTTGGAGTAGCCGCGGTTACCGTGCAAGAGTACGGCCTGGGACGCAGCCTTCATCGCGGCCTCGGTTGCGAAAAGTTTGGCGATGGAGGTCGCCTTTGTTGCTGGTAAACCCCGGTCTTTGACCCAGGCTGCGCGATAGACCAGCAGGCGTGCAGCTTCTACATCGGCTGCCATATCGGCCAAGGTGGCCTGGATCATCTGGAAATCCGCTACGCGCTGACCGAACTGTCGGCGCTGCGTAGTGTAAGCGATACAGGCATCGAGACAAGCCTGCGCGACGCCGAGCGCTCCTGCCGCGACCCCCAGCCGCCCCCTATCAAGCGCGGACATGGCAATCTTGAATCCTTCCCCTGGCTTACCCAGCAATGCGCCTTTGGGGGCGCGGCAATCGCGGAGGGTGATATGGACGTGCTCGGATGCGCGGTGTCCTAATTCTTTTCCGGGCATCGGTTCGCGCTCGAAGCCGGGTGTATCGGTCTCAACGATGAACGCGCAGATACCCTTATGTTTGAGTGCCCTGTCCATAGTGGCAAACACGATAGCGACCTTCGCGCTCATGCCATTGGTTATCCAGATTTTCTCGCCATTCAGGATATAGAAGTCACCTTCTTCCCTCGCAGTCGTCTCCATGCTGGCGGCGTCGGAACCGGCATCAGGTTCGGTGAGTGCGTAGCAGCCGATCCATTCACCTCTGGCAAGGCGAGGTAGATAGCGGCGTTTCTGCTCCTCGCTCCCCCAGTCCTGAATACAGAGGGAAACCAGGCTGGCATGGACGGTGAGAAATCCACGCACCGAGGAGTCAGCGCGTCCAAGTTCCTCGCACAGCAGCGCGTAGCTTACGTAGTCCATGCCCGAACCGCCATACACCGGATCGATTGGCCCCGCAAGGAAGCCGAGCTCTCCCATGCGTTCCACAAGATGCAGGGGAAATTCGCCTTTCTCGTCGGCTTCGCGCGCGACAGGAGCGACCTCTTGCTCGGCAAATGCGCGAGCCTGGGCCTGAATGCGTTGTTGAGCCGGAGTCAGATCGAAGTCCATTGGCTTCCTTTCACTACTCGATGACTGCCAGGCCTTCGATTTCGATCAAGGCCTCGTCCTGGAAAAAGCGGGAAATCTCGAAGAGGGCCATTGCCGGGTAATACGCGCCGAAGAAGGAGCGATGCGCCTGGCCTAACGGCTTGAGATTCGCAAGATAAGCGTCGCGATCGCGCACGAAAACATTGAGCTTGGTGATGTCCTGCATCTTGCCGCCCGCCGACTCGACCACTGCCTGGAAATTGCGCATGATCTGTTCGTATTGAGCAACAATATCCCCAGGAGCGACGATGTGGCCTTCAGCATTGCTTCCGGTCTGCCCGGCCAGAAAGAGCAGGCGACCACCGGTAGTCAGGATGCCGTGGTTGAAACCGACGGGGCGTGCCAGCGATGGCGGATTGACGATCTCTTTTTGCATAGCCCTTCCTTAATCCTTCACCTGATCGGAGGTAGTCACCTCACTGATAACAGCCCCGCTGAGGTCGACTTCACTCAGATCCACCCCCGTCAGGTTTGCACCGTTGAGGACAGCACCAAAGAAATTTGACCGGCTCAACCTGGCCTGACTGAGATTGGCCTGGCTAAGGTCCGCTCCGTTGAGGGCAGCCCCGAAAAGGCTAACAACTCCTAAATCAGCTCCGGTGAGATCAGCCCCTCGCAAATCAGCCCGGCTCAGATTCGCCTCGCTCAAGGATGCCTGATTGAGGTTCGCCCCGGAGAGGTTGGCTTCACTCAGATTCGCTTCGTCCAAATTGGCCTGGCTCAAATTAGCTCCACTCATAGTGGCTCGACTGAGGTTCGCTTGCTCCAAATTGGCTCCAGGCAGTGTTGCACCGCTCAGATTCGCTCCTGAAAGGTCCGCACTCGTTAAATCGGTCTCACTCAAATCAGCTCCGCAGAGGTTTGCCTGGGCGAGTAGAACCCCGGTCAGGTCCAGATATGCAAGGTCAATGCCTTTGAGATTCCACCCCCGTAAATCTAGTTTCTCATTCTGTCCCATCTGATGAATGAGCTGATCTACCTCTGCCCTCGTGACTGGCGAGCCTTCTCTTCTTTGCGAAATGTTCTTATCCATAGAGATACCATCCTCCTCACGAAGTTCTCTGTTGTCTTGCTTTGAATGCTTCGTAGAACCTGCGGTGATCGTCTCCCATAAGCAGCAAAGCCTGGGCCTGGGCCTCGGCTTCAATGGCGGAGACCAGATCCATATTGGGTTCATGATTGAGCATGCGCTTGGTCATTGAGATAGCGAACGTTGGGCCATCAGCTAAACGCCTGGCCCACTGGCGAGCGGCTGGCAGCAGTTCATCATGGGGTACGACACGATTGACCAGCCCATAGCGTTCGGCAGCAACGACATCGATGGTATCGCCCAGGAGCAGGAGCTCGAAGGCGCGGCCCATGCCTACTACGCGCGGCAAGAGATAACCGGCCCCCATATCCGCGCCTGTCAGGCCTACCTTTGTGAAGAGGAAAGCAAAGCGCGCCTTTTCAGAGGCGATACGCAAGTCTGAGGCCAGCGCAAGCACAGCCCCGGCGCCCGCCGTTATGCCATTGAGAGCCGCAATGATTGGTTTATCAAGCAGGCGCATATGTTGCACGACTGCCCCGGTCATACGCGTAAATTCGAGGTGTCCCTGCATATCGCGTTTGAGCAGCTCGCCGATGATCTTATGCACATCACCGCCGGAACAGAAGCTATCGCCTGCTCCGGTGATAATGACGACACGCACCGCATCATCATAGCGCAGCAACTCAAATAAATCGCGAAGCTGGGCATAGACCTCAAAGGTGAGGGCGTTCATCACCTCGGGGCGGTTTAAGGTAATAGTGGCGATGCCGTCGCTTACTTCGTAGAGAAAATCATAGTCCATGCTTGACCTCATTTCGATGCCCTATGACATCACGCCACCGCCGTCAATGTTGATGGCCTGCCCGGTGATGCCCTTGCTGATATCCTGCGTCAGGAAAAGGGCTATCGACGCAACCTCTTCAGGCTCGATTAGCCGCCGTTGTGGGCTGGTCTTTTCCAATGTCTCGCGCGCCTGTGCCTCACTCATGCCTGTACGCGAGGCGATGTTGCTGACGCTCCCGTCGGTCATAGGTGTATCTACGTAGCCGGGGCAGATGGCATTGACGGTGATATTGTAGGGCAGCAACTCGACGGCCAGGGCACGGGTCAGGCCGAGTACACCATGCTTGGCGGCGGTATAGGCCGCGATGTAGCTGCCACCGACCCTCGATGCGATGGATGCGATATTGATGATGCGGCCATAACGCTGTTCGACGAGCTTGGGCGCAAATGCTTTGGTCACATAGTAGACGCTGGTCAGGTTGACCGCTAACATGCGATGCCAGAGCTCGTCGGAGTGGTTCAGGAATTTATGACTGCCAGCGTTCCCAGCATTGTTGACCAGGATATCGATGCCACCTAGGCCTTCAAGCACCGTGGCCGCCATGTATTGTACCTGTTCTGGGTCGGTAACATCACAAGAAACCGCCAGGCTGTGGCGTCCCATAGCTTGAATCTCTCTTACAAGCTGGTCGAGTTCGGCGCTAGTGCGTGCTGTGACTGCTACATCTGCCCCGGCATTGGCAAACGCCAGGGCAATACCGCGCCCTATACCGCGCCCGGCGCCGGTGACTACTGCGCGCTTTCCCGCGAGGATTGCTTCACCTGGCATAATCATCGACCTCCATAAAAGGGTTGTAAGGTTAAATATCTGGGGAGTCTACAATGCACAAATCTGCGCGGCCAGCGGCGAGAATGGTATTGATCTCGTTGCTGGTTGTCAGATAGCCGCCAACGATGGTAGGGATGCCTGCTTCATTGCGAATACGTTCGCTGAATGGAGTCAGGAAACCACGTCCATAGGCTGGCTCGCTCTCGATAGTCGTCTGGCCGACCTGCACCGCAATTATCTGCACCGCAATTATATCACACCCATGCGCCCTCAATGTCCTGGCAACTATTACAGCGTCATCGATGGTAAAACCACCATTCACGCAATCGGCAGTGTTGAGCGCTACGGAGAGCGGTTTGTTCTCGGGCCAGGCTGCGCGCACGGCGTCGAATACTTCCAGGGGAAAACGCAGACGGCTTTGCAAGTCTCCTCCGTACGCATCGCAGCACTGGTTGGTGAGCGGTGAGAGAAAGCTTGCCA
>VBFM01000471.1:0-3014 GCA_005882595.1 Chloroflexota bacterium
TTTCTTATCGCAGGTGAAAGCAATGAGATAGTTTCCAGATAGGCTTCCTAAATGTCTCTTTCTTGAGCTATCCTTAGCACAGGACTTGTCAGTAATAGCTGCGTCTTCCATCCAGCGATACAAGCGGAGATACAGGTTGGTGAAGCTTCGCCTACCGGAGACCTGGAAAGGAACGAGATGGGCAGGTTGCGTTGCCAGATGAACAAAATAGGAAGGAAAGAACATTGCTATGACCACTTCCTCTCACACCGATGAGACATTCAACATAGGTATTTTCTTGTATCAAGGCGTCGAGGAGCTCGACTTCTGCGGTCCCTTTGAGGTCTTGAAAGCCGCTTCCTACACAAGAAGTGAGAAGGGGCAGAACCCCGTGTGGCAGGTCTTCACGGTGGCTGAAGAGCCTGGCCTGTTGAAGACCAGCGGGGAAATGCTCATCCAACCACACTTCACGTTTCACAATCACCTGCATATTGACCTGCTGGTCGTTCCGGGAGGGCTCGCCAGTTCCCAGGTGAAGAAGCCAGCAGTGCTCGAATGGCTCAGGAAAGTTACTTCACAGGCACAGTTGAATACTTCGGTATGTACCGGAGCCTTCTTGCTTGGCGCTGTCGGGCTGCTGGATGGACATACTGTGACGACCCATTGGAGCGCGCTGGATGAACTGGCCAGGCAATACCCCGGAGCGCGAGTGGAGCGGGAGGTGCGCTGGGTGGATGAAGGACGGCTGGTCACAGCCGCGGGAATCTCTGCTGGCATGGATATGAGCCTGCACCTGGTCGAGCGCCTGGCTGGGCGTGAGTTAGCCGAGGAGGTCGCCCACTACATGGAATATCGCTGGCAAGAGCAGTATCTATTGCGGGAGCGCGTAACATTCCGGCCCTGCTATGCAGGACTGGTAAAGCTACAAGTCGAGTCTTCCCGTTCGCTGAAGCTGTCCAGGCCCATCACTATCTCCATGACCGCCAGAACGTGGGCAAGGTGCTCCTGGTGCCCTAAGGCAAAACTTCATGGGGGTGAACAATGAAAGAAACATGGTATAGTGAGAAGTATGCTACAGGTGTGAGATTTGCCCGTCACCAGGCGTACTCTTGAACGGATGACAGCGAACAGCAGAGTGCAGAAGCCGGAGGCTTACTCAATGGAACAGATGGAAGTTGCAAGAACGAGAGAGGACATCCTGGCAGCTATGGAGCACCAGAACGGCTGGGACACGCTTTGGAGTCATGACCCTCGGTCAGTTTCTCCTGACGAGCTACCAGTCCCACATTGGCAACTTCCATGTCCCCCAACTGGAAGCGTTCCTGACCCGCCAGGTCTAGGGAAAGAGAACACACCGTGGACGAGACCAATCACTATCTCTACAGGATTCAACCCACGCGCCATGAGATGCTGACCGCGGGAGCACCGCCCGAGGAAGAGGAGATCATCGGGGAGCATTTTACCTACCTCCAGCGCCTCACGATGGAGGGAGTCGCGATCCTGGTCGGGCGCACGCTGACCACCGATCAAGACAGCATGGGGATCGTCATCTTCACGGCACGCTCAGATGAAGAGGCGCGTGCGTTGATGAACGCGGACCCGGCCGTGAGCAAAGGCGTGATGCGCGCGAAGCTCTTTCCATTCCGTATCGCTTTACAGGCAGCGGCCAATGATCCCAACGAACAGATTCAATGTCCATGATGCGGCCGCTCAGCATCAGCATCGTGGACCAGGGCGGTGTTCCGATGCCGAATGCTATAGGGGTGCCGCGACCCTAGATGCGACCAGGAGAAGAAACAAGCGATGATATCCATTGAAGAGACTCTGAATAGCTACCCTCGCGTCTCTTTGACACGGCTGCCCACTCCTTTACACCCGTTGCAGCATTTGAGCGACCGGCTCGGACTGAACGTATCGATCAAGCGGGATGACCTGACTGATCTGACCTTTGGTGGAGACAAACCGCGTAAGTTGGAATACGAAATAGCGCAAGCACTGGCACACGGCGGTGATACCCTGGTCACGTGTGGAAGTAGCCAGAGCAATCACGCGCGCCTGACGACCGCTGCAGCCCGCAAGGCAGGAATGCAGTGTGCAGTGGTACTCAGTCGCGATCGCTACCAGGAGTTCCAGGGCAATCTGCTGACAGTCTATCTCATGGGTGCTCAGGTGCACCTGGTCGAGAGCAACGGCCATTGGGAGCTGGAACAGCAAACGCTCGACCTCTGCGAAACCTTGCGTTCCCAGGGGCGCACGCCACACTATATCCCGGTCAGCGGAACGACGCCTCATAGCTGTCTTGGCTACGTTGGCTGTGGCCTGGAGATTGCCAGCCAGATTGCGGATCAAGGGCTGCACCTCGATGCTATCTACGTTCCGTTTGGGACAGGCGGTATTTTCACCGGCATTCTGCTGGCGCTCCGTGCGAAAGGCATCACCTGTCCCCTCATCGGTATCAGCGTGAATCGAAAGCGCGAGCAGTGTTACGAAAGTCAGGATAAATGGTGGGCTGAACTCTGCCGTTTACTGGAGTGTGATCCGCGCCTTCCTCGCATGCCTTTCGAGATCTACGACGAATTCATTGGTCGCGAGTACGGCGACCCCACCGAGGCATGCCTCGACGCAATCATTCTCATGGCTCAGACCGAAGGTATTCTCCTGGACCCTGTCTACTCAGGGAAGGTGGCTTCAGGATTTCTGGCCCACCATGCAGCCGGGCGCTGGCCATCAAACAGCCAGGTTCTCCTCCTCCATTCGGGTGGTACTCCTGCTCTCTTCGCCTACCATGCAGAAATCAAAGCGCACCTCAGCAAGCGCGGTGTCTATACCGAGTCGCGGGAATAGCAGCGAATACAGCACATAGCACCGCTAGTCCATATGACAGCCAGAAATTTGTGATAATTCTTGCCAAATTTTATTGGTAAAAGGCTAATTATTTATGAAAACCTACAATTTTGTCATTTTCCGCAAACATCTGGCATTAGCTCAAGTACAAATGAGCTTAACACTCATCCTTATTCCAAATGCATCTGGCC
>VBFM01000471.1:3264-4580 GCA_005882595.1 Chloroflexota bacterium
AAGAGACCAGTTCTTTGAGTAGCCCCTCATCCAGGAAAAGGTCCTCGGGTTCATTCGGGGCCGCCTCCACGATTTTTTCAGCCACGTACTCAGCTAGACTTTATCCATTAAAGGCTGGACAAAACAAAGAAGGCAGAGTAATCTTCTCTCAAACTGAATGAAAACAAGGAGGAGAAAAGATGGATCTGCCTAAAAAGATTATACACGTGCTGCGCTCCTTTGAAGGAGTGTTCAGCCAACGAGTGTGGCAATGGGCCAAAGTGCTGCTGATCGGAGCCATCCTGGCCCCAGGAGAACGAACAGTGACAGCCATCTTGCGCGTCATGGGGCTCTGGGACGAGCAGCAGTTTCAGAAGTATCATCGAGTGCTCAATCGGGCCAAATGGTCCAGTCGAGCCGTGAGTCGGATCTTGCTGTTGCTGCTCATCCAGTTGTTTGTTCCAGCCACGGCTCCTGTGGTCGTTGGGATTGACGAAACCATTGAACGTCGTCGCGGAAGCAAAATCGCCGCACGAGGGATCTATCGTGATCCGGTGCGTTCGAGCAAAGAGTTCTTTGTCAAAACGAGCGGGCTGCGTTGGATCTCGATGATGTTGCTCACGCCCATTCCCTGGGCCAGACGTGTGTGGGCTTTGCCCTTTTTGACCGTGCTTGCCCCCTCTCAGCGGTATCACGAGCAGCGCGGCAAGAAGCATAAAACCATCACGGACTGGGCCCGGCAGATGATCGGGCAAGTGCATCGTTGGTTGCCGGATCGGGCCCTGGTGATTGTCGCCGATGGAAGCTACGCGGTGCTGGAGTTTCTGGCGAACGTGCTTCGCTTGCCTCTGGTCACCATCGTCACGCGCATGCGTTTGGATGCAGCGCTCTATGATCCTGCCCCAGCACGGCAAGCGGGCAAGAAAGGGCGACCTGCGGTCAAAGGCAAGCGTCAGCCCACTCTCACCAAACGACTGGCTGATCCCGAAACGGTCTGGCAGACAGCGAGTGTTTGCTGGTATGGTGGCATCACCCGATCTGTCGAACTGGCCACCGGAGTGGCCCTGTGGTATCATGCTGGGGTTCCCCCCGTGCCCATCCGCTGGGTGCTCGTTCGTGATCCACAAGGCAAATTCGCCTCGCAGGCCGTGCTGTGTACCGATCAAAGCGCTGACCCGGTTCAGATCCTGGAGTGGTTTGTCATGCGTTGGCCGGTCGAAGTGACCTTTCATGAGGTGCGAACCCATCTGGGCGTCGAGACACAGCGCCAATGGTCGGACCTGGCTATTGTGCGTACCACGCCTGCCCTGTTGGGACTCTTTTCGCTCGTCACCATT
>VBFM01000062.1:0-8420 GCA_005882595.1 Chloroflexota bacterium
CAACCAGCAGCTCTATTACGAGCAGATCACCGCTTCGGGCAACCCGCATCACCACGCCGAAATTATTGATGAGTTGAAAGTAAAAGCCAGGGCTGAGGGGTTGTGGAACCTCTTCCTGCCCGATGAGGAGTACGGCGCGGGCCTCACCAACCTGGAATACGCCCCCTTAGCCGAAATCATGGGGCGCGTCAGCTGGGCCTCAGAAGTATTTAACTGCGCCGCGCCCGACACAGGCAATATGGAGATACTGGCCCAGTTCGGCACACCCGAACAGAAACGCCAGTGGCTGCAGCCTCTGCTGGACGGCGAGATTCGTTCGGCCTTCGCCATGACCGAGCCAGATGTCGCCAGTTCCGACGCGACCAACATCCAGCTCACCATCCGGCGTGAAGCCGGTGACTATGTCCTCAATGGACGCAAGTGGTGGATATCGGGAGCGGCACGCGAACGCTGCAAGATTCTCATCGTGATGGGCAAGACCGCGCCCGATTCTCCCGATAGATACCGGCAGCAGAGCATGGTGCTTGTGCCAAAAAACACGCCGGGCGTCACGATTTTGCGCAATCTTCCGGTGATGGGCTATATCGATAACGAGAACGTGCGCGTACCGGTGAGCAACCTGCTAGGCGAAGAAGGCGGCGGCTTTGCCATTGCCCAGGCGCGCCTGGGTCCGGGACGCATTCATCACTGCATGCGTGCCATCGGAGGCGCGCAGTACGCCCTTGAGCTGATGTGCCAGCGCGCCGCCTCGCGCATCGCCTTCGGCAAACCCTTGACTGAGCAGGGCGTCATTCAAGAATGGATCGCCGAATCCGAACTGGAGATCGAGCAAGCCCGACTGCTGACCCTCAAAGCCGCCTGGATGATCGATACGCTGAGGAAAAAGGCCGCGCAGAAGGAGATCGCCATGATTAAAATCGCCGCCCCCGAAGTATTCTCCAACGTGGTGAGTCGCGCCATGCAGGTCTTCGGAGGCGCCGGTCTGAGCGATGACTTTCCACTTGCCTCGATGTGGGCGCACGCCCGAACGCTTCACATCGCCGACGGCCCCGACGAAGTGCACAAACGCGCAGTAGCCAAAACCGTCATTCGCCAATTAACCCATTCGTGACCATTGTAAGGGCGGGGGCGGCGTGGGGTGGGGTAGGGACCCTTGCGGTCGCCCTGGGAGGTACAACTAAGTTAACCCATTCGTAGCCATTGTAAGGGCGGGAGAGGTGTGGGGCGACGTGGGGACCCTTGCGGTCGCCCTCTGGGGTTATGCTACGCTGTCATATACCCAACCCTTACATGAAAGGAACATGATCATATGACATCCCTTCCTCCTCTGGTTGACCAGGAACGATTACGTGAGTATCTCGCCAGGCGCATTCCGGCCGAGCATACAAACGATATGCCCCTGCGCGTCGAGCGCGTGCGTGGCGGGCACTCCAATGAGACGTTTTTCATTGGGCGCGGTGGCCAGGAATGGGTACTGCGCCGTCCACCGCGCGGGCCGTTGTTGCCAACTGCGCACGATGTGCTGCGCGAATACCGCGTACTCAAAGCCTTGAACAATACCAATGTTCCGGTGCCGCGCGTCATCCTGGCCTGTGATGATGTGAGTATCATCGACGCACCTTTCTACCTCATGGAACGCCTGCATGGTCTGGTCATACACACTGAATTACCCTCCTTTGCCGATGATGCCGCCGGACGTGTAGCCCTCAGCAGATCGTTGGTCGATGCGCTGGCCGCGCTACATACCGTTGATTGGCAGGCCGTCGGTCTGGGAGATTTTGGCAAGCCAGAGGGCTACCTGGAACGCCAGGTGCGGCGCTGGACCGGCCAGTTGGAGAAATCGCGTCAGCGCCCATTACCTGACCTGGATGCTGTCACCGCGTGGTTAACGGCCCATATGCCCGTTTCAGGACCAGCCACCATCGTACATGGCGATTTTCGCATCGACAACGCCATGTACGCCAGCGACAGGCCGGAGGTCATTGCTATACTCGACTGGGAAATGGCTACCATCGGTGATCCCCTGGCGGACGTCGGCTATTTGCTTTCATTCTGGCGCGAACAGGGTGACCCGGAACCCGGGTTCACCTCCGATTCGTGGCGAGTGATGGAACAGCCAGGCTTCCCGTCGCGCAAAGAGATAGCAGCGTATTACGCTGAACGCACCGGCCGTTCGATAGGAGATATGGCCTTTTACGTGGCCCTGGCCATCTGGAAACTGGCGATCCTGCTGGAAGGCAGCTATCAGCGTCACCGCTCCGGCACAACCGATGATCCATTCTTCGAGCAATTAGAATATGGGGTGCCTGCGCTTGCGCGCCAGGCGCTCGATGTATGTAACAATGCGCCATCATAGATTAGGAACCAATCAAATACATGCAAGACCCTTTTTTGATCCAGCGCGACAGCGCAGCTGAACTTTTCATCGTGCGTCACGCCGACGCAATCCCTGGAGCAGATGAAATTATTCCTGGCGGCATCTATGATGACCTGCCGCTCAGCCGTATCGGGCGCGAACAGGCCCAGGCCTTAGCTGAGCGGCTCAGCAAGCTCCAATTCGATGCTATGTACAGCAGTCCCTTGAAGCGCTGCCTGCAAACCGCCGTGCCGCTAGCTGAACGCCTGAGTATGACCCCTACGATTGTCGAAGGATTGAAGGAAATCCGGCTGGGCAATATCCGTCCCTTGCCCGATGATACTCAAGACCTGGCAGCCCTCACGCGGGCATTGCAAGAACGCCAGCGGGATATTGTGCGCCTGGCAGGAGAGGCCGGACATTGGGATGTCATACCCGATAGCGAACCCTCACAAGCCTTCCGCCAGCGCGTCGTCGAGGCGTTTGATGACATCGTGAGTAGGCACATCGGCCAGCGCATCGTTGTATTCGCGCATGGGGGTGTCGTTAATGCCTACGCCGCAGAAACCCTGGGACTGGCTCGTGATTTCTTTTTCCCTGCCGCTAATACCTCCATCACCGTAGTGCGCGCAGCAGGGAAACATCGCGTTCTTTATATATTAAACGACTTCGGGCATGTGCGCAGGCATGCGTAAGGCACCCTGACACGGTGTCCCTACGAACTCTGTCCCGTTGCCAGGCCGTAGAACAGCAGGAAGGCAGCGGCAAACATCACCAGGGCTGTCACTATTAACCCGATATTCGTCATGATACCGATGCGTTGCCCACGCATGATTCTGCGGTTATTGCCCATAATGATGAGGTATACCACGAGAAGCGGAGCCAGCACACCCGATAGCACATTCGCCCAGAAAATAAGTTGAATGGGACTGAACCGTAGCAATGCAATGATGAGACTTACAGCTAATGACACGGTCAGGATAAGATAAAAGCCTTCATTCTGCCAGGGTTTCTTGGAAAGTCCCGCAGGCCAGCCAAAGGTTCCCGCTACTGCATAAGAGGTACTGGCAAGCAGCACCGGAATAGCTACAAGCCCTGCTCCGATAAACCCGATAGCAAACAGGTATTTAGCGAATGGGCCAAGTAATGGCTCTAATGAGCGCGCTGCATCTGCCGCCGTCGTTACGATCTGGTGATGTGCAAAAAGCGTGGCTGCGGTACAGATAATAATAAAGTACGCCACTAAGTTGCCGCTGATCACGCCTATCGCAATATCTAGCGCTGCTCGGCGCTCTTTCTGCCTTTTCGTTCCGGCGCGTTTCTCCTCTTTCTCGCCCTGCACCTGCCAGTACATGTTGTATGGAGAGACAGTTGCGCCAAGTAACGCGACGGCGCTGCTGACGCTGGCGAAACTGAAATCCAGGTGAGGCACAAAGGTATTGAACAGCACCGCACCCACATTTGCCCTGGAAAACACAGCAGTAATCAGGTAGGTGACAAAGCCCAGGCTCATTGCAATGAAGATCTTTTTGATGGAGTCAAAATTGCGATAAACGGTGATATACCAGAGAATGCCCCCTACCGGAACTACGAACCAGGCCCACGGCACACCGGTAATCAACTCGAGGCCACTGCCAATAGCAACAAGGTCGGCAGCAATCAGCGCCACGTTCGCAATGAGCAGCACCAGCGTAGCCGGGATACCTATCCACCGGCTATAGTGTGTGCGCAGGACTTCGGCAAAACCCATCTGGGTCGTTTGCCCTAACCGGGCGCAGGCAAACTGGACAGCCTGATACAACGGTGTCGAGAGTAGCAACAACCAGAGGTGCCCAAAGCCGTTCGCGGCTCCATCGACAGAATACGTCGCCACCGCAGATGCATCATTGCCCGCCATACCTGCCAGAAATCCCGGGCCCAGGATACTCAGCAGAAAATTATGGCTCCGGCTTTTAGCAGGAGTTTTCCGCTCAACTCCCGTCGTCTGTAGTACTTTTTCTTCCACCTGGAAAGGAAGCTCTCGCCCTTTTTTACTTCTGGCATTAGCAGCAGCTTCTAACTCTCGCAAAGCTTCCGCGGTCGGTATTTCTTTCCCTACCTCTTCGAGCAAATCTCCCGATTTTTCAGAGGTTAACTCTTCATCGCCTACTGCGGTAAGTGCATCCGCTTCCTGTTTACTGACTTCAATCAGCACCTTCCCCTGGCGCTTATCTCCTTCAGCAGGACGATCTACAGATTGAATGCGGTCGGCGGGAACTTCCAGTTTCTTCTTGAAGACGACACCCTTTTCGACAGTAAGTTTCTCGACGTTGCCCTGCACGTCGCGGGCAACGTCGGATACTTTCGGTTTACTGACATCCGCCTCGCCAAGATCACCCCTGGTCGCTTCCACTTCCATACCGGGTTGGACACTTCTATCATTGGATTTGCGTTTTTTGGGCACCGTTCCCGCCTCTCCCGCCTGGTCTTATCCCGCTGCATTCATCAGCTATTGCGGTTTTGGAAGAATCCTTGCCAGAAAGCAGCGAGTTGGCTGCGTATCTCTGAACCCGGCCAGGGGGTATAGAGCAAAACCAGCACTAATCCTGTCAGCAGTCCCATGCGGAACAAGAATTTCCTCTGCATACGCTTGCGTGCAGCGCGATTACGACGAGATTGCAGCGAATCACCCACACTCTGGATGTTTTTCTGTGCCTTCTGCAAACTTTTAGTAGCGCTTTTTGTGCTTTTTTCAAGCATCTCCTGGGCAGTAGCCAGGCCAGACTGCAAGGTCTCCTGCGTAGCACCCAGGCCAGACTGCAAGGTATCTTGTGCAGTATTCTGCCAGCGCTTCGCATTCTTGCTCGCCTTTTTCAGGTTCTTGTTCGCGCGTTTCGAGTTCCTTGCCAGAATAGCCTGCGCTACTGCCATGCCTACTTGAAGCGCGTCCTGCGTCTTCGCCAGCGTTGGCTGCACATTGTCCTGAACCTGCCCCAGGCCTTTATTTGCCTGCTTCTGCGCGCGCTTCAGGTTTTTGGCAGTGGCTTTCTGCGCACTCTTCACCATCTCCTGAGTCGTACCCAGTCCTGAAAGCAACAAGTCCTGCGCCTTTGCTACGTTCGACTGCACACTATCCTGCACCGTAGCTGCCGTAGACTTGACTACTTTTTTCGAGTTCTCTTTTACATTCGTACCGTTCAACTGGTACGTATCGGACGTTTTCTTCACGGTAAACCTCGCTTCCTTTCAATGGAATACTATCCCACTAACAGGCACGTTACACACGTTCATGAGGTTTCACAAGAGCAATTGTTGAGCTTGTCCCTACTAATTCATATGCGCACGCTTGGCATTCACGTTATGGCTGAGGAGTTCAGCCGGGACAATTCTGGTATCCTGTCGCCCCAGCGCCTTACGAGTTGAGACCGTCGGACGGAGCGGACGCCTTTTACCCGTCAGACGCGCGCGATACGCGGCATGCAAGATATATTCAGCGACACTTGCTACCTTGCGCGGCACCCCATAAAAGCTGGGGAAATCGTTGATGTCCACCAGCATCAGCCCCTGCGGCGTTTCCAGTACATCTACGCCGTAGAGATCAAGACCGAACATCTGCCGCACACAGCGCGCCAGCTTGAGCATCTCGCGATTCACCGGCACCTCCTTCTCCTGCACCCCGCTATGCAATGGAGAACTTTTGACAATCGCATGCACCTCCTGGCCTGTGACATAGAGCTTGATATCGTATCCTGTGTTCTCGACGCAGTGCTGCGCCAGGTAGTGGCTGGTTTCGTCAAGCTTCAATTGCGCCATCTCTTCAGGTGTGCGCACCAGGTGAATATCTTGTAAGGAGGTGCCATCGCTAGGTTTGACCACCACCGGATACAGTTCATGCGGTACCTTTACTAAGGCGCGATAATGTCCCACAAAATAGGTCGTTGGCACGGGAAGGCCACAAGACTGGGCGAAAGCCACCGCCACCGCCTTGTCTCGTATCAAGCGGATAGCGCGCGAATTATTGATCGTAGGGATACCAACAGCCTCAGCAGCCTCCAGGATCGTTAATCCAGGTCCATCAGTAACGGTTTTGAGGACGTAGGCGTCGTAGTTGGTCAGCGAGAGATCGGTCAGGCTGGTCACGGCTGCATACGGCTGCAGCACATCAATTTCATGCCCCCACTGTTGTAACTGGTCGGCTACAACCATCGGCATGGGTTTCGTTGCATATTTCTCTTCCAGGATAAAGCAGAAGCGCATGGATTATTCCTCCTCCAAATCAAGTTCTTTCAGGAGATGGCCACCTTTCTCCTAAATGTTCTTATGCAGCCTGCCAACGGACTGCGTCCTACCTGCGGTCAGGCAGGCCGCAAGGAATGTACTCAAATCGTTCTGTGAACACTAGTATACTCCTAATTATTGTTCCAGAATAGGAGGTGTTTCACAAATTTCTGCTGAAATTTGCTACTCGTTTCCTATTTTTCCTTGTCCCGAGGGCAGAATCTGTAAATTGCGCCTCTACATCACATCGTGGTATAATGAACTTATGAAATCGCTCATACAGCATATTTATATACACCGCCGCATCACCACCGAACGCTACTTGCTTGCCGCCGGGTAGCTACGTCTTCATGCTTTACTACCCCAAACACATAGAGCAATAACCTATAGACGCACCAAACATTTCAACGATTTTATCCGCCCCGACGTGTCATAAAATATGGTACGATGATAGACAAAAGCCAATACCCTATCATTCACGCAACGGCTTTGTCGGCGGGTGGAGAGATGAAGAGACGAAGGGAGAACCCACACTCATGGATTTGATGGAGAAACTCGCAAGCCTGGCACAACGCTACGAAGAACTGAATACACTTATGTCCCAACCGGAAGTCCTCGACGACATTTCGCTCTTGCAGCGCTATGGCCGCGAACATGCCGAACTCGAAGAGGTGGTGCAGAAGTACCATGAACTGACCGCGAATGAGCAACAAATCGCCGAAGCGCAGGAGATGTACCAGACCAGCGACGAGCCAGAGATGCGCGACCTCGCCTACGAAGAACTGGAACACCTCAAAGAACAAAAGGAACACCTGCTGGAAGAAGTCAGGATTGCTCTGCTGCCCAAAGACATCATGGACGAGAAAAACGCCATCGTGACCATCCAGGGCGGCGCAGGTGGTGACGAAGCCGCGCTCTTCGCGGGCGAACTCTTTCGTATGTATAGCCGCTACGCGGATAGTAAACGCTGGAAGATCGAAATCCTGGATAGTAACGAAACGGGGCAGGGCGGCATCAAAGATATCACTTTTATTGTCAAAGGCAAAGGCGCGTACAGCCGCATGAAATACGAGGGCGGCACCCACCGTGTCCAGCGCGTCCCGGTCACCGAGGCCAATGGACGTATTCATACCTCGACCGCCAAGGTCATTGTGCTGCCAGAAGCCGACGACGATATCCATATCGAGATCAAAGATACCGATATCATGGCGGCCAGAGCGTGAACACCACCGACTCAGCCGTACGCATCACCCACCTGCCTACCGAGCTGGTCGTTACCATCCAGGATGAGAAATCGCAGCTTAAAAATAAAACCAAGGCACTTTCTGTGCTTAAGGCCCGCCTGTGGGATCTAGAAGAGGCGCGCAGGCAGGAAGAGCTGAGCAAGTCGCGACGGTCGCAGGTGCAGACCGGTGATCGCAGCGAAAAGATTCGTACCTATAACTTCCCACAGGATCGCGTGACCGACCACCGTATCGGCTACACGCGCCACAACCTACCCGGCGTACTCAATGGTGAGTTAGACGAATTTATCGACAACCTGATCACAGTCGATCAGGCAGACAAGTTGCAGCACCTGTTTGAAACAGACGCAGCCGCAAAATAAGTCCGACTGCGAACCTTTTGATAGGCAGGCTGCAAGGAACGAACTGTGACCAGGGTCTTTATTGTCTGGAGACGCACAGGCGCGTCTCTCGCTAAGCCAACTAAGGAAGGGGAATCTCATGACACAACTGGTAATGGGGAAGAGTGAGACCTACGAAACCACAATTCCCGAAATCAATCCCTCTTACAGACTGCTTCTTGG
>VBFM01000063.1:0-7204 GCA_005882595.1 Chloroflexota bacterium
GACGCTGGCTCAGGACGATGCGCTTTGAGTTTGATGCGGTCGAGCAATCGCAGCATGTACCTGTCTCGTCGGAGGTGTAATCGTATGCCGCTCCAACAAACAGTCGGTTTGCCGCTTGCGAATAAATTTTCAGTCAACGTACAGATTCGTATTCAGCGGTATGGCCGGGCCTACCAGGCATATATTCAGACGGACTTTTCAGACTGGTATTCCTTCTCTATTCAATTGACGCCGGAGGATATCAAAGAACTCAATGCAGAACTGCAACGAGCAATCGAACAGATATCCGGCTATTTTGAAGCGGATAATGCTGGTGCAGCAGAACGAGTTGCAGCGCTTTCAAGACTCGCTCAAAAGGGAAATTTTGCATTTAAGAAAATATTCGCCAAGGGGACGCCAAGAGATGTCGTGCACGAGGCGTTGGAGAGGGATGCAGTCATTCAGGTGACATCGGAGGATTTCTTCATACCCTGGGAATTGCTTTATGATGGGCCTTTAGGCGCCCAGGTTGAGGTGACGGGTTTCTGGGGCATGCAGTATATCATTTCACGAACCTTGATTCGAGAAGCTCGACCAGGGGATTTTGCGCCTTCTCTCATTCCCTCACGTCCTCGTGTGGGGGTAGTGGCATACAACGAACTCATGCACGTGGCGAAGAGAGAGATACCGGCTCTGCAGAAACTGGAACAACAACAACAAATTTATCTTTCCTGTTTGCACTCGATGGATATCAAGAAACGTGAGAAAGAACTGGAAGATTTCGGGAACTTTTTGCGCGAAGAGCTACAAATTGTACATATGGCATGTCATGCTTTTGAGCAGGACCCTCTAAGCGAGTCTTACCTGCTGGTTTCAAACGAATTTTCGATTACGATGGAAGACTTTGAGGTGCAGGAGTTTGAGATCGAGCATAGACCGCTGGTGCTGCTGAATGCCTGCCGCAGCGGCACAATCAGTCCACTTCACAGCTCAAACTGGGCAGTTCTCTTCTGGAAACACGGTGCGAGAGGTGTACTGGCTACCGAGTTTCACGTGCCGGATTGGTTCGCAGCGGCTTTCATAGAAAAGCTGTACGAGGAGCTGTTGCGAAAGAAACCCATAGGGGAGGCTCTTTTAGCTGTGCGCAGGCATTTCTGGGAAAGCGAAAACAATCCATTAGGGCTGGGCTACGCGCTGTATTCATCGCCATCCATTCGCATAGCAAAATAGAAGGAGGAAACTATGGACGAAGAACAGTTGGAAAAAGATACGATGTGGGTTGTGACCGGCGAGCCGGTGGTAACGAGGGGAGGAGGAAAACAGGTGAAGCCGCTCAAAGTCGAATGGCTGGCGGAAAACGTCAACCTATTCATTGGGCAGATGGGCGCGCTTTTGGAGAATACGCCGCAGAAAGTAGGCAGATTCCAGTTTGAGGAACTCGAGGTGCATGCCGAAATTTCGGGGAAAGGCACGTTGATGCTGTTCGGCACAGGGGGCGAGGTGGGGGCAACGGGTGGCCTGCGATTTGTGTTTCGCCGTTCCGCATCCTCCGGCGAGACAAAATAGTGCGCCCCGGCAGATGCCTACCAGGGCGCATGAGTTCAAATTTTGATCAATTCAGCAAACCATAGATCTCAAGCGTGCCCTGCGTGCCTACAAATACTCTGCCGTTAGCGACGGTTGGCACACTAAACTTCACGTAGCTTGGAACGCTGCCTGAGAAGAGCCTGGTTGCCAGGTTGGCTGCGTTGTAGGCGCGCAGAGTTTTGGAGGAATCGACCTCCCACAGGATGCCGGTACCCGCGGTGGTGCCGTTGCTGCTAATGACCGGGTTGGCTCCTGGGAAGCCGGAGGTTTCGGGTGTGTGGGAGGTTGGAGAGGTGGAAAGCTTGCCGTTGGTCAACTTAAAGGCTTTGGTGTTGTCTCCTGATCCTGAGAAGTAGACGTAGCTTCCATTGGGGCCGTTCCAGTAAGCCGGGGAACTCCACATGCCTCCAATAGTACCGGGCGCCAATTCTTGCACGATGTTATCGATGTCAGTGCGGTTTTCTTCAGAGGTGCCGCACTGCAGGTTGGGGTCCACAGTATATTTCCCCATGTTGGTGCGATTGACGACGTAGATACGACCCTCTTTGCCCGCCTGAACCAGTTCGTTTGTGTTAGGCAGCAGCATTACACCGCCCGATCCGAGATCGAAATCTTTAGGATTCAGGCACGACTGATTGAATGGAGTAAAGTAACCAGCCCTGGTTATCGCTCCATTTGTTGTGCTCAATTTGAGCATGGTATCACCTGCATCAACGCCACCTGAGTTGAGGTCGAATTTACCATTGCCGGTTGCAAGGAAAATGTTGCCAGAGGTATCAGTCGCAGGCCCGTTTCCGGCTTCCCAGATGCCAGAATTTGAGCCGTTGCGCGAATCGTTGTAGGTCGCGCTATGCTGGAGCGTAGAACTATTGTAGGCAAGCATCCAGCCATGAAAGGGGAAGAGGTCGCAGTGGGAGCCAAAGGAGATATAGATAGTGCCGTTTAGGAGCAGGAGCGCGCCGCGCTGGAGCTGGTGTACCGGGTTAAAGGTGATCACACCGTTGACACTGCCATCACCTGTACCTTTTACAGAAGCGGTAATGACTACAGGAGTGACCTTATCCTGTCCTGTAGTGATATTGAGCGCGTGCAGGCGGAAGATAAGCGTACCATTTTCGTTTGTGTAGGCTACTACATACAGGGTTGCCGACGCGGGATCAATCACGGGCGTGCCGGTGATGCCATATTGCGGGGAAATATCGCTACAGTTTACATCACTGCTGGAAACGGTTTTTGCGCCATTGATAAGAAAGCTTTTATGCCAAAGAGGGGCGATAGCGCTTTTTTGATCGGCGTCGAAGGCGTAGACGCTATCGTGTTCCGTTTCGACGAAGACGACATTGTGGGTATGTCCATTAATGGTCAATCCAGGCATAAAAAGCGGTTCAGCATACACCTGGCCATCAACCGGGTAGGAGACCCGCCGACCAAATTGCGTGGCATTGACGTTGCTGGTATTGAGGATGGTCTCGTTAGAGTTTTGCCCGGTACGCGAGGTATTATACTTATAAGTAAGTACCGGTGAAATCGTTGCTGCGCTGGCTCTTGAGTGAATCTCCCAGGTTACCAGTAACCCGGTTCCCAATACAACTGCAAGTAACAGGCCGACACGAACAAATAAGCTGATAGTAGGACGCACGATATATTCTCCTTTTCTGCTCCGCAATAAGCCAGACGGACGATAGCCGTGTTAGAGATTGCACAAAGTATCTCGTATTACTTTATGTTTAGTCAATATATAGGAATATGGTACTTGATATATAATGAAATATTGTGAGATAAATTGGGACAAAATAAGATACATTGACGCGGTAAAAAACTTTTCTCTCGTTGGCTCGTATATGCCGTATGATGGGTTAACCTTCTTCCTGAATAGAGAAAGGGTCAGCAATGCCAGGGGCATCGGAAAAGCAGCGGGCATCTTCCGGGGAAGCTGGTGGAGCGGAGGTGAAGGATCGTAAACGAAAGGTTTCACTAGCGCGCGTTGCGGCGCTTTTGCGTCCCTATCGCCGGCAATTAGTCGTATCGGCTATTTTACTGGTTTTGACCGATGGGCTGAGCCTGGTCTACCCACTGGTTATTCGCTCCCTGCTCAACACCGTTTTAGCACGACATAATGGGAATTTGCTCAATATCGTGGTGATTGCGCTGCTGGTCGTCTTCATTCTCCAGGCGGGTATAGGTGCGGTGCAAAACTACCTGGTCGTCTCCTTTGGCGAGCGTCTCTCATTTGATCTACGCACACTGCTTTTTCGCCATTTACAGCGCCTGTCGTTGAGCTTCTTCGATGCGCGCCGCACAGGGGAACTGATGAGCCGCATCACCAACGACATTACGTTGTTGCAGGGGTCGCTTACCGGAAATATCCTGCCCATCGTCTCCCAGATTCTCACGCTCATCGGCAGCGTCGTCATCGCCCTTTTGATTAACTGGCGCATTACACTGGTGATTGTTGTTGTTGCGCCCGTGGCTGCTATCAGTTCATCGCTGCTGGGGCGGCGCATTCGCAAGAGAACGCGAGGCGTACAGGAGGGGTTGGGTGAAGCGGGTATCGTGCTGGAAGAGGCGCTGTCCGCGCAGCGCGTGGTCAAAGCCTTCGCGCGCGAGGACTACGAGTATGAACGCTTCAGCACGCGCATGAGCCATTCGCTGCAGCAGGCTTTACAACGCGCCGTCTCGCAATCGCTGCTGGGGCCCATCAACGAGCTTATTGGCTTTTTCGCGGTAGTGACCATCCTCTGGTTTGGAGGACACGAGGTGCTGTCTGGACGGCTGACCATTGGAGACCTCGTCGCCTTCCTGTTTTACCTGTTCATGCTGGTTGGCCCGCTGGTAGCCCTCAGCAATCTCTACTCGCAATTGCAGGCCGCGCTCGGTGCGGCGGAGCGTGTCTTTGAATTGCTGGATGAGCCGGTTGACGTAAGCGGCACACAAACCGGTGTACTTGAATTGCCGCCTGTTGCAGGGCACGTCTCCTTCGACTCTGTGTCGTTCTCCTATCCAGGCTCTCTGACAAGCACAAATGGCGCGGTAGCAATGACGCGGGCGTCGGCGCGGCCTGTTTTGCAGAGCATGACGTTCGAGGTGCTTCCAGGGCAGGTCGTCGCGCTGGTTGGGCCAAGCGGGGCGGGCAAAACCACCACCTTGAACCTATTGATGAGGCTGTACGAGATCGACGCGGGAACAATTCGTGTCGATGGCTATGATATTCGCACGGTTACACCGCAATCTTTGCGCTCCCAGGTAGCGATCGTTCCTCAAGAACCCACGCTCTTTGGCGATTCGATAGCCGAGAATATTCGCTATGGACGATTGGACGCCAGGGACGAGGAGGTACGAGCGGCGGCTGAAGCAGCGAATGCATGGGGCTTCATCGAGCAGTTGCCGGATGGCCTGCAGTCCCTGGTTGGCGAACGAGGTGTGAAACTATCGGCGGGACAACGCCAGCGCATCGCTATCGCCCGCGCCCTGCTGCATAACCCTCGCATCCTGCTGCTGGATGAAGCGACGGCCTCGCTCGATAACGAGTCGGAGGCGCTGGTACAGGATGCCCTCGAACGGCTGATGAAGGAACGAACCACGCTCGTCGTCGCTCACCGGCTGACGACGGTCGAGCGCGCCGATCAAATTCTGGTGCTGAACGATGGTCACATCGTCGAGCGTGGCACACACGCGGAACTGCTGGCCCTCAACGGCCTCTATGCACGGCTCTACACGCGCAATTTTGAGGATCTTGGTGAAGAGGAAACGTCGTATGTGCAAGGGATACCGTAAGTTGGGAGCGGCCCACACGCCTGATGCCCACCAGGGGCATCACTACATTTCAGCAAGCCCCGCTCCCCCATACCGGCGTTTTTCCTGGTGTGGGGATGGGAGTGGATGGACCCACGGGATGCACAACGAGGTTGACAGGCCAGCTTGGGCAGAGATTACTGTATCTATGACTGATAGATCTGTATCGGAGAGATGAAGTGGTGGGATCGAGAGCCAACCGTTACTGAGAGAACACTATTACTGATGAGATACTTGAAAGGAATGCCGGAATTGTCACCTACGCTGTTCGATCTCCGTCGAGTGGAGAGGAGAGTGCTCTGGAAGGAGAAGATTATGGAAGCATCGACTCGTCATCTCGTGCTGGCTCCTGATGCGGCGATTGATCTGCAACTGCATACCACCTTCAGTGATGGCACCTGGACGCCCGAACAACTGATCGACTCCCTGGTGCGTGAACAGTTTGGCCTGGTGGCGATCACCGACCATGATCGGGTGGATACCGCCGCGGTGCTGCAACAGTTGGCGGCGGAGAAACAGCTCCCCCTCCTGGCCGCGGTGGAAATGAGTACCTCATGGAGCGGTGAGCTGACCGATGTGCTCTGCTATGGGTTTGATCCAGAAAAGAACGAGTTGGGAGAGCTGGCACAAGCTATTGCGCATCGCCAGCGAGAGAACACCAGGCAGGTCTGCGAGAACCTGGGCAAGCTCGGCATCTCCTTTCCGAATGTGCACGAACTGGATGCCCTGCTGGCCCAACCGAGTGCGCAACAACCCCATGCACTGGTGGCCCTCTTAAAAAGACTGGGCTACGGAACCGGAGAACCCTCTGCCGGAACATTGATCACAGAGGCTGGTTTCTCGTGGGCCACCAATGATCTTGCGACGGTGGTGGATGCAGCTCATCGCAGTGGGGCAGTGTGTCTCATTGCTCATCCTGGACGGGGTGAAGGATATACCTGCTATGATGGCCAGTTGCTCGATGAGCTCCGAAGGCAAGTTCCCATTGATGGCCTGGAGGTCTATTATCCTGCTCACACGCCAGAACAGATCGCCATGTACCGGGAATATGCTAAAACGCACGGTTTACTGACCAGTTCCGGTTCAGACTCCCATGGTCCCGAGAAGATGCCCATCAAATATCGGGCAGAGCTGAGCCAGAGCCTCCTGGAGCGTCTAGGCATCCAGATCTCATAGGTGAGGGAACAAGGTGGCAGTAGGGAGCGAGTCAACAGAGCAATGTGTCCCTTTCAGAGGGAAGTGGACTAGTCCCCCCGGTGGGCATCAGGGGCAAGGTGTGCTTCTACATCTTCTTCAGGGCTGGATTGATCAGCAGCGAGAGCGTGGTAAACAGGTAGATACCGCCTATGAGCAGGATAGTCATGCGCAGGCCTATCCATGCCGCGACATATCCGCCAGCGAACGTGCCAAGTGGAATACCGGCAAGCACCCCCGCGCTTACCGCCCCAAAAACCCTGGCCCGCATATTTGCCGGTAGCCTTTCCTGCATGACGGTATCCAGCAGCGGGTTGATAGGCCCGATGAGCAGGCCCACGATAATTTGCCAGCCTATGAGCAGGGGCAGTACCGGTATCAGGAAAATCAAGATGTGCGTGCTACCGGCAATGGTGAAACAAATGCCGAGCGTCCAGCGCCGCGGGAGGCGATGTCCGATTGTGCCATAGATCAGCGTTCCTACAAACGATGCTCCCCCAAGCGCTGCCACGACCAGTCCAAGCGGTACCGCGCTGTGAAAGATCTGCTTGATATAAGCCGGTTCTATGACTGAGAAGAACGCGCCATCCAGCAGGTTTGTAATCATCACGGTCACGACGATGGAAAGAATGAGCGTGTCGTGCCAGATAAA
>VBFM01000064.1:0-392 GCA_005882595.1 Chloroflexota bacterium
TAGGGGTTCCGTAAAAGGCGAGTCGAGCGGGGTTTTGGATGGCTCCATTGATCCCTGGTGGATCACTTCTACACCTGGCGCGTGAAGGCGCACATGGGCCACGACTTTGGCGAAAATCTCATCTGCTGA
Organism: Chloroflexota bacterium; assembly: GCA_005882595.1. Classification (GTDB taxonomy): domain Bacteria; phylum Chloroflexota; class Ktedonobacteria; order Ktedonobacterales; family Ktedonobacteraceae; genus VBFM01. The sequence goes on from VBFM01000064.1 coordinate 130, forward strand.
CTGCGCCTCAACCAGTCGGATATCGCACTTGGCGAATGCCTCGTGGGGTAGCACGGTTTTAGAGCCTTGCCCGCCATAGCCGCCGTGCAATCCATTGATGGTGAAGGTGGGCCATGCCGAGAGCCGTTCGGCAAAGCCACGCTCAAGCGGCTGGTCGAGCTGCCGCAGGTCTAATGATTGCTTGACTCGCTCGACATCAATGGGCAAGCGCGCTAATGCCTCGCGTTCCAGTTCGCTTAATGGCAGAACGTTATCGTAAAAGC
>VBFM01000064.1:402-10960 GCA_005882595.1 Chloroflexota bacterium
GTGGCCATGCGCGTCTTTCATGGTGGCGAGCAGGTGCACGAGTGTCCAGAGCGGGTTGGGGGCGACGCCGCCCCAGTTGCCGGAGTGGAGATCGCGGTTGGCGCCTTTCGCTCGTAGTTCAAAGCTCAAGATGCCGCGCACGCCGAAGAGTATTTGCGAACGCCCACTCTCGTGCACCGGGCCGTCGCTGGTGATCACCAGGTTTGCCATGACCTCCGCGCGATGTTCGCGCACGAACTCCGGCATATGCGGGCTACCCACTTCCTCTTCACCCTCCAGTAAAAAGCGCACATTGCATGGTAATGCGCCGCGACAGGCAAGCAGCGTTTCTAGCGCAAGAAGCTGCGCGAAATGCTGCCCTTTGTTATCGCCCACGCCTCGCGCATAAAGCCGACCATTGCGAATGGTTGGTTCGAATGGCGGAGAAATCCAGGCGTCCAATGGCTCGGGCGGCTGCACATCGTAATGCCCATAAAGCAAGACGGTAGGCCCGCCTGGCACATCGAGCCGTTCTCCCAGCACCATCGGCCACCCGGCTGTCGGCAGTATGCGTGTTTGCATTCCCATACGCTGCATAACATCCGCGATGTAGTCCGCAACCTCGCCGATTCCCTGTCCATGGGCGCTGATGCCAGGGCGGCGCACGTAATCGATCAGGCGATCAAGGAACTCCTGGCGGTGAGCATCGACGTAAGCGAATACATCGGTCAGATCTGGGCTGGTGTGAGATGATGGTGCATTCATAATGGTTTGCAACTCCTTTCTTGCACATTATGCAATACCTGGCCGCTTTTTGCGTCACTGGAAAAGAACAGTATTTTTGTGCCATGCTGTGAATGATTGCCCTGGAAGCCAAAAGGAGGACAAGACATGAAACAAACCCGAAAACCTCTTAAATACTGGTCATGGCTGATATTCCTCCTGTGTCTTCTTTTCTCCGCTTGCAGCCAGGATACAACCAACCCTGCACCGGGCCGTACTCCTGCTTCGACCTCGACGGCTGGCTATTCTCTATCGGGAGGCGGTAGCTGTGTCATGCTGGGCCAGCATCCCCAGTCACCGTTTCTCAATGTACGGGTCAGCCATGATAGCTTTCTGGCGCATAGTGAGCCGATGCTGGCCGAGAATCCGAACAATCCCCTCAATCTGGTTGGCGGTACTAAATTTTTCACTGACCTGGCCCAGTATCGCTTCCAGATCGGCTATTTCGCCTCGTTCGATGGAGGCTGTACCTGGATGGATGGCGGTTTGCTGCCGGGTTTTCAGAAGCAATTTACCCTTACCTCCGATATTAGCTTTGCATTTGGTACGCACAATGATGTTTACGCGGGTGTGCTCTACGAGGCACGGCCTGGTATGAGCGGGATCGCCGTCTCGAAGTCTACTGATGGGGGCAAGACGTTTGGGAATCCCGTAAGTGTTATTGAAACTGCGGAAAGCAAGGAGTTTCATGACAAGCCCTGGATTACCGTTGATACGACGAATGGGCGGCGTAAAGGCAATGTGTATGTGGTGTGGTCCTATGATTATGGTAACGACTGTGGACAGGGCAATCCATGCGTTCAGGAATTGGCCTTTTCGCGTTCAACCGATGGTGGACAGAGCTTCTCATCGCCAACCTTTATCGAGGGAAGTGCGCCTTTCTGTACGAATCCTTTACCTGATCGTCCTCCTCACTCAATGAGATGTGACGCGGCCATAGGCGCTATTCCGGTTGTCGAGCCGGATGGCACTCTAGCTGTTGGTTTCGCCGTTGCTTTTGAAACCGTTGAAGATATCGCTCGTTCTCTTCCTACCAGGTTGGTTGTCACGACTTCAGCGGACGGCGGCGCTACCTGGACTTCTCCGGTCCTGATAGCTATCATTCATGATGTCTTCGGTGCATTCCCACCCGAAAAGTATCGCAATGAGTCGCTGCCAGCATTTGCCTGCGACCCGAAGACGGGCCAGCTCTACATTACCTGGTCCGATAAGGGAATGGGCGACCCCGATATTCTGTTCAGTACCTCGCAGGATCACGGACAGACGTGGGCGCCTCCGCTGCGGGTGAATGATGATGCGGTGGGCAACGGTGCGAACCAGTTCCAGCCACAAATGGCCGTCGCGCCCAATGGAGTTATCAGCATCTCCTTCTTTGATACGCGCCTTGACCCCTCGCACAAGTTGATCGATGTCTACCTGGCGCAATCGGTTGATCAGGGCGCGTCGTTCCTCAAGAATGAGCGCGTCACCACGCAAAGCTGGGACCCGGCGGTTGATGCTCCAACAGATGAATACGGGTCGCAGTTCATCGGTGACTATCAAGGGCTGGCGGTAGATAATCAGTTTGTTCACCCGTTCTGGAATGACACGCGCACCGGCGCGCAGGAGATTTTTACTGCTGCTTTGCCTGGCGCCGCGTCAAAGGCTGGAAGGTGATTCTTCCATCTCATCAGCGCTTCTCCTGCACTGCATTTTTGCTTCCATTGTCTCTCGTAGGAAGTGAAGACGTCGCAATCTGCACCATCTCTTCTGCCAGGCGCCGCAGAGCTTCACGCAATTCCGGCGGATGATGAATGACGAACGGAAGGTTCAGCGACATCAGGTAGCGCGCCTGACTTTCTATGTCGTCATACTGATACTGAAACAATGCTCCTGTTGGCGTGGCCGTCAGCGATCCATAGGATGCGGGTATTTTCTGCTGCACCGTATACAATGGTGCTTGAAACTCCACTTCAATGTCAAAGCCTGCTTCTTTCCCGGAATTCTGCTCCATCACATAGGTCCGGCAATCAAAACCCTCTGGTCTTTCAAAGGGCTCCTCAAGCAGCTCTACCTGCTGGATGCGGTCCAGGCGAAATGTACGGTAGTCTTGACGCAGGCAGCAGTACCCAACCAGGTACCAGTGCCCGTTCCATCCCACCATGCCATACGGCTCAACCTTGCGATGCGTCAACTGATCGAGATGGGAACGATAGTTCATGGCAATCCGTTGCTGCTGTCCGATTGCTTCGCTGAGATTGATCACGAGAGAGACATTCGGCCGTGCCTCGCGTTGATGAGAAAAGAAGAACAGGTGAGAAGCCATGGCGTTCAGGCGTTCCCGTGCGCGCAGGGGAAGGACGCGGGAGACTTTGGCGAGCGCTCCTTCAACGGCCACCGACGACTGTCCGATCTCCAGCCACGAGGTTCCCAGCAGGCCAAGCATGATCGCTGTGGCTTCCTCTTCCGTCAACATGAGCGGTGGCAGTTTAAAGCCAGGACGGAGCCGGTACCCACCGTACCGGCCGGTATTGGCCTCGACCGGAATACCGACATCCTGGAGGTGCGTGATGTAGCGGCGCACCGTTCGCACATCCATCTCCAGGCGAGCAGCTAACTCTGGACCGCTGATGAATGGCCTGGACTGGAGCAATTCGAGTACAGTGAGGACACGACTGGTTGGATGGTACATAGCAACCCTCTGCTTTCAGCGATCTTCAATCATTCTCTCTCAAACGAGGGCTGATTCTGCCCTCCTTCAATGGTATACTTCAAGTAGTAGATAAGTCAAACGAAATGAAACAGGATCTCAAAGCGAAAAAAAACTGATCAAATTACGATAGAAGGAGCATTCATGACAAACCTGGACATTGCGCACCAGCGGCTTCACAACCAGCTCATAGCCCGGCACACGTTTGAAAAGCCCAGCGATGTAGTACAGTGGCTGGGCGCTGTCCAGGCCCAGGATTTTGCGGGGGCAAAATGGGCACTCGGATTGCGCATAGAAGGCGCCACCGATGAGAGCATTGAGCGAGCATTTGCCGACGGCACCATCCTTCGTACACACGTAATGCGACCCACCTGGCATTTTGTCTCACCTGCCGATATTCGCTGGATGCTTGCGCTTACTGCTCCACGCGTCAATGCAGCGAACGCCTACTATTATCGCAGGCTGGAATTAGACGAGGCCATTTTTACGCGTAGTAACGCTGCGTTGGTAAAGGCATTACAAGGCGGTAAGCAGCTTACGCGTGCGGAGCTTGTGTCCGCGCTTCGGCAGGCTGGCATTGCTGCGGATGATTTACTCCGATTTGCCCATATCATTATGCACGCTGAATTAGATGGGATTATCTGTAGTGGTGCGAGGCGAGGCAAGCAATTCACCTATGCCTTGCTTGAGGAGCGAGCACCCCAGGCAAGGACTTTAGAACGCAACGAAGCGCTGGCTGAATTCGCCAGGCGCTACTTTACGAGCCACGGCCCTGCGACCCTGCAAGATTTTGTGTGGTGGTCAGGACTCTCGGCAGCCGATGCGAGAGCCGGCCTCGCAATGGTGACATCCCAACTTATACACGAGGATGTAGACGGCCAGACTTACTGGTTTTCGACCTCTTCTCTGCCAGCGCGTGATCTCACTCAGACAATATTCCTGTTACCAAATTTTGAGTAGTATACTGTTGGCTATACTGATCGCAGTGCCGTGTTTGACGCGGCGGATGCGACAAAGTTCGATGCTCGGGGCAATGTCCTCAACCAGATAATTGTTCTGAATGGTCGGATTGCCGGCACCTGGAAGCGCACGATAAAAAAGGATACAGTCAATATCACCCCGAGTCTCTTTGCGCCGTTGAACGAAGCCGAAACTCGCGCTTTCGCTGCATCGGCAAACAGCTATGGTGCGTTTCTGAATAGCTCCGTAATTGTCACCTGCGAGGGGAACAGGCCTGTCTAGACAGTTTCCCCATCACATGTTACACTAGAAAGACCGGAGTACCTGAGCAGGAAGGATAACGCGAGTATGGCTGATACGGAAACAACAGTCCACGGCATACCACAGCCCATACCCAGAGAACAGGTCACGGGAACTCTGCAAGGTCAGTACGTGCGCTCCCTCTGGAAGAGCGTTCTCTTGATCCTCGTGCTCACGGTCCTATTCGTCACCTATCTGCTCATGAAACCGGGCGGGCCCAACCAGGTGAATCTGGGCGACAACCTCACCCAAGGTCTTCTCGAAGCGGTTGGCTTACTGCTGACGCTTCCGCTCTTCTGGCACGGAGGCGGTCGGGGGAGACGATTCCCGGTTCCATTCACCGGGCATGTTGCTCCGGCCGGGACTCCCCAGCGCTGGGTACCCCTCTTGCTCGGCCTTGGCATCCTGAGCTATATCGTTGGACAGGCGCTCTGGACCTACAATGAGGACATCGCGCATTTCGCTGTCCTCTTCCCTACCTGGGCCGATGCGGGCTATCTGGGCTCGTACCCTTTCGTGCTACTCGCTCTGTTGCTGCTGCCCAGTCGACCACTCTCTGCCGATACACGTTCACGCATTCTGTTGGACAGCCTGATGATCATGGTGGGAGCCACCACCTTTAGCTGGTATTTCATTCTCGGTCCGACCATCTTGCAAGGGGCTAACACGGTGTTGGGCCAGGTCATCGGCACAGCCTATCCCCTCGTAACGCTGGTACTGATCTTCTGTCTGCTGCTGCTTGTGCTTCACTCCCATGACCACGCCATCCGGCCAGTGGCGCTCATCCTCGGGCTCGCATTCCTGATCATTGTGTCTACGGACAGCATCTACGACTACCAGGAATTGCATAACATGTATGCCACGGGGGGGCTGCTCGATGTCGGATGGCCTTTAGGCTATATGCTGGTCGGCTTGGGTGCTCAGGCATTACGTGTAGGCATTGCCTCTGGGAAGCTGTCCGCTCATCTGCCAGCAGGAGGAGATGCTTCCAGGGAGAGGGCTGGCCAGTCATTCTCTTCTTCATCCTTATGGAAGTCCATGCTGCCTTACCTGTTCGTCCCGCTCGTCATCCTGCTCCTGGCTTACACCGTGTCCGCGCCCGGCGCTGGGATCTTAAAGCTGGGAGTCATTCTTGGGGCAGCGGTCCTCATGGGGCTGTTGATCCTACGGCAGTTCTTCGCTCTTCGGGAAACCCTCGGTCATCAGCAGCAACTCTGGGAGATGCGCGAGCAGGTGATCGGGGCCGAACTGGCCCGCGAGAAAGCCGAACGCCTCAAGGTTGAACGCGTCCTGGCGCTCAATGAAGCGCTCACAGCAAGTCGGCAAGGCGAACCTCATGCACACATCCTGGCGCTGGGCCATTATCAGGTGCGGGACAACCAGGGCCTCTACTATAACGTCTCCCTCCGTGAAGTGGGAGAGCACCAGACCTTTGAGTGCGAATGCCCCCAATATCAGCGACAGGCGATTTGTCCGCATTCCCTGGTTGCTGCCGCACTGCATTCTGCGTCGGAAGCCCCACACTAAATGCTCTCCCCAACACGCGCTCCTGTTCCGCAGAGGCAACAGGTTGGATAGGGAAGCTGGCTGGCCTGGCAGGAAGCTACGATGAGCAAACAGGGCTTTGGTAATGCAGCACTCCTGCATTCGTAGAGGTATGGCTTTATAGTTCTGGTGAAAGGTGGAGCGGGAGCTGTAAAAGTTCCTCTGCGATCTGCCACCAGGCGCGTTGCTCTGCTTGCAGGTAGCTGATGGGGTGCTGGTCAGCAACGGCTTTTTTCAGCGCCGAGGAGATGCGCTGCTGGAAGGTGGCGAAGTGGGTATTCTGCACCTGGACAGAAGGCATCATCCCGAGCTGGATGGATTGGACTTCATAGAAGTCCTCTGGATCAAACGCCAGCGCGAGCAGCCTCGCGTAGATTGGCAGGAGATCAAGTAGCGCAGAGGAACGAAAATAGTCAGGCTCGGTGCTCGCGACGAGGAGGCAACCCGCAATGCGGCCAGCGTGGAGGATCGGAGCTGCCGCTGCACTGCAGGCCTTTTCAGGTAACTGGTGGGGAAGGCGCTGCTCTTCGTTGAGGTTGTCAATCGCTGCTGAACGACAGGATTGGACGACGTATCCAGCGAGCGACTCGGCCCCAAAGAATCGCTTGCGCAGTTCCATCGGCTCTCTCGTAGGAGAAGCTCCCAGCCCGATATACTCACGAAGGCAACGAACGATATTTCCCTGGTAAGGGGCCAGGCATCGCACGACGCTGATGTCCAGGCCGACACCGCTGGAGGCAAAATGCCTATGGACCTCATATAAAACTGCGCTGCAGATCGACCAGCAACGCTGGAGATCAGTACTGGTGGCGTAGAGATCGAGGACGTGGTTATAGAAAGTGATCGGGATAGCGTCCGGTGACACTTCGTCGGGGAGAGAGGGAAAGGTGCCGAGTTCTTCAGCAAGGAAGGGACGGAGTTGAGGAACGACTTCAAGCAACCGCTGCTGCAGTGGTCCACGTGGAGTGGCTTCGTTGCGAATCCAGCGCGTCAGCGTGAGCGGATTGACGCCCAAAGCGGCGGTGATCCGCCGTCGCTCTTGAGGACTCTGAATGACCTCTGCAAGCAGGGCACGCCACGTTTGTGTTTCTGACATGTTCTATTCAGTTCTCCTCGACGCAATCCTGACAAGCCTTTCATGGAGGTGTGATCGTTATCAGGTTGGCGAAACTGATGTATGCTTTTTACTGGCGAATCAAACACATGGATAGAATATCATAACATTGAGTGCTGCGTCAGGCTGGCTCTAGCAGCAATGTCGTTGATAGGGTCTCCGCGCGTACCATGCTGGGGGCGGAAGGCGAGTCATGGTATTTGCGCAGTACCTCGTTGCTCACGCGAGCAATGGTCGCTTCATCGGTCACAGGCACCGCGTGAACTGCAAGACGTTGTCCATCTACGTGTATCGCACCCTCCGGGTTTGCCGTGATTTCCTGGTACCAGCGACCATTGCGGCCACGCACTGAGCGAATATACACCTGGTTGTTATCGACCATCACCCAGATAATGGTACGGTGCGTTCGCCCTGGGATAGTAACCGAACGGGTTTCAATTTCAATTTCTTCAGTGTTCGCAAGCTGGTTCAGCACGTTTGCGTCAAATTGCTTCGGCATAAGGTTCTCCTCTCGGAATGTATAAAAACCTAGCGCTGGATCAGTTTCTGCAATTGGAGAATGGTATTCCAATTTCTTCCTGTTCCTATGGTTTTCAGCTTTTTCTCAATCAAGGTAAGGGACAGTTTTGAGCGTCCAATGCCATTGGGATAATAGACAAACAATTCCTGGCCGATGAGGCAGAGTTCTTCAGGGCCGACATACGTCTTCTGGAGATCTTCCATTGCTGTACTCTCAGGGTGGGTTGCTAGAAATAGGGCGACCATCAACTTTGGTTCCTTCATCGTTTGGTTCTGAAATGGATTGTTATCAATTATATCTTGTAACTCGGCTGAAGTTCGAACCATGACTTTCACTTGAAAGCCGAATTTTTTGGCAAAGCCATCCTCAATTTGCCTCGGGAGTTGAGCCAGGTCGGCGTCATCACTGGTAAATACCACGTTTCCGCTCTGAATATAGGTGACGACATCCTTTAATCCCAGGGCTTCATGCAGTTCTTTGAGTTCATTCATCGGTACCGTCTGGTGACCGCCAACATTGATGCCACGGAATAGCGACACATACCTGGTCATTTGTCTAACTCCTTCATATATGGTGTTCTCGGTTTGATCACCGACAAACATTATACCAATCCTCCTGGTCAAAGGAAATCCATGGCTGAGAACATCCGGTCTTTACAAAGGAACAATCGGTGAGCAAGCAAGGGGACTTCTTTTAAACAGCAAAAGGGGCAAGGGAATATTCCCTCGCCCCGTTGAGACAGGTACTGACGGAATAGGCTTCATCCGCACCGCAATGCTGGTGAAGCAAGCCCGCGGCTACGTGTGCGCCTCAAAGGGCTGAGGATCGCCGATCCTCCCATCGGACCAGGCCATGTAGAGCTTGAGGCCCGTGTAGGTGGGACCGCCAGCTGTGGCGATAACGTAGTTATCCGTGTAGTCCCCAAAGTTCGGGACGATGTCTGAAGAGACGGCATTCCAATCAGAGGAATGGATGGTTACCAGTGTATTGCTCCCCGACCTGCTGCCCAGGCGTGGATTGAGCTGCAACGCCGCAAAAACGTTGGTAACAGCCGTATTTGGTGAGCTGCGACTGTACCAGGAGACGTTGATGTTGCCGTTCTGGTCGGAGTTACGCAGACCCGGCATGAAATGCCAGCCGTTGCTTTCCGTACTGAGCCGTACTGGCGCTGTCTGAACGCCACTGAGCGTCCCCAGCTTGAAACTCTGCAAGAGAATGTCACCCGCCGGATGGAAGCGCGTGTCATTCCAGACCATGCTCACAGTTCCCGCTTCGTCGCTCACCGCCAGGCGCGGAAAGTCATTCATGGGAAAGCGGTTGTAGCCCGGGATCATTGCGAGTTCCATCGAGTTGATGCTCACTGCATTTCTATTGAGGTTTTTGGGCTTGCAGGACGAAGTAGGAGTGAGCGTCAGACACGAGAAAGGCACGAAGTTCATCACGTTCTGAATCGCTTCAGAGGCGGTGGCGCATACGGCCAGTTGGAAGCTGGTCGCCCAGTTGTGCTCATACGCCACGTACACGTCGCCGGTCTTCACGTCTACCGCCGGGTACGCCCCCTCGTTCTCACATCCATTCGCGTCGGGTGTGGCCACGACGAGGTAGGGAGGAGCAGGATGGGTCTGAGAGCCGAGAGCACCGTTGAAGCAGACGGGCGCCCCCGCCGTGCCGCCTGCAGGCCCGGTGCCACCGGTCGGTGTGCCGATGTCGCAGACCGCCAGTTCGACCGTGGCAGTTTGCGTGAAGGTGACCGGATTGAAAACGAACTCGGTGAATGTCGCATACAGCCTCCCGCGGGCCGGGTCAATCGAGAGGAAATCTTTATCGAGGAATCCGCAGAAGATGAAGCCGGATTGAGTGGGGCACATCGAACTGGAGGCAATGATAATGGGTTGGCTACAGCTGATCAACGCCGACGATCCGCTCCCAGTCGCCTTACAGGCTGCCATGGCTATATGCGAGCGCTGGTCAGCAGTGGCGCTGATGGGGTCGAACAGGCTGCTCACGTAGAAGTAAGTGGTTCCACCGGGTCGCCATGTTTCGACACTTGGGTCGCCCTCATAAATCGTGTTTTTGCAGTTGCTGTTGGGTAGGCCACCCTGGTCCATGAAGGAACTACCACCGTTGGCTGAGAAGCCGAAACCCGTCAATTCCTCCTTGTTCATGGGTGAGGGGCATGGAGAGAAAAACCCGGTGGAATCATTCCACCCCTCAACGACATAAGGCCCCTCGCCAGCAATGGAGGTTTCCGACTGCCCAAAGGCCTGCGCACCAGCGGGCGAGACATCCTCGTGAGGATTGGCCGCATCGACATTTGTGCCAATGGAATTGCTTTGGCCTCCTGGGCTTCCGTTGCCATTAGGTTGTGAACCAAAGCAAAACATCTGAGCGCCCGACGAGGCCTGATACGTCTTGCCAAGATTCTGACAGAAAGCGCTCCTGGTTGTGATACCGCCTGCTGCACGGGCAGTAGGTACCTGTACGAATGAGGCTACCAGCGCCACCGTCATAAAAAGCGCGCTGACCAGGGCTGTCAACGTAAATACGGGGTTTGCTCGAACTGAACCTTTCATGTAAGTTACTCCTCATCGACAATGCAGACAACACTACGCTACTCTAAAGAAAGGGCGGCTAATCTGCAATAACGGGAACCTACAGAAGACACACT
>VBFM01000065.1:0-6337 GCA_005882595.1 Chloroflexota bacterium
TACAAGCCGATTGCTACCTCTCTCAAACTCTGGTACACATGGTCCAGCGAACAGGATGAGGTGACTTTCAGGCTCTCACGCACAGAACTGCCCGATGAGTAAGACGCTTCTCAGATCCAGGAGAACCTGAGATGAGCGCCTGGGTCTGCACCCAGGCGCTCATCTCAGGTCTGATCAAGATTCATCTCAAGGCAGCACCATCCCCATCTGTGCAAGTATCTCCTCCAGGAGATTGGGGGAGAAATCGGCTGTGATCACCCTGATGATCTCCTCTTTGACAAAGTACTCCAGGTGTCTGTACGGCAACGAAATTTTTGTACCTGTCGGGGGGATAATGGGAAGATCCGGCAGAACGAGATCGCCGGTGTGCGTAGCAGTAATCTGTGTGACGAAGAACACCCTCTCACCTTGCTCCGTCACAGGACCCTCTTCTAAGAAGTGGTCGTGAAATGACCAGTCAGGCATCGCCTTCATGATCGCTTGCACGAAGCCAAGATACTGCGCTTTCTGTACAGGCTGCGGGAGATGATCCCGGCAGACAAAATCATCTGACAGGAGAGTAGCCAGGCCGTCCCTATCGTTTGACTCCCACCGCTGCTCGCATTGCAGTAATCCTTTATCAACTACCTATCCTGTCTGGATGATCTGCGAAATGATGGATTTCACACGGTTTGATGGGATGGCAAAGCCGACACCGTTGGCGGGCGTATTAAACTCGGGGTCGATGGCCGTCAACGTGGGAATGCCGACGAGGTTACCTTGCAGGTCCACCAGCGCTCCACCGCTGTTGCCCGGATTAATGGGCGCGTCGGTCTGTATGGCATTGGAAATGGTGGCGCCGCCCTGTCCTTCAGAGATGGTGCGCCCCAGGGCGCTGACTATGCCATTCGTCACCGTCTGCGTTATCCCCAACGGGTTACCTATTGCCAGCACCTCTTGCCCCACACGGAGCTGCGAGGAGTCTCCCAGAGTTGCTACTGTCATGTTGCCGGGTGGCTGGATCTTCAATACTGCCAGGTCATCAGGAGGATCGGTGCCCGACAACTGTGCCGGCAATTTCGTACCATCGTTCAGGACCACCTGAATGGTCTGCGCACCGTTGACTACGTGATTATTCGTGATGATGTACCCACGACTGTCGATGATGACACCGGAGCCGATAGCTCCACCGTTCTGGGTTAAAACGTTCACCTGCACCACTGCTGGAGTCACTTTGACTACCACTGCCTCGCGTACCTTATCTAGAGTGGTTCCGCTGAGCGGGGGCAATTGTCCTGCACTGGGTGCTAGCGTGCTGCCATTTCTTCCGAATTCCCACCCGGCAAACAAACCGACACCGAAGACAACTACCAGCACCAGGATCAAGCCAATGATCGCTCCTGTACGCAAGCCCCCGCCCCGCCGCCTCGGCGGCACGGGGGGAGGAGCTGGCTCTCGTGGCTCCTGGTACGGTATGGTTTGTTGGTTCATCTCTTGAGAATCAAACATGATCGTAATCCTCCAAATTCTTCTTGTCTTGTCATCGGTATCCGATCAAGGCGCCAGGTTTTCCCTCACCTTCCTAAAAAGCGCTGGGTAAAGGTCGCAATAAAGCTGATCTCGATCACGAGGCCCAATACAGCCTCTGCAGCGGCCAGTCGAACAAAGCTATCTCCTAAAGCTACGTTCTGGAGAAAGAAGCCACGACCGTGAAAGCTGATCACGCTCAGGACCAGCGCTTCATCCCAGGTGAGATGAACTGCGGCGCTATGGGCGTTGAGCAGATAGAGGCCCATAAAGCCGAAGATAACAACGAGATAGGCCTCGACGCTCCTGCCGGGGCGATACCCATATCCTGCCAGCAGATCGAGTAACAATGAGAAGAGGTACTGCCCGAACTTGCCTAGCTGCCGCAAGACAATGCGCTGCAGGAGCTGCGCGCGGTAGGCGAAGCGCGCCGCCTCCTCATCGAGTCCCTGTGCCCGCAGCGCCACTGCCAGCTGGCGATAGGCCCGCACGGCTGCCTCATACTCCTCCAGGCGAGTCTCACTGCTTTTTATCTTCCCGGCGTGCGCGGCCTGTCGCGCCTCGTACTCATCACCGAGCATGTCTACCTGCGACCACTGCACGACAGCGAGATTGACATTGCCCCATTGGGCATCTGCGATTGACGGGCCGATGTGCTGCTCACCGCTCTCCACGGCTCTTTTCAGCCGCGCTTCATTTATCCGCGTTCTGCTGAGCCTGGCCCCCTCCAGGTGGGCTCTGTAGAGGAACGTTCGCTCCAGGTGGGCCTTATAGAGAGCGGTATCCTCCAGGTGAGCCTCGTTGAGATATGCCCCCTCCAGGTGGGCCAGGCTCAGGTCGGCCGCCTTCAGATAGGCCCCGCTGAGATAGCCTTCTTCCAGGTGCGCTTCGCTGAGGAGCGCTTGCTCCAGGTGCGCCTCACTCAGGTAGACCTTCTCCAGGCGTGCCTCGCTCAGATCAGCCTTCTCTAAGTGTGCACCATTGAGATAGGCTCGCTCCAGGTGGGCCAATTTGAGAGTAGCCCCTTGCATGTAAACCTCGCTCAGGTCGGCCTTCTCCAGGTGCGCCTCACTGAGGTCAGCTTCCTTCAAATGCGCCCTGGCGAGGAATACTCGATCCATGTGAGCCCTGGCAAGGTCGGCTTTCTCGAGATGCGCTTCGTGCAAAGCCGCTTTTTCCAGGTGCACCTCGATGAGGTCGGCCTCCTCCAGGTGCGCCTCGCTCAGGTCGGCTCCCGTGAGCAGAACTGCCGCGGCAGCGCGCTGTTCTTCAGTAGCATCTTCCCACTCCTGGCGGGTGAGGCTACCGCGCAGACGCGCGAGCGGAAGGGCGTGCAGGTCCGCATACCGCAGGTCCGCTCCCCGCAGGTCCAATCCCTGGGGATGCTGTTGCTGCTCGTCGCTGGAAGCATCGGCACCCTGTCCGTCTTCGCGTGCTGCCAGGAGCCACTCTAGATCGGCGCGGCTCAGCTTCATTCCTCTAAAGGGATAGACGCCGTGTTTGATATCAGGGGTCGTGGCAAGATGGCGAGCCAGTTCTTCTTGACGCGCCATATCGATCTCCGGTTCGGTCCTCCAGGGTTGCTCCTTTCTGCTCGCTTGATCAGTGTGCATGAGCCTCTTCCTGCGTCTGTTCTCTCACAGGTTCGATGACAATCTTGCCGTTCCTCGCGTCGATCTTGACCGTGTCGCCATCGTGAATGGCGCCCTCCAGAATGCCGCGGGCGATACGGTTCTCGATCTCCTGCTGGATGACGCGCTTGAGGGGGCGCGCTCCAAACTGCGGGTCGTAGCCCATCTCTGCCAGTAGATCTCGTGCGGCCTCGGTGAGCTGCAGCGTGATGTGCCGCTCCTCCAGGCGCTGGCGCAGGCGAACCATCTGGATGTTCACGATGTCCTTCATCTGCTCGCGCGTGATTGGGTGGAAGACGATGATCTCGTCGATGCGGTTGATGAACTCGGGGCGGAAGCCCTCTTCCCGCAAGCGCTGCCGAACGCGACGCTGGATCTCGTCCTCGTCCATGCCGTCGAATTCTTGCAGCCAGGTGGTGCCAACATTGCTGGTCATGATGATGACGGTATTTTTGAAATCAACCGTGCGCCCCTGCCCATCGGTCAGGCGACCGTCATCGAGCAGTTGCAGCAAGACGTTGAATACTTCTGGCGCCGCTTTTTCGATTTCGTCGAAGAGCACGACGCTGTATGGGTGACGTCTGACGGCCTCGGTCAGCTGGCCTCCCTCTTCGTAGCCGACGTAGCCGGGAGGAGCTCCGATCAAGCGCGAGACGCTGTGCTTCTCCATGTACTCCGACATGTCGATACGAACCATGGCGCGCTCATCGTCGAACAGGAATTCTGCGAGGGCGCGCGCCAGTTCCGTTTTCCCCACACCCGTCGGTCCCAGGAAGAGGAAGCTGGCCAGGGGGCGGTTGGGATCTTGCAGTCCGGCGCGAGCACGACGAATCGCGTCGACGACCGCCTGCAGCGCCTGCTCCTGTCCCACGACGCGCTCGCGCAGGCGATCTTCCATCGTGATCAGCTTCTGCACTTCGCCCTGCATCAACTTGGTAACGGGGATATGCGTCCACTCCGAGACAACCTCTGCAATGTCCTCGGAATCGACTTCTTCCTTGAGCATGCGAGCGCCCTGGATAGTCGTGCGCCTGGCCTCCATCTCGCGGATACGCTCCTCCAGCTTCGGAATGGTTTCATAGCGCAGTCGTGCCATTTCTTCGTAGTTGTACTCGCGTTCGGCCCTCTCCAGCGCTACCTGGGCCTGCTCCAGATCTTGCTGCAGGCGGCGATACTCCTCGACGGGTTCGCGTTCGCTCTCAAGCGCCAGCCTCATGGCCCGCAGCTGCTCGGAGAGGCTCGCAATCTCTCGCTCGACATTGGCACGCCGTTCGCGGCTAGCAGGGTCTTTCTCCTTTTTCAGCGCCTCAAATTCCGCCTGCAACTGGCGGATGCGGCGATCGAGCGCATCTAACTCCCTGGGCGTACTGTCCAGCTCAACTCGTCGACGGCTGGCCGCTTCGTCTATAAGGTCGATGGCCTTGTCGGGCAAGAAGCGATCGGTGATATAGCGGTTGGAGAGCACGGCTGCAGCAACGAGCGCGCTGTCCGTAATACGCACGCCATGGTGAACTTCGTACCGCTGCTTCAATCCACGCAGGATGCTAATCGTGTCCTCGACCGATGGCTCATCTACCATGATCGGCTGGAAGCGGCGCTCAAGCGCGGCATCCTTCTCGATATGTTTGTGGTATTCATCCAGAGTCGTCGCGCCGATGCAGTGCAGTTCGCCACGCGCCAGCATCGGTTTCAGCATGTTGGAGGCATCCATTGCGCCTTCCGCCGCGCCCGCACCAACCAATGTATGCAGTTCATCGATAAAGAGGATGACTTTGCCCTCGGAGCTGGTCACCTCTTTCAGCACGGCCTTCAAGCGTTCCTCGAATTCACCGCGATACTTGGCGCCTGCGACCAGCGCGCCGAGATCAAGCGTGATCACCTGCTTGTCTTTCAGGGTCTTGGGCACATCACCACGCACGATACGCTGGGCCAGTCCCTCCACAATGGCAGTTTTCCCGACGCCCGGATCGCCAATCAAGACCGGGTTATTCTTGGTACGGCGGCTGAGTACCTGGATGACACGCCGGATCTCATCGTCGCGCCCAATCACCGGGTCGAGTTTTCCCTGCTCCGCGAGTTGCGTCAGGTTGCGACCGTATTTCTCAAGTGCCTGGTATTTGCCCTCCGGGTTCTGGTCGGTCACCCGCTGAGCACCGCGAATGGAGGTGAGGGCCTGCAACACGTTGTCCCGCGTAAGCCCTGCCGCGCTCAAGGCACGCGCTACGGCTCCATCGCGAACATTGAACATGGCCAGCAGCAGGTGCTCCACGCTCAGGTATTCATCATGGAAGGTGCCCATCTCGCGCCAGGCGTCTTCCAGCACCTTGCGCAGGCGAGGCGAAATGCTCGGCTCACTGCCGCCAAAGACATGTGGCATGCGCTCGAGTTCCTCGTTGATGATGCGCTGCGCTGCTGCGAGATTGCCGCCTACCTTCGCAATGATCTGCTGCACTACACCGCCCTCCTGGGCAAGCAGGGCAGCAAGTAGGTGCTCTACTTCGACTTGATTATGATTGCGCTCCCTGGCTAGCTGGGCCGCATCACTGATGGCCTCGCGCGCTTTCTCGGTAAAGTGCTCAACGTTCATTGCTTTTTCTCACTCCTGTTTGTGTATCTATTCGCTATATCGCCGGTGCGGCAGGTGACTTAGTGTTCGACACCCGCGGTGGGTTTGCCATCAGCGCCCTCGATACCCCTTGCGCTTTTTCGCGCAACCTGGTCACCACCGATGATCGAGAGAACCTGCTCGCGTTCCAGCACCTCCTCCTGTAGCAGCGCCTGTGCCAGGCGCTCCAGCGCCGCTCGATGCTCGGAAAGCACGGTACGAGCTTGCTGGTGCGCATGGTCAAGAAGTCGCTCCACTTCTGCATCTACGCGCTCTGCGGTCGCCTCAGAGTAGATGCGGCCGGGCTCACCCACCAGTTGCTGATGGAGGAAAGGATTCTCGCCATCCAGTTCATAGGCAACCACGCCCGTCTTCTCGCCCATACCCCACTCGGTCACCATGCGACGAGCCAGCTTCGTTGCCTCTTTGAGATCATTTTCCGCGCCCGATGTGATCTCACCGAGGGCTACCTCTTCTCCAGTTCGACCTCCCAGGGCAACCGCCAGGCGCTCGATCAGGTAGGAACGTGGATAGTTGCGCCGATCATCCTGCGGCAGGAACTGGGTGACGCCAAGCGAGCGCCCGCGGGGCACGA
>VBFM01000066.1:0-6839 GCA_005882595.1 Chloroflexota bacterium
CCACTTAGCACACGCGATTTTGAGAGCGCACCGCCCAGGCAAGGGAATTTCCGGTCGGGCAAGGTGACAGGCCTGGCATTGTACTACCTCTGGTTAGCAGGTGAGCTCATGACGCATAGCCGCAAGGGATTTGACCGCCTCTTTGATGTGCGCGAGCGCGTTGCTCCCCCGCAATACCATCACGCGGCAACTCCCGACGACGCGGACAATTTCTTTGCACACAAAGTATTCCAGGAACACGGCCTGGTCACTGCCCGCGGCTGGCGCAACTGGTTTGTGGGATTGATTGAACGTCCGGTCGATACAGCAGAAGCGACGGCAAGACTGGATGCGCTCCACGCCACAGGCAAGATCGCGCAAATCACTTTGGAGGGAGACCCGAAAAACCCTCGTTTTGTCCTGGCTGAAGATCTGCCCTTGCTAGAAATGCTGCATGCAGGCAATATTCCCGGCGAATGGCAACCCGTCGATACATCTACTCACGACGAAATGATCTTCCTGGCTCCGCTTGAAATTGTCAGCACACGCGGGCGCGCGCAGGTATTATTCGACTTTGAGTACCTGTGGGAAGTCTATAAGCCAGCCGAAAAGCGGCGTTGGGGCTATTACACGCTGCCAATACTCTACCAGGACCGGCTGGTAGCCAGGCTCGATCCTAAGTTCGAGCGCAGCACAGGTATGCTGTTCATCAAGGGGTTCTGGCTCGAAAACAACATAACTGTAGATGACCAGTTTATTGCGGCCCTGGCTGCCGCCCTCAAACGCTTCACGCAATTTGTAGGCGCCAGCGCAACAGACCTCGCTGCACTTTCTCCACCGGAAGTGCGCGAGGCCGTGCAACTGCGCTTAAGCCATTCACCTTAATAACTCCACCACCTGCGGAAAAGCCACCTCCGCTCGCTCTGTCAGTTCCTGCTCGGTAACACGCCCAATCGGGTGCAAAATCTCTGCGAATGGATAACCGTGCATACCAAACGTTTGCGCCGTCATACGAGCCGAAGAAGCAAATTGTTCAGTACAAATCACCGCTGCCGCTTTGCCGCGTTGTTCGATCATGAGCCCGTCGTACACACTGCACGAACTACAGGACCCTCAATCACCTATCCCAACCAGCGCCACATCGCACTCGGTCGCCACCTTGTCGAGTAGACTATCCGGGGCCGGTCTATACGCGCCTGGCTTGCGATAATAGTGAATGGTCAAACCAGGATGCTGTGCTGCCAGCATCTCTGCAACTTTTTTCAAAACCTTGTCTGAATTTGGTTTGCCGTTATCCAGCAGACCAACCGTATGAATTTCTGCCGGACGGGGAGCGCGTTCCTTGCGCGTCGTTTCCACCTCCAGCGTCGGATCAAGCACGATGAATTTTTCAGCCATGTCTGTTTGGCCTCCTTTGAATACAAGCGTCCGGCGTAACGACTAATCGCAGTCAATACAAACTCCAACGGCTCTGGTAACGGGACGCGAATCGGCTGCTGCCCAGGGCGGGATCACGGCTGAGAAGCCTCCTGCCTTCCCACCAGCAGTCACGATGAGCAGGTCCTCCGGTGTTTGAAGGTAATGATAAGCTACTCCGGCATCTTCAGCAGAAATAGCGCTATCGGGATGACCCGCGATACGTTTGAACTCAGAGAGGGGTCGTACTGCCCTCTCATAAACAGCTTCCCGAATCTGCGCCTTCGTCCACCCCTCCTTTTTGAAGATCGTCACGTGTTCAGGGCACAATACCAGCACCCAGTTACCGCCGAGGTAGACCGTTCCCAGCATCGTATTAGCAATAGACCCGATTAGCCGTTCACCGGTACCTCCAAGCTGACTGTTCACAAAATGTGGAGCCTCGCCGGCAAAGACTGTAACTGCGCTGATTTCAGCCGGCACGCCGCGCTCAACGCTAAGAGGCTCCCAGGGATTACCCGCCTCGTCTTCCGCGATACAGTAGCTGTACTTACCAGGATGACCGATGCAGGCCTTATCGATGACACCGGGAATAGACCCGCATACATTCATGAGAACCAGACGGATAGCCCGTCCGATGGTGGCATTGGCGCGTACTCCTGGCCCAAAGCAATTGACGCCGCTATTAATGTTGAGTTGCTGCACTGCCGGGCCATTCACAATTAACAGTGGAGCCGTGCCGCCGGTGGTTGCCGAGATACCATGCAGATTGAAATGCTCCTGGCACATAGCTTCAATCGCCGCGACGATCACAGGCATATAGTTGGGGAGGCAGCCCGCCATCACCGCGTTGATCGCAACCTTCTCTGCCGTAATCACTCGATTGCGCGCCGGAATGACACCCAGGATATCGCCGGGAAAGTTGCCCGAATATTCCAGGAACTCCCTGACTCTGGCGGGAGTTGGCGGCACTACCGGCAAGCCGTCGCTCCAACCCTGCTGATAGTAAAACTCTATGGCTTCTGAGGGATTTGCCAACTCGATGTGCCGCGAGGTTAATGTCCATGCCGCTTCCGTTTGTGTATCCATGCAATGCTCCTCTGCTGTTTGTTCGCGCTTCTGATGTTAATCATAACATAATGACTTCCGCAAAGAGTAATGCTATGATAGCAAGCGTTAGAGAAGGCAAAGTCGCTCGAGATCAACACCCGTAGGATAGGAGAATACGTCTCATGCTATTCATCAATGCCACCATCGTCACCATGAACCCCACACGAGACATTATCACCAATGGCGCAATCGCCATCAAAGACAATCGCATT
Organism: Chloroflexota bacterium; assembly: GCA_005882595.1. Taxonomy (GTDB): domain Bacteria; phylum Chloroflexota; class Ktedonobacteria; order Ktedonobacterales; family Ktedonobacteraceae; genus VBFM01. The sequence goes on from VBFM01000066.1 coordinate 2,718, forward strand.
GTAGCCGTTGGTAAAACTGATACCCTCCTCCAACAACACCACGAGAATGAAGTCATCGATGTCAAGGGCAAGCTTATCATCCCCGGCCTGATCGACACGCATGTACACCTGGCCCAGGCGCTGATTCGGGGGTGCGCCGACGACATGGCCCTCATTCAATGGCTGTGTGATCGCGTCTGGGTGTTGCAGGGCAACTTCACGCACGATGATGGCTATGTAAGCGCGCGCCTGTGTATCGCCGAGATGCTCAAGTCCGGCACCACCATCTTCCTCGAGTCCATGCTGGCTCACCGCTACGGCTTCGATGGCATTGCCCGCGCGGTCGATGAAAGCGGAATTCGCGCCTGTCTCGCGGGTATCGTCATGGACATTGGCACCTATGCCACCCAGACCAGCTCCATGCATCCTGGCATGGTTGAGAGCCGCGAAACCAGCCTCTTCGGCGTGCTGGAAATGCACGGCAAGTGGCAGGGAGCCGCCAATGATCGTATTCACGTCTGGTTTGGCCCGCGCACTCCTGGCGGCGTCACCTCCGAACTCTATCGCGAGATGAGCGACTATGCGCGCCAGCGCGACATGGGCATCACCATGCACCTGGCGGAGGTCGAAGCCGACAAAATCTACCTCAACGAGAAATTTGGTCTCTCGCCCGTCTACTACGCAGAAAGCGTGGGACTACTAGGCCCCAAGACCGTCCTGGTGCATATGGTCTGGCTGACCCAGGCCGATATCGATAAACTCGCGCAGACCCATACCAGCGTCTCCCATAACCCATCGTCGAACAGCAAACTGGCGTCAGGCGTCTGCAAAGTTCCGCAAATGCTTGCTAGCGGCGTCAACGTTGCGCTGGGCTGCGATGGCGGCCCCAGCAACAACGATTACGACCTTGTGCGCGAGATGAAACTCGCCGCCATTCTCCATAAAGCCGTCACCAACGACCCCTTAATCGTGCCTGCCGAGACCGTCTTGGAGATGGCGACCATCAACGGCGCGCGCTCCCTCGGCCTGGAAAAGGAAATCGGTTCGTTAGAAGTTGGCAAAAAGGCCGATCTCGTAGTTATCGACCTGGATCGCCTGCATACCACGCCATCGCCCAATCCCATCTCATCCCTGGTCTATGCAGCGACAGGCGGCGAAGTCGATACCGTCGTCGTCGATGGACAGATATTGGTCGAGCAAAGACAACTACTCACGCTAGATGAAGATGAAGTCATGCATGTGGCGCGTGAACATGCAGATGCGTTATACAAACGTGCAGGCATCGAAATAAAACCCAAATGGCCCGTTTTATGGAGGGTAAAACCCTTGCTCGTTATGAACTGCGGCGGCTGATTGGTAAGGGAGGCATGGCAAATGTCTATGAGGCGTTTGATCAACAGACCCAGCGCCTGGTCGCCGTCAAAATCTTCAAACGTGAAGACGAGGAAATGCTGCGGCGCTTCATTCGCGAAGCCCAACTCATGGCTTCCCTGCGCGATAACCACCTCGTCCCCATCTACGACTATGGCGCGTTTGAGCTGGATAACTTCACCCGCTATTATCTTGTCATGCCCTATATAGACGGCGGCACATTGCGCTCGCGTATTCGTCGTGGCCCGCTTTCACTTATTGAAGCCTGCCATGCCATACGCGATATCGCCAGCGCGCTTGATTACATCCACGGCCAGGGCATCATTCATCGCGACATTAAAGCCTCGAACGTCTTGATGAGCGAGGACGGAAGTTGTTTCCTGACCGATTTCGGTATCGCGCGTATCACCAGCGATGCGACGCAGCTAACCAGCACAGGCAATGTACTTGGCACCGTCGATTATGTCGCGCCTGAACTATTCGAAGTTGATCGCAGGGCCGACGTGCGCAGCGACCTATATTCGCTCGGCGTGCTGCTCTACGAAATGGTCACTGGGCGTTTGCCCTTCTCCGCGGAAAACCAGATTGCCCTGGTATCGATGCACATGCGTAAGCGCCCACCTTCTCCGCGCAGCATCGTTTCGACGATCCCTCCACAGGTCGAGCGCGTCCTACTCAAAGCATTAGAAAAGAAACCAGAGCAGCGTTATGCCAGCGCCAAAGAGCTGGCCGAAGCCTTCTGCCGCGCCGTCTCAGTGGGCACTAAAACGAGCATGCCAGACACTGCGCTTCCTGAATTTGCTGCCCCCCTCATCAGACCCGACCAGCTTGTCTTATCAGCGCCTGTGGGGACGCAATTTATTGCGCCTAACCTCTCGCCCGAGGGAAGGCCATCGCCCCTGGCCGATGGAACCGGGGGTGTCCAATTTCCGACTTCCCGCTCTGATCGTCCTATCGCTCAGGCGCAGCTTCCAGAGGTAGCCCCTCCCTCTGCTCCCAAAACACCATCATCTATCCCGCCTCGCACGAGACCATTTTATCGCCGTATCTGGTTCGCGCTAGCGCTTGGGCTTGTTGCCCTGCTTATCATCGGAGGTTCAATCACCGCCCTCTTCCTCCCTCGTGGGCATGCTGGAACCGCAACGAAAGCGCCCACACAAACCGCGGCCACCAGTGCGCCAACGCAAATCCCGACCGCGACTCCTAACTTGACCGCGACTGCCCAGGCTGCGGTTGCCGCCAGCGCGACGGCACGTGCCCAGGCCACCGCCACAGCTATCGCTGGTCTTACTGCTACCGCAGCTGCGCATGCCAGCGCGACGGCTGGCGTAATCCAGACAGCCACCTCTGGTCAACCAACCTATCAGGATACGTTGAAAGACCCCAACAATCCGGTGACGACAAATGCGAACTGGGATCACGGCGATCAATGCGTTTTTCAAACCAATGGCTACCATGTCACCGTAGGCAATGGTCTCAAGGGATGCCGGGAAGCTAACAATACCTACCAGGATACGGCCATCACCGTCGATATGCGCATATTGACTGGGCAATCAGGCGGCATCTTCTTTCGCATGAATACCAGTATATTTGGCACCTTTGCGGGGTATCTTTTTGAAGTGGATAATACAGGCAAGTATAGAATCCTCAGTTCAGGGAATTATAGTTTCGGCGGCCCCACCACCTTAAAGGACTGGACTCCTTCAAGCGCATTGCGTCCCGGCAGCGCTTCCAACACCTTGCAGTTGATTGCGCGAGGAAGTGACCTGTTCTTTTATGCCAATGGGGCCTTCTTGACACACCTGACGGATTCTAGCTATACTTCCGGTCAAATAGGCTTCCTCGCCAGGAGCGATGGCACAACATCAACCGACGTGGTCTATACCAATCTCAACGTCTATCCGGTCGTATAAATCTAATGGAGGATATATATGCGAACACTCATCACGAATGGACATATCATTACTGCCACCGATGATTATACCGGCGATATTCTGATTGAGAACGAGCATATCGCGGCCATCGGCTCTCCAGGAACGTTTGCAGCGACGCAAAGTGACGTGGTCATCGATGCTCAACAGCGCTTTATTTTCCCAGGCGCAATCGACGTGCACACCCACATGGAACTTCCACTTCCCACAACCGTTGCCAGCGATGACTTCGAGACAGGCACCATCGCCGCGGCCTGCGGCGGTACCACCAGCATTCTCGACTTCGCCAATCAGCAGCGCGGGCATACGCTGGCCGAAGCCTTGCAAGCCTGGCATAACAAAGCCGGGGGCAAAGCTGTCATAGATTATGGCTTTCACATCACCATCACCGATCTGGCCTCCGCCCCGGAGGAAGCGATGGACGAGATGATCGGCGCGGGCGTGACCACCTACAAGCTGCTGATGGCCTATCCCGGCACCTTCATGGTCGATGACGAGACCATCTATCGCGTGCTGCGCCGCTCGGCCCGCCTGGGTGGGCTGGTCATGGTACACGCCGAAAATGGCATTGCCATTGACTTTATCGTACGTGAAGCTGTCGCTGCTGGCCATACCGCCCCGCTCTATCACGCTATGACGCGCCCGTCTCTGCTTGAGGGAGAAGCCACCCAGCGCGCCATCAAGCTGGCTACGCTGACAGAAGCTCCCCTCTATATTGTGCATGTCAGTTGTGTCCACTCGCTCCAGGCTGTCGCGGCAGCCCGTGTGAAAGACCTGCCAGTATGGGGCGAGACCTGCCCGCAATACCTCTACCTCGACGATAGCTGCTACGCGAAACCCG
>VBFM01000066.1:6870-10085 GCA_005882595.1 Chloroflexota bacterium
GAGAAGCCCTCTGGCTTGGCCTGCAGCGCCATGAACTGCAGGTCGTCTCAACCGACCATGCCCCCTTCAACTTTCATGGACAAAAAGAACTGGGTTTACACGACTTTACCAGGATTCCCAACGGCCTTCCCGGCGTCGAGCACCGCGTCATCCTGCTCTATGACGCGGTGCGCACCGGCAAACTGGATATCCACCATTTCGTTGACCTGGTAGCCACCATGCCCGCCAAACTCTTCGGCCTTTTCCCGCGCAAAGGCACCATCGCCCCCGGCAGCGACGCCGACCTGGTAATTTTTGATCCAGAGCGTAAAATGATCATCAGCGCCGCAACTCAACACCAGCGCGTGGATTACACACCCTACGAAGGCATGCCGGTGCAGGGGGTACCCGATACCGTACTCCTGCGAGGAAGAGTCATCGTGAGGAATGGCGAGTATATCGGCGGCACGGGTGGTGGACAGTATTTGGCGCGCAAGACGTTTATTGCTCCTTAAAGGCATATCAGGTTCACCGCCCAAATATATCGAACGCCTCACATTTCTTTGCTAGAAACGATCCTGAACACCTGCCCTCCTGGCGCCTGGATATAGAAGAACGGAGTATACGCGTGAAACACTCTGGGTAGTCCGAAAGCCTGCACCTTCTGTTGCAGCCCCGCCGCATCATCCGTCCTCAACTCAAGCCACGCTCCCCGTTGTGCCTGCTGATCAGAGAGCGCATCCTCCGTAAACTCCACGCTCAGACTTGCACCGTTCGAAAATGCGAATGCGTAAATCGGTTCCGGCGAACCCAGCGCATCCGAACTCTCGACGGCTTCCAAACCGAGAATGCTGGTAAAGAATTCGAGAAATTTCTCCTTCGCGTCAGGTCGGGCATACAGGTGAACTGAATTGCTCAGTGCGATCATGCTCGCTTCCTTTCTTCGTTGCTTAGCTGTTCACCTGAGCGAAGGGGCGCCCCTTTCGCTCAGGTGAACAACTGACTTATCACGAATCCGTTTGTGATGCAGGGACCAGCTCTGCTGCTGCTTGTTTATCCGCCCTGCCTGGTGTTCGGCTGCTCCTGAGACGCAGCAGCAAGGCAGCGGCATAGAATACGATCACAGGGATAAGTAGCAGGCGATAGCCAATCAGCATGCTGAAGTACTCCAGGCCGCCTCCAACCATGATGCCGAGCAGATTTGAAGCGAAAGCGATATCCGCCGTTTCACTATCTCGAAACGAATTCGTGAAGATAATGTTGGCCAGAAACACTGGCGCGAAAGCCAGTACGCTTGCGAGTATATACCTGAGGATGGGGTTACTCAGCAGCAGCGCACCAGGCGGCACGAGTATATTCAAAAGTAGGACACCGAAGAGCAACAGGTAAAACACGCTAATACGCTGAAATTTGAAGTAGCGATTGAACAGAATTGCCAGCAGCACACTGCTCAGAATCGCAAAAAAGACCAGCGAGTTCACCAGCCAGGTGCTGCCGAACAGGAGGGAGAAAGTGGTCAAACTTTTGACTTCAAGCAGCATGAAGGCCATGCCCAGGAAGAACATATGCCAGTCAAAGCGGCGCAGCGTCTTTCGAGGGGCGAACGTCACCGTGCCAACCAGAGCATAGAGAGCAACCATTGCGAGTCCGAGGATGTAGATGGTAGGGAAACTCCGATCTTGCAGGTAGAGGAACGGCCAGTCATCGGTTGCCGGTGTCATAGAGGTCAAGGGATAGTAGCCCTGGCCGAGGATACGCAGGGTGTTAGAATGCGAAGGCGCAGGATGCTCGGAATAGATGCCAAACTCGTTCCGGGGCAGCGTTGCCAGGCGCGGTCCCGCCATAATCGCCGCGGCGCGGCCCCAACCGCCGTAGGTCGTCACAAGCGGCGGCTGGTTGAAAGCATTGCCCACCATGTCGGCCAGTTTCTGAACCAGCCAGTCCTGCCGGTAGTAGTTGTACAGCACAACTACGCCGTTACTGCTCAAATGCGCCCGCGCCGCCGCGATTGCGTCCTGCGTGAGCAGAAAACTTTCAAGACGCAAACTGGTGTTGCTCGAGGTGAGTGTCAGTGAGTCGGGCAACGCGAAAATAATCAGGTCATAGTGATCGGTGGTATTCTGCAAGAAACTGCGGCCATCATTGATGACAACATGAACGCGTGGGTTGCTGTAGGGGTGATTCGGGTGGTACTGAGCGCCAAGCTGCTGGATCGTGGGGTCAATCTCTACCGCCGTGATCGAATCCACACCGTTCGCCAGGGCGATCGCGGTATCGGAGCCGGTTCCGGCCCCAAGAATCAGCGCGTGGTGGAACGACCCGTTGCCGAATATCCGGTAGACCTCCTTGTAGAATGGCTCCTTATACTGCCAGGAAGTCATCGCCTGGTGCCCTACGCCGTTTACATCGACGATGTAGCCATCAGGAACGGCAGGACTGATGACGATTTTATAGTACGGCGACCAGTACGCGCCGACCTGGAGTTGACCCACCTCTATGAGAGTGGCGGCCAGAACGACTGCCGCGAATACCACTGTGCGTTTCGCGCTGAGCAGCAGCAGGAGGGCGCTCAAGATAGCGAACCAGGCAAGCGGTGGTAGAGAGAAGTAGGACATCGCGGAGAAGGCGGCGATTCCCGCCAGGCTGCCGATGATATCATAGGTGTACGCGGTCAATGGATCTAACTGAGAGAACAACTTACCAAAGGCGCGAGCCAGGGGAATGAAGCAGAGCGTCACCCGAAAATGATTGGCAATACCAGAAAGTTTTCAGTCTGGGCGGCCTGCTCGTCGACAATTCCAAAGTAGAGAACCTGCGTTGAGTTGATGATAAGCTGGAACTTCGTCCTCGCGATGATCAAGACCAGTAGCCCCAACAGTAACGGGAACGGAGGAAACCAGAAACGCTCGCGCCGTGCTGAGAGCATCCCCAGGCCGATGCCCAGGAAAGAAGCCAGCACGAGGAAGTTGTTAAAATAACTCAAATAGCGGACGTAAGACGGAATCCAGCGAATGCAGAGCAGTTCGAAGAAGAGCATGGTGAAGGAAATGAGAAAAGTACGCGCTCGTTTCTCGGCAATGAAAGGATGTGCAGGCGTAAACCAATCCAGGAAATGAAACAGAGCCGAGATGAATTGTTTTAGTCGTTCAACAAACGGTGCGACGTTCGTTGGTAAGGAGATATTCTTCACGAGAGATCCTTTCTATTTGACATGTGTCAACCTACGTTTCGTAGGG
>VBFM01000066.1:10100-25429 GCA_005882595.1 Chloroflexota bacterium
TTTATCGCGTCCAGGTAAGGGCGGTAGAGTAGCGGAAGGAGAGTAATGATCCTCGCGGTCGCCTCGTCCCCTGAAAAATGTCGAGGAGCGAACCTTAGTGCGTCTCCACTCTCTGGTGGAGCGTAATTGCCACCAGTTAAAGAGATACGCCAATGTGAGGAGGGCAAGGAGTGCATTGCGCGCTGTCACACTCTCGATAAAGCCGGGCCTGTATGGCACCGGCAAGTTACTATTACTTGTATAGAGATAGGGGAAGATGTAGATAGTAAGCAGCGAGATGGGGACCCAGATAATGAGCCAGGAGCGATTATAGGCACCGCTATAGGCCAGCAGGGGGATCAGCCATATGAGGTATTGCGGGCTGAATACTTTGCCTGTTACGATGAAGACCAGCAAGATCGCGATAAACGCCTGGGTAACATCGAGCTTACCGCGCCACTGCACAAAGAGGACGTAGAGGTAGCCAAGCACAAGCAGCGCATCCAAAAAGAACTCCACACTTCGCCCCAACTCGCTGATAACATTGCTCGAACCAAAGGAAAAGACAAGCTTGACCGGGTAACCGAAATGGGCTGCCAGGAAGAGGATTGGACTGCCCGTGGACTCTATCTGCACCGGGCGATCGGCGAAGTAGTTCAGCTGGCTCAACACAGCGCCCTGGAAATTCAACAGCGCGAAAAATCCGGTGACAGCGAGCAGAATAGCGAAAAAGATGATGGTGTTTTTCCAGTGCCAGCGACGGATGTCACGCAGTGTTTGCGAGAGTTCTGCTGGAAAAGATGCCAGAGTGAGCGGTTGCTGCGGTGTGTAGAGACGCCGCGCATTCTGTTGTGCCGCGATGAAGAGGGCAGGCAAGAAGAGTATCGGATAGATTTTTAGCAAGATAGCGAAGGCCAGCGCAATATAGGCGAAAGTCCAGCGCTTGCGTTCGGCAGCGATGACGCAGAGCAGCGTGAGCGCGGCTGGAGCCAGGTCGAAGCGACCCAATGCAAATCCCCATGCGCCAATAACCAGGTAGATGGTAAAGGCCATCGCTGCACCGCGCGGACCGTGGCGCAGTAGCAGCCAGTAAATAGAGAGAGTAGTCAGCGCCATCAGGATCGCGAACGCTATTGTATAGTAGTGTAGGGGCGCGAAGAGGGCAAGCGAATAAAGGACAAGCGAGAACGGTGGGTATTCGAGCGGCAGCGCGTGGAATGGCGGCAGCGTAAACGTTGCGCCCGGTAAATAGTTGCAGTGCGCTAAGGGAGGGTATAAATGAACTGCGCTACCGCCGAGCCAGAAAGTGAGCGCATAGCAGGCGTAACGCGTCACGGGGGCGTGCACCTGGAAATATTCCCAGGAATCCCCCAGGAATAACAAGATGATTGACACCATGATGGGGAGATAGGCTATGATGCCCTGACGAGCCAGCAATCTATCCCAGAACTTAACGAGTACTTTCTTCGCTTCTCCTGATAGTTGTTTCTCTGTCATTTCTTTCCACGACATCCGTAATTTATCGCGCACATACGCGCTTTCCTTCTTCTACACGTTTAGAGATGCTCTTTCAGAGAGGATGGTGCACCGTTTGGTAGGTATATCTACCGATATATAATACGCGCGTCTTGCTAAAAAATCTCTCTTAAGATTTGTTAGCAGAATTTGGAGGAAGAAATGCCGTAATGAAGAATGGTCATGAGGTATTCGAGATGATCACGAATTCTCATCTTTTTGCTGCTCTTTAGGCGGCACAAGCTTATGCTCCACCGCGTAAACGGCGGCCTCGCTGCGCCGTGAAAGACCCAGCTTCTCCAGGATATGGCTCACGTGGTTGCGCGCAGTCTTTTCCGTCACGGTCAATGCCTCAGCGATTTGTTTATTCGTATAGCCACGCGCTATCAGCGCCAGCACTTCGCGTTCGCGCTCGGTCAGCTCGCTGCCTGGCATTTGTATCATGCGCTCCATCGCTCGCTTTGTGGCATCTGCATCGATCAGCGTCTGCCCTACCGCGGCTCTGCGAATGGAACGCAGCAATTCGGCGCGGCTCAGGTGCTTTAGCAGGTAGCCGCTCGCCCCTGCCAGGATGGATGCGATAACGGCGTCTTCGTCAGTATAGGAGGTGAGCATGAGGATGTGCACATCGGGATAGCGGTTTTTAATTTCGCGGCATGTCTCGATCCCATCCATTTTCTCCATACGCACATCCATCAATATGAGCTGCGGATCAAGTACCGCCACTTTCGCCAGGGCCTCGGCTCCATTACTGGCTTCTCCCACAACCACCAGGTCCGGTTCCGCTTCAAATGCGGTACGCAATCCCAGGCGTACTACCTCGTGATCGTCAACAATCATAATGCGCGTCTTTGTCATAACTCTCCTGTTAGATGGGGATGCGAGCTAGCACGCTGACCCCACCTTCTGGTCGCTGGATGACCTCGAACGTTCCGCCTAGCTCTTCCGCGCGCTCGCGCATGCCGCCCATGCCATGCCCAGAATAAAATCGTTGTTCACCGTCGACTCCGGTGTTTTTACTGAGTGCCATCACCGGTAAACCTTTGCCGTTATCGCGAATTTCGACCTCTACGGCATGAAGTTTGTGGCGCAGAAATACCTGCAGTTGCGTAGCGTTGGCGTGCTTATAGGCATTGGTCAGTGCCTCCTGAGTGATGCGGAAGATGGCTGTTCCCACCTGCGCGTGCTTGCGCGCTCGCCGTTTATCCCCATTGGGAGATTCTTCGCTCCCTTCAACCTCAAATTGTACCGGCAGTCCGCTGATCGACTCGAACTCGTGAAGCTGGCTAGATAACATTTGCGTCAACGTACTTGTGCCGGTGATGAGCGGTTTCAACGTGAACATGTAGTGGCGTGTTTCCCACAGAGCTTGCTTCGAGATCGTCACCAGTTTTTCCAGGCGTTCCGTGACGGGCATTAAGGCGTTCGCCTCTTCATCTGAGGTATCAGCGATACGCTGGACGAGTGTGGCGCATGTCTCGATACTCAAGCTCAGCATATAGATAAGCTGAGCAACTCCATCGTGGATCTCGCGCGCAATGCGGCCGCGTTCGGCGGCAGCGGCAAGATCGGCGGTTTGTTCGGTCAGGCGTATATTCTCAAGCGCAATGACTAGCTGTGTCCCGACAATCTTCAAGAAGTTCTCTTGTCTCTCATCGAAGTGCGTGCTGCGTTGACTTTCCCCTCCCAGCACCATATAAACCCGCCTGTCTTTATCTTCGATAGGAAGGTACAGGCGAGCTATCCCGGCAATCTCTCCTCCATTCCTCTCTATAGTCTCAAAACTATACAGTTTTTCTGCTGTTTGCGCCACCTGTTCTACCAACGCTTCGCTTTCATGCGCTGTGCCTGGCGGTGCGACTCCTGTATCAAAGTAGGTCTCTACTTCTGGCACATCATCTTTGCCGTTATTGGTATAGGTAATGAGCGCGATAACCAGGTGTTCGAAGTGAACGCCACGGCGTATCTCGTCTATACTCTGCTGCAAGAGGCGTTGCCTGTTACTCGCGCTCGCTCCTGTAACCAGCGTTCCACCTACGCGGAGCATCGCTCGTTGCCTGCGCATACTATCCTGAGCGTTTCTCCTGCTCTGTGTATAGACGTTCATAAGCTTCGACATATAAGCGGCGAAGATGGCTACCAGTGGAGCGTCGAACAACGAGCCAGGCAGGTCCTGTATCGCGAAATGATAGTTTGGCAGCGCCAGTGGAGGTGGTAAAAATACGCCGAGCAGCACAAAAAGATCATAGCCGATGGCCGCCGCCAGTCCCCCACGATAGCGAAAGGCGAACGCGGCTACAAAGGCCGTTGAGAAACCGTAGCGGTAGAAAGGCGACCCGGCACCAAAGGGAGGATAGGAGTAGATGGCGCTAAAATAGGTGACCAGGCCACAGATGATCACATCCAGGCCATAGATGGCAATATTTTTATAGTAGTTGCTCGAGCGAGACAGCGGAGGTACTATCTCCAATTCTTCGTCTGCGGCAATCGGTGGCAGCGTCTTGCGCCTCCATCGAAACCGCCGTCTCTGATTAGCCTGCGCCGTGCTTGCCGGAGAGCGAGATCGTTTCGCGCCCACGCTGGGAAGCAAGAATTTGAAGACAGGCGCGTAAAGCGTGACCACCAACGTCTGTACAAGGGTAATGCCGAGCAGGACAAACAGGAAGAGCGGGTGTTTGGGGTTCAAGGTAATCCAGACAAAGGCATAAATCCACCACGTCCAGCGCCAGATGAGGAAGAAGTAGGTGGGAGTATTGCGCAGGCGGCGTAAGGTTGCCTGCGGTATAGCTCCAATGCGTAGTTTTGTTCTGTGGCTCATCGCTTTCTGTGCTTTCCGCATTCATGCAAGCGGTTCATCAACTATTCTCATCTGTGGGCAGTATGCCCGGTTTTTGCACGCATGTCAATCATGCATGATGTCTAACCCCACCAGAAGGATACTGCAATGATCCCATATAACCCTATCAGTGTCAGACCCTCAAGCCAGTTCGATTCACCATCATAAACGATCACAGTACTCAAAATGGCTGTCAGCCCTAATGCTGCCACCAGGAGCGGTGGCATTACCAGCGTCAGGTGTGCACCCCCTATGAAAAAGCTGAGTATGACCAGAAAAGGTGTTAAGCCTAGTGCTACCTGGAGAGAGCTATTCAGGATGACGCTAATAGCGAAGTCTGATTGGTTGCGTATTGCGAACTGCACGCCCACAACATTTTCTACCGCGTTGCCCGCCAGCGCTACTATCACCAGACCCGTAAAAGCCTGAGAGATGTGCAGGAAGGTGATGGCAGGCGTCAAAGCGTTCACGAACCAATCCGAGACGAAGGCCGAACAAACACCCGCTCCAATTAAGACAACAATGGTAAGCCAGAGCGGCCAGGCAACCGCTTCCTTCTGAAGTTCTTGTGGCTCATCTGGAAGTTTGATCGCTCCCCCTTCCAAAGAAAAGGGAATGCTTGCGATGAAGACAATGAGCAAGATAGCAGCACTTGCAATGCTCAATCCCTCCTCGTGCCCGGCTGCCGGAGTTTGCAATCCATAGACAAGTGTGGGTACAGCCAGTGCCGCAACCGCGAGCAAGGTAAGATTCGAGATCATGCGTGGCGCCCCGGAACCAAAACGCTGAGTACCGTGACGCAGTCCCCCGAAAAAGAACGCGAGGCCGAGGACAAATAAACTATTCCCTAAAATAGAACCGACAAGGGCTGACTGGACAACGCCAATGAGTCCTGCGCGCAATGCGAAAATACCAACGAATAGTTCAGGCAGGTTACCTAGCGCTGATTGCAGCACCCCTGTTGCGCCCGATCCCATATATGAGCCAAGTTGCTCTGTCGCCTGCCCTACCAGCGCCGCGAGCAGGGCCAGCCCCGCTCCTGCTACGACAAAGATGAGTACAGCATTCAGCGAAAGTGCTGATAAAATACCGGACAGCGCACTGAAAACAAACGCCGCCGCAATCATGAGCGCTGCGCCGCGGCTTAAGGGACCCCGTCCTTTTTTCGTCTCGCGGGGGGACACCTCATCTGCTTCTCTTGTATCCTTTGAGGAAGACATATGTTACTCCGGTCGACCAGAACCAGGCTGGTTGGTCTGCTGTTAGTCTATACGCTAGTATACAGTATTTCGGAGAGGCATTAAACATTGTATAGTATAGATTCCGGGGTTTTGATATAATGAGGAAGTCATATATGCAGAGAGGAGAAAAATAATGACAGAACAAACTATGGTAAAGCCGAGTTATGCAGGGATTTGCAAATTTTGCCGGGGCCAATTTGAGAAGGCCAAAATGACCCAGCATTTGAAAAATTGCAAAGAGCGAGCGAGAATAGAAGCTGAACCCGCAAAATCACCCAAAGGCAAAAAATTTATACAGACAAAACTGTTCCATATTGTGTTGGAGGGAAAATACGATCCACAATACTGGATGCACATTGAGATGCCTACCGATGCGCAGCTTATCGAGCTAGATGACTTTATTCGAGCCGTCTGGGTAGAATGCTGCGACCACCTGAGCGCCTTCCAAATTGGGGAGTTCTACTACGAGTCAGAGCCGCCTGAGGCGGCAAGTATGGAGGTTGAGGGGTCTTTAAGTGAAAACTCTGGAGATGAGGAAGACGAAGAAGACGAAGAAGACTTTGAAGAAGATGACGAGGACTATGACAAGTTCGACGTGGAGGAAATTGATCCTCTTTTGCTCGAAACAATTCCAGCCGATATAGTGACAAGGTTGCGAACAATCCAATCCAGAAATGAAGCCTCTAAGTATCTGCGAGAGGAAATGAAAGTGAAGATACCCGCTCCAAATGATAAGGACCGTGAGTCGATAAGGCAATACTTTCAACGTCATGATCGGCATCGAGCACTAAAATTGCTTGTTGAGATGATCGAGGATCACAGCTTATATGCGGAATTGGGGGAGGCACTGAGTGTTGGGCAGAAGTTCTCCTACACATACGACTTCGGTTCCTCGACTAATCTGAACTTGAGGATTGTTTCAGAGCGAGAGGGGCTGGTAAATCCTAAAGATGCGATAAGTTTGCTTGCTCGCAACCTCGCTCCTGAGTTCAAATGTAGCGTATGTGATGCGCCAGCGACTCTCATATTCGGTGGAGCGTGGGGCGATGGAAATACGTATTGTAAGAAACACGCAAGAAAGTACGAAGGTGAGGGATTGCTACTGCCTATCGTCAATTCACCAAGAGTAGGTGTATGCGGCTATGATGGGCCGAGCAGCAAATATGCGCATGAATTTGACTTGTAGAACATTTGTTGGCCTGAAAGAATGCTGGTAAAGAGGTAAAAAGTACTAGAACCGAAAAGCGCCAATACATGTATTAAAGCCTCATGTGAAGCCACACCAGGGGAGAGATCGAAGATAAGCTTGTTTCTCAAGAATATGCTTTAATTAGCGATGCTTTGTAACATCAGAGCGTCTACTTCAGTAGAAAATATTCGCAGGTGGAGATACATGTATTCTGTTAAAGATGATCAAATTACGTCAATAGGGTTGAGCGGAGAGGCGAAGATCTCTAAACTCTCTATTCGCGGACAACTGGTTCTGAATATACTGTGGTTTGCCCTCAACGCGCAATCGGCAGCATTATTGCCGATTGTCATTCCCACGCAGATTGTGCTGTTTATTTCCTCAAAAGAAATTGGCAGCGTGCAGCAGGTGGTATTTCTCAGCTGGCTCATGATTGCAGCATCGATTATCTCAATATTCATACCGCCGCTCATTGGAACGCTTTCCGATCGTACCTCCGGCGGTTTTGGACGCCGCCGCCCTTATATTGTGGTCGGCGGACTGTTACTATTAATGAGTACGCCGCTGCTGGTAAACGCGGGCAGCCTGGTGATTTTCCTGGTTGGTCTTGCGCTCTTGCTTTTGGGAAAGAATATTCTGATGCCCGCCTATCAAAGCCTGATGCCGGATCGTGTACCGGGAGAGCAGCGAGGGGAGACCTCGGGCTATGTGGGTGGAATGACAATCCTGGGGAATGTAGTGGGTCTTGGCCTGGCGGCATGGCTGCTTGGTGGTATCAACCAGCATTCCTATAGCACGAGTATGATCCGGGCCAACGCAGGCATCTATTATGCGGTGACGGCTTTGCTTGTGCTGGCCGCCATCGTGGTGACAGTGTGCGGCGTGCGTGAAAACCGGTGGTTGAAATGCACTCAGGCACGTGCCATAAAGAGAGAGAAGGCGCTGCTCGAGTACGCGCTGCGCTTCTTGCACGGGTGGATAGCTCCCTGGCGCAGCTACAATTTTAGGATGGTCTTTCTCACACGAGCATCCCTTGTGCTGGGGCTGTCGCTCTTCATGGCGTATATTGAGTACTTTTTCGCCACTGTGCAGCACATCGCAAATTTTATACAGGTAACGGGCATGGTCGCAATCCTGACGCTGGGTGGGGCGGTAGTAAGCGGACTGGTGTCTGGTATTCTGTCGGATCGCATCAAACGGCGGGCTCCTGTAGTCAGCGTGGCGACGTTGTGTATGAGCCTGGCCGCTCTCACCTTTGTCATCTTTCCAAACAATCTTATGGCCTTGCTCTGGCCTCTTGGGGTACTGTTCGGGCTTGGATACGGGGTATATTCGAGCGTGGGCTGGGCCTTGTCAATCGACGTATTGCCTTCGTTAGAAAAAGCGGGGAAAGACCTGGGCATGTGGAATGCTTCGACCACGCTGCCAGCGCTTATGGCGCCCCTGCTGGGCAGCGTCATTATCAATGCCGTCGCCGGAACCGGGCATTTACTGCTTGGCTATCAGCTCGTCTTCGGGGCAGCATCGCTGTTCTTCCTGCTCGCCGCCATAGGCATGCTGTTTGTGAAGAAGTGAACTCCCCCCTTCTAAGTATCTGTTGTAGAATAAGAGTTGATGGACGACACAGCCTCAACCTATGAGCAACAGCCTGGTTCGCAATGTCCTTGCCTGATCCCAGGAAATGTACCTGGCCCGTATCCATGGGCCAGGTAACGACCTGCGATCTCGCCGGTCCAACCAGGAAAACTAAGGAGGAATGACATTGGGCCATCCAACCTATGGACACGATAAATTAGGCCCCTACTTCACACACTTTCAGCAGCGACTCTCTGCGTCTGGGGGTGAGTCTCACCGGGTAGCATGCCTGGAAGAGGCCGCCGCAATCATTGCTGCTCACCCTGCATTGCATGCCGCTGAAATTGTGGTGCCGCCAAACTTCGGCCAACATTCACGTTGGGGAGCAATCCTTCCGCTATTAAGCAATCAAGGCATCACTATACGTGAGGCAGGCAGTCCTGCCAGCGTTGCCGATGCGCCCGCCGGTCTTTCTGGCGCGGAACTAGCTATCTCGGAAACTGGTTCTGTCCTTCTCGCAGAAAACACGCTCGAAGCGAGAGTAGTCAGTATGCTGACGCTGGCGCACTTTGTACTCGTGAGCGAGGACAGGCTGGTTCCAATGCTGGATGACGCTGCCGCGATCTTACAGCAATTGGCCAGGGCGGGCGCCGATCAGCGTCACTACATGTCTTTTGTCACAGGCCCCAGTCGTACCGCCGATATCGAGCGCACGCTTACTATCGGTGTGCAAGGTCCAAAAACGTTGTGCGTCATTCTTGTTGCAGACGAGGAAGAAGCAAAGCCATGACTAACAATTATTCAGTGACTCCTCCTCAACAGGTTGTGAGTGAAGAAACAGCCAATCCCACGAACGAGAATCAGCCCTTTGAAGAACGCCTGGAGCACGCTCTCAGCGATGATAACATGCACCGCGCGCTGGAACGCTTCGCCCCGTCCTGGCTCGCATCGCGTAAGGACGTTTTTGCTATTGAGGAGGACGATTACGGCTCGGACTACAGCTTTGCCCACATGCGCTCTACCCTACGCCAGGCCAAAGATTACGCCATCGAACACCAGCCAGAATTGATAGCCCGGTTTAAAGCCCAGGCAGAAGCTGCTGGAGCAATCATCTACGAAGCACGCACAGCAGAGGATGCCAACCGCTATATTTACGAACTGTGCCAGCGCAAGGGCATTGACCTCGTCGTCAAATCCAAGACCATGGTGAGCGAAGAGACCGAGCTGAATTATTACCTGGAGGCGCGCGGCATCAAGGCCGTCGAGACCGACCTCGGTGAATGGGTGGCCCAGCTCGCCCACGAACGCCCCTCGCATATGGTGATGCCCATCATCCACAAGACGCGCCAGCAGGTGGGCGAGGTGCTCACAGAGTCGCTGGGGCGCGAGATTTCGCGTGAAAATGTTGCCGAACAGGTTGCCGTAATTCGGGTCGAGCATCGCAAATCGTTCCTCAACGCGGGTATGGGCATCAGCGGGGCGAACGCGCTGATCGCCGAAAGCGGCACCGTGATGATGCTCACCAACGAGGGGAATGGCCGCCTGGTGACATCGCTGCCACCGGTGCACGTCGTCATGGCCGGCTATGATAAGCTCATCGGCACGTTTGCCGATGCTATGACGCAGCTGCGCCTGCTCGCGCGCAGCGCCACGGCCCAGCAGATCACGAGCTACACCACCTTTATTACCGGCCCGGCAACTCCTGGCAAAGAGATGCATATCGTGCTGGTCGATAACGGGCGGAGCGAGATGCGGGCCGACCCGCATTTTAAGGATGCCCTGCGCTGCATACGCTGCGCCGCCTGCGCCAACATCTGCCCCTCTTATCAGCAGGTTGGAGGTCACGCCTTCGGCTATATCTACAGCGGCGCTATCGGGCTGGTCGTGACGCCTTTTCACCACGGCCTCGAGGCAGACGCGGGCCCGCAGAGCCTGTGTGTCAGCTGTAATGCCTGCGAAACCATCTGCCCGGTTGAGATACCCCTGCCGAACCTGATCCTGGATGTGCGCAGCCGCGTCGTCGAGGCCAAAGGGCTGCCGTGGCTGAAGAAAGTGATCTTTGGGGCGTTGGCGCGTCCACGCCTGTTTGACCTGGCGGTGCGTCTCTTCAGCATTGCCCAGCTTCCGGTGACGCGCGGCAGCAACTACATTCGCCCACGCAGTTTCGGCATTCTCAGCAGGCTTCCGGGAGTGCGTCCAATAGCGAAGCTTGCGCGCTGGCGCAGCCTTCCCGCCTTCGCGATCAAACCGCTGCGCGACAGGGTAAAAGGACAGGTATCCCCAGCCTCCAGGGCTACAGTTGGAGCTCGATTTAGCTCACCCGTAATAACGGTCTGCTACTTCGCGGGCTGTATGATAGACCGTCTCTTTCCCGAAATGGGTGAGGCCGCCATCAAGGTGCTACAAGCCTGCGGTGTGCAGGTCACATTCCCACAAAAGCAAAATTGCTGCGGTCTGATCGCGCTCAATTCAGGTGATCGCGCCGATTGCGTAAAAATGGCACGCCAGACGATCACCGTGCTGGAGCAGGCGTTGGAACAAAGCAAGGCCGACTACATCGTCGGTGCCACGACAAGCTGCGTCGTCACCCTGTCACAAGACTATATCCGGCTCTTTGAAGATCTACAGCAGCAGGAGTGGCTGCAGCGAGCGCGTGCGTTGGCCGCGAAAGTGATGGACTTTGCAAGCTTCGTGGATCATGTTTTGCTGGCAAATGGTACAAAACTACCCGTTCGGAAAAGCGATGGCAAAGCAGGTGATGTTATCGTGACCTATCACGATTCCTGCCAGTCGATCAATTGTCTTGGCCTGCGTTCGGAGGCGCGGCATATCATCCAGGAGGCGCTAGGTTTAGAGCTGCGGGAGATGCCGCAGTCAGACGTGTGCTGCGGGTTTGGGGGTGCGACCTCGATTGAGCACGGTGATGTGGCGGAACGCCTTATGAACAATAAGCTGAACAACGCGGGGAGCACCGGAGCGACGGTACTGGTAGCAGATAATCCTGGCTGCCTGATGCATCTGCGCGGGGGAGTCGATGCAAGTGGGCGGCCTATGCGTGTGTTGCATTTGGCCCAGATTATTGCCGAACGGTTAGAGTAGGGACAAGGAGTGGTGTGGTGGAGGGAGGGGGCCTTGTGCTTGTCCTGTTGAGGTAACGATTCGGCCGGGTACACAAAGCGGCTATTGGCAGACAATCCAACAGGACGAGGACAAGCACAAGGCCCCCGCATCCGCCCTTCCCCGCACCTTGTCCCTACGCAAAACCCAACAATTGCTCCTGACTGGACGCCTTTTCAGCATTTTTTCAGCAAACTGCCCCTGAATCTTCAATGAAGCCTGCTATGCTCAGACCAGGACGATTATCTGTTGTCTCCAAATTTGATGCAAGCATAACAATGAAGAAGGGGCAGTTTTCTTATGGAAAGGCCATCTGTAAGGGCAAAGATCGCAGGTATATTGACAATATTGGGTAGATCTAAGCACAATCTGAAGCGGAAACGGGTGTACACCCTGGGGATAGGTATCCTCCTGCTCCTGGCTTTGGTTGCAGCAGGTAGCTCTGCGAACGCCGCAGGTTCAACTACCAAAACGTCGACGAACGAGGTTGGTCAGGGGAGCATACGGAAAGATGTATTGATGGTGACGGGGGTTAGTGGGCACACGATCGACGGGAAGCACAAAGATGGTACGGCAGTGAATGTCATTACCACCACCAGTACGACGTTTACGAGAGATGGTGTATCTGTAAGCCTGAGCGCCGTGAAAGTCGGTGAGATCATAGGTGTGGTTGGCAGTTCAAACGATGCCTGGAGCATTTCGGCAACTCATGTCGAGATTCTCGTTCCTGAAAAGCCTGGACCCGCAAGTGATACAGCGGTTGGCAGTATCACAAGTATTACTGGCACAACGATCACTATTCAGAATGATGGCAAAACGACCACGATCAAGACGACCGCCACGACCCGCTTTTTCAACAAGATAGAAGGCAAGCAAGTGACGTTAAGAGATCTCAAGGTCGGTGACTTTGTGTTTGCGGAGGGGATACTGAATAATGATAGTTCGCTCACTGCGGACGAAGTGGTTGCCGGTATTCCGCCAAAGGGACCTCAAGGTGATTCCGGGGGTGGCTATATTACCCGCATCACTGGTACAACGATTACTATTCAGAATGGCGGCAAAATGGCTACGATCAAAACCACAACCACGACCCGCTTTGGTGACAAGAGAGAGGGGAAGCAAGTGACATTAGCAGATCTCAAAGTTGGCGACTTTGTGTATGCCGTGGGGACACTAAATGGCGATGGTTCGCTCACTGCGGACGTTGTAGTTATTGTCAATCCACCAGGTCAGTCTTGATGATGGCAGAGTCGTGACCAGGAGCATCTGGTGGTAGATTACATCTAAGCGGAAGTTTTAGGGATGTGGGTATCTTCTGTGAAGAAGATGCCCACTTCTGCATGAGTGAACAGGTAGGATGCGCATGGCTTTACGAGAGGAAGAACGCCAGCCTGTAGTACTGATTGTGGATGATGAGCCGCAAATTATCGAGTTTTTGCGGATGGGATTTGGCTATGAGGGGTTTTGCGTCGGTATCGCCAGAACTGGTCCAGAGGCATTACAGGCTGTGGCAGCTCAACAACCTGACATGGTGATTCTCGATGTGATGCTGCCGGGCCTCAATGGATTAGAGGTTGCACAGCGGATTCGTAAAGCGCATGATACGTGCATTATTATGCTGACGGCGAAGGAAGATGTTGAAGATCGCGTGGCTGGCCTGGATGTTGGGGCCGATGATTATGTGACCAAGCCATTTGCATTCAAGGAGTTGATGGCACGGGTACGTGCAGTGTTGCGCCGGCGTGGCTTGCAGCTTGGTGAACAGCTGACGTTTCAAGGAGTGACGCTCAATCGTGGCACCCGCATAGTCAACCGCGATGGTCGGGTCATTGAGTTGACGCCGCGTGAGTTTGACCTGCTGGAGTTTTTTATGATGCACCCGCGACAGGTGTATCTGGGGCTACAATTACGTCGGTGATGACAATGTGATCGAGGTCTATATACGCCATTTGCGTGAGAAGTTGAACGATATTCCTCCACAGTTACTGCAAACAGTACGCGGAGTTGGCTACGTCCTGCGTGGGTAAGGAGGCAGAAATATGGAGCGCTTACACTGGTTCTATGGGTGGATGGGGCGTTTGCCGATTCGTTGGCGGCTTGCGCTGGTATCGTTTGGATTGCTCGCCGGTCTGCTGGCAGCATTGGGCATATTGATTTCTGTGACTGAAGAAAGTGCCTTGCTTGCGAGCCAGGCGAATACCTTAAGTAGCCAGGCATCCCTGGTGGCAGCATTCGATAGACTTGATAAGCTCGATACCTCTCCTTTGCCAGAAAATAAGATATCTCCTGATGCTGCATCAAATGTTATTGCAACGGCACGTAAAATAATTGGCTTAAATAAAAATATAGGAGTATCAGTTGTGGCACCCGATGGAGGCGTTATTGCTGCTGACTATGAAGACACAGGATCGCCTGTGGTTACGCTACAACAGGTGAGCATCCAGCAATGGCTCTCAACGCATACACTGTATATCCTGGCAAACGATAGCCAGGGGCAACGTGAACTGGTCATATTGCAGCCTATACAGGAGGCAATAAAACAAGGAAAAGCAGCGCAGCCCGGCACTGTGACGATCGCTTTACTACAATTGAGTACGCCAACTACGCCAGTAGATCAGGCTGTGGAGCAAATGCGCTTAATTCTGGTAATCGGTATTGTAGGTGCTCTGGTTGTAGCTGCGACCCTCACACTGCCACTGATTCGGGGAGCGCTGCGTCCCCTGGTTGAAATGGAGCGCGTCAGCACGCGTATTGCCGATGGGGCATTGTCGTCGCGCCTGAAGGTACCAAAGACACGAGATGAAGTCGGGCGATTAGCCAGCTCCTTTAATAGTATGGTGACGCGCTTAGAGGCGGCATTTGCACGCCAGAAGCAATTTGTCGCCGATGTTTCACATGAGCTCCGCACACCGTTGACAGCCCTTGGTGGGAGCATGGAGATGTTGTTGCTGGAGGCTGATAATGGAGACCCCGATGCATCTCGCCGCCTGGTGCGTGGCATGTATGCAGAGGTTGAGCGCATGCAGCGACTGGTTGCCGATCTGCTGGTCCTCTCCCGCTTAGATGAAGGACAGATCAAGCTGCATGAAGAAAGGGTTGATATGGGCATCCTGGCTGGCGAGGTATATGAGCAGGCCCGACAACTGGCGCGTGGGCAGGAGATTCGCTGCACCGCTGCCTCGTCTTGCCTTACCGTGTGTGGTGATGCAGATCAACTGCGGCGCGTGCTCCTGAATATTGTCGAGAATGCCTTGAAGTTTACACCTGAAACCGGCCAGATCGAAGTCAGCGTTTGTAATGAAGGTACAGATGAGATTGTTGTGGAGGTCTGTGATACCGGCACGGGCATCCCGGAGGAGGCGCTGCCGCACGTCTTCGATCGTTTCTATCGCGTAGATGCATCAAGGACGCGCTCCTCCTCGCAAGCAGGAAGCGGATTGGGTCTTTCGATTGCCCAGGGTCTCGTCAATGCTCACGGCGGGACGATAAGTATTAGCAGTGCTCCTGAGGACGGAACGGCGGTCACGTTGCGACTTCCGGCTGTGCAATGATTGTGCCACCCCTTATCGTTAGCGCATTGAGAGGCGAATATAGAGAAAAGCCAGCCAGGGAGACACGAACCTGGAAAAAAGAGGCAGGGACATACGAACCTGGAAAAAAGAAGCAGGGCGGGGGCAAGCCCACGCCCGTACCCTGTACGGATAGGGCAGCCACTTTGTCGTGGGGGATGGGCAGCGGCTCTGTCCTGCTTGTTAGCGCTCACACGAAGCAGGGCGGGGGCAAGCCCACGCCCGTACCCTATACGGATTGGGTAGCCACTTTGTCGTGGGGTGCTCACGTCATTCGCTAACAGAGCCTTCACAAGTCATGGGGCGGT
>VBFM01000067.1:0-6350 GCA_005882595.1 Chloroflexota bacterium
CGTGCAGGGCGCCTTTGAGGCGGAGCTGCGGCAGGAAAGCGCGCGCTTCACCGGCAATCTTCCCTTTCCGGGTCTCTCGATTGGCGGACTATCGGTAGGCGAACCTAAAGCGATGATGTGGGAGATGCTGCGCGCCGTTACGCCGGAACTGCCGAGAGACAAGCCGCGTCACCTGCTGGGCGTCGGCTCGCCCGAAGACCTGGTGATCAGCGTGGGGCTGGGGATGGATATGTTCGATTGTGTGTTGCCTACACGGGTTGCCCGGCATGGCGGCCTGTTTACACATGCGGGGCGCGTTAATATCAAATCGGCGCGTTTTCGTACTGAGCGCGGGCCTATTGAGGAGGGGTGCGATTGCTATACGTGTCGCAACTATAGCGCGGGCTATGTGCACCACCTGGCGCGCACCGGAGAACAACTGTATTATCGTTTAGGGAGTATCCATAATATCCGTTTCATGCTGCGGCTGGCCGGAGAACTGCGCGCCGCGATTGTCGCGGGAACCTATTGCGCGTTCCGCGACGACTTTTTAGCGCGCTATGTTCCTACCTCGGAGAAGGTGCGCGAGGACCAGCGCGAAAAGTGGCGGGCCGCGCGCCTGCGCTCATAGCAAAGGACATCAGAATCCATGACTGAACCCTACCGTTTCCTCAATACCGGTATACAGGATGCCGCTATGAATATGGCTATCGACGAGGCTGTGCTGCTGCACCATTTGGGCGGTGAGGCGCCGCCAACCCTGCGCGTCTTTCGCTGGTCTTCACCCTCGATCTCCCTGGGGCGTTTTCAGAGTGTTGAGCGCGAGATACTTCTCGATGTGTGCCAGCAGCAAGGGGTGGCGTTGGTGCGCCGGCCAACGGGCGGGCGCGCAGTCTATCACCGCGATGAGTTCACCTATAGCATCGTCATCGGCAAACGTTTTGGCGTTCCCTCCGGCATAGTTGCCGCTTATGCCTATCTCGCACAAGGGCTGCTGGCAGCGTTGAACGCGCTGGGAGTTCGAGCCGAGCTGAGTGATGAGCGCGTCAGCAAGCAGCCGTCGGCAGCGTGTTTTGCCTCATCCACACAGGCCGACCTGACCAGTGGCGGCTTCAAGCTGATTGGCAGCGCCCAGGTGTGGAAAGATGACGCGCTCCTGCAACAGGGGTCGCTCCCACTGGATGACCGCGCGGCTGAGTTTTTTGCTATGCTGCGCTTTCCCACCCGGGATGCGAGAGCGGAGGCGCTGGCAGCCTATTGTGAGAAAACTACCCCGTTGAGGACGTTCGCGTCAGGCGTTTCATGGGATGATGTGGCCCAGGCGTTTCGTAAGGGTTTCAGCGAGGCTTTACAGGTGACATTTATGGAGGGCCAGTTGAGCACCTCGGAATGGGAACTGGCCCATAGGTTGGTGGAAGAGAAGTATAGCAGGTTGGAGTGGAGGAGGGAGCGGGTCAGCTTGATTGAGACCAGTCATCTTGCCTCGTCCATTCCATCGCCCCTTTCGCAAAATTAAGAAACTCTCTCCTGCTTCTATAATCTATATTTGCTATTCACTATTTGCTGCCACTGGGCAAACAGTGATTGGTATGCCGGATTGACGACATCTGCTGCGTACCATTCAATAAATTGCGCCCCATTGTTCTCTGCTGCCTGGATATCTGCTTGCACCACGCAGGTGGCATCACAGGAGGACGTGACGCTATTACTCACAAACGAGATCGTTTGATATTGAATATACAGCCTGGGATACTGGGAACGAAGTTGCTGAAAAATTGGTGTACTGGTTCCGAGTTGCAGCCCTTGCTGTCCAACCCCCATGCCCTGTGAAGCAGCCCAACGCGCCACTTCTAATTGTACCGCTTGTCCTGTGGTGGGATCTATATCCAGGCCATTGAGGGGATAGATCACAGTGGAATAGGAAAACGCGTGTTGATATGACGTCATCATCTCTTTCTGCCAGGCCGCCCAGGTGGTTGGCGTATAGCCCCAGGTGACTAAGTGGGGTTTATCCACGCTGGCATAGTCCCCACGAAGCATTATAGGTAATCCTTCGCCCCCTTCCCCAACGGCTATCCTTACATAGAGTAAATTGTTCCGGTAGGGACTGGCAGCGAAATGGCTGGCAATCGCCTGGATGTACGCTTGCAGATCGGCGGTAAACGTGGGATCAAAGTAATCGGGAATCAGTGTTCCCATGTCTGTATCACAAAAACTCGGAATGCGTGCGATCTCCCAGGAAGGGATCAATTGTGGACTACTACAGTCAGTTCCTGAGGTTCCTTCATTGATATATTTCACAATTAAGGTAAACCGTTTACCTGCTGCGGCCCAGGCTGCTGCTTCATTATCGGCGGGAGCCCAGTTAAACACTCCTTGCTGCGGTTCAACGTCTACCCAGTTCATATTGATATCGATCGCGGCAACATTCGGATTGGCCAGCGCTGAAGAATGATAGGTCCCATACCTGCTTAGCCCCTCATTGTCTATATTGGCTGGATAAGGAGAATTGACTGGAGTAGCAGACCTGGCCGGAGTAGCAGACCTGGCCGGAGTAGCAGACGAAGTTGCACCTGGTACTGGTACGCTCTCCTCGATAGGAGACTGAGACGAAGTTGCACTCGGTACTTGCACGCTCCCTATTGTCTGTTGCTTGATGAGAAAGACGACGAAAGAGAGAATAAGAATAAGCAGGATAAGCACAAATATGCCAATGATACGGCGAGGATTGCGAAATACAGATCTGCTTCTCCGCATGATTGAACCTCTCCACTAGAGCGTCAGCGTTACCCCTCTGAGACAAGTTTGTCTTCATGAGTATATAGTATCAGAAAGTTTTTGCGAAGCGAAATGATAGCCACTTGTACCTATGTGTGGGATAAGATATACTGGCAACAATATCATCTAGAAATTTTGGGCGGCGGAGTGTATCCTCCTTATTCATTCAGAAACACCGTTATCGTGACTGGCGCTTCGCACGCATCTGAATGAATGGTAGTCTCGGTCGTCAGTAAGGAGCGATTTGTGAGTATTTCGATAGAGATTGCGCGGCGGGTTATGGATGCCTGTAAGCAACGCGCTCAAGAATTACGAAGTCCGGTGAGCATTGCGATTGTTGATGCGGGTGGGCATCTTGTGCTGTTTGAGCGTATGATGGCTCCCTATGGTTGGGCTACGGGCAATATCAGTATTGCTAAGGCGAGTACGGCTGTCATGTTTAATCAGTCTACGGATGCGGTGGCTCAATGGGGGACGGGTATCCCCGGCTTTGCATCGAGTATGGCGACCATGACACAGGGCAAGTTTATTATGGCTGCCGGGGGGTGGCCGATCCGTATGGGAGGCGCGACCGTTGGTGGCATTGGCGTGAGCGGCGGCAATGCGCCTGGACGGGATGATGATATTGCGCGCGCGGGACTGGCTGTGCTTGAAGCGGCGGCTCCGCATTCCAGCTATCGACCGCAATCGCTGCCTCCTGCACAGCAACAGCAGCGTTCGCCTTTGCAGCCGACTCCCGTTTATCCGTCGATCTCAGCGCCTCCGGCGCAGCAGGGTCAGGAGGCGGGCAATGCATCGCCGCAGCCGATACAGAGTAGTATTTACCTGGGTAGCGACCAGGAGCAACAGCCGGGTGACGAACAGTTACCTTTCGACGATTATCGTGAATCGCGTGGAGGTCAGGAATGAACGAAGAGCGAAATACGGGGCAGCAGGGCAAGCCAGGTACATATAAACGCGCGAACCGTCATGGACGTAATCGCCCGGTACTGGTTACCGGCGCTTCTAGCGAGCAGGCATCAACCGTAGATACTCAAACAGAAGAAACAGTTATTAGCGCACCTCCGGCAGAGGTCTCGCCTGTGGCAGAGGAGGCTCCCGTCGTCAAGAAGAACAGGCCACGTTTCTTTTCTACTGTAGGAAGGAAAGAGGAGACAGCCGAAGCGAAGGAAACCGACGCGGCCGCGGCGCGCCTGGCTCGCGCTACGCGCGGAAAGGCAGCCTCTGGCAAAAAAGAACTGAAAGAGACGAGAGAAACTAAAGAGACCAGGGAGCCGAAAAAGCCGGAGCCAAAGGCCGTCGCCAGGAGCGCGCCATCTCGCACCGCGCCTCCTCCTCGCCGTGGAGGGTTTAAACCTCGTCACCTGATAGGCATCCTTGCCTATCTGCTCGTTGCAGAATTCGTCGGGGGATACGAGAGGGTCTTCTTGGTGAACAATAATCTGAACGCGCAACTCTTCACTATTGGCTCCATTCACGTTGATACTTCGGTCGTCGTGTTCTTATTGACGCTGGTCGTGCTTTTGATCGTGCTGGCGCGTCTCGATCTTGTTCCGCGCAGCCTGACCCCGATGTCCAGCCAGCAAAGGACGCAGGGCAAGTCTGGTTCATCACAAAATACCTCGGATACTGACTTCGATAGTGGCAGGAATACTCCCTCGATGAAGAAGGGTGTCAAGGGCCAGGATGATGATCTCTACCAGGAATATCGAGAGACACAGCGCTACTTGCAGCGACGCGAGAGGAAAAAATGAGCGCCAGGGCAGGGGCAAGCCCAGCCCCTACCCTATACGGGTCGAGGTGACACTGCGTGTAGGGTACGGGCTGGGCTTGCCCCTGCCCTGGTAGCTGCTTTCCCGCGCAAAAATCTGATGCACGCCCTGGTAGTTGCTCGAAAGCTCGACTCAAAATACATTTTTATGTTATACTTGCGGTATCTAGTATTCTGGGGAGAGTAGTTCTACCGGCCTGTAAGGGCATAATGCATTGCGCTTTACAGGTATAAGCAGGGAATTATAGAGATAAATATCAAAGGACATCGCTATGCCGACACGCATAATCAT
This sequence comes from Chloroflexota bacterium, assembly GCA_005882595.1. GTDB lineage: Bacteria > Chloroflexota > Ktedonobacteria > Ktedonobacterales > Ktedonobacteraceae > VBFM01. Next base: position 4,821 of record VBFM01000067.1, read on the forward strand.
CGCAGATGACGAAACAATACAACGCATGGACCTCAAGGATATCTTGACGAAACAGGGCTACCTGGTGGTGGGTGAGGCGGGTGATGGTGTGAGCGCTGTTAACCTGGCTCGCGAGGTGCGGCCAGACCTGGTGATCATGGATATCCGAATGCCTGAGATGGATGGCATTGCTGCTGCCGAAACGCTCACGCAGGAGAAGATTGCCCCGGTTCTGCTTTTGACGGCCTTCGGCGACCAGCCGTTGGTCGAGCGCGCCAAAGACGCGGGCGTTGTGAATTACATCGTCAAGCCTCTCCGTGAAAGTGAAGTGGCTCCGGCCATTGAAGTGACGCTTGCCCGCTATAACGAGTTTCGCTCGATGGAGGATAAAGCCAATACCCTGACGGAACAGTTAGCCACGCGCAAAGTAGTTGAGCGCGCGAAAGGTTTGTTGATGGAGAAACAGGGCTTGAGCGAGCAGGAGGCGTTCCGCAAGATACAGAAGGCCAGCATGAACAATCGCAAATCGATGCGCGAGGTAGCGGAGGCGATCCTGCTGACAAACGAGATGTAACTAGCAAGGATGGAGCAAGCATGTCTCCAGCAACGGCTGTAGATGATAGAGTTGTCACTATTGTAGGCATTCGTTTTCGTCCAGCAGGGCGTATTTATTACTTTGACCCACGGGAAGCATCGTACGCAACCGGGCAATACGTGATTGTCGAAACGGTGCGCGGTGTGGAAGCGGGGCGAGTGGTAATCGCGCCGAAGAAAATCGCGGAGAAGGATTTAAGCGACCCTTTGAAGCCGGTGCTGCGGCTGGCAAGCGAAGACGAATTACGTATGATGCTCTCGTTTAAAGGGAAGGAGAAGGAGGCACTGACGCAATGCGCGCGGCACGTGACGCAGCACCAGTTGCCCATGAAATTAGTCGAGGCGGAGTATACTTTTGATGGGAGCAGGTTGACCTTCTATTTCACTGCCGATGAGCGCGTTGACTTCCGGGCGCTGGTACGTGACCTGGCGGCTACGTTCCGCACACGTATCGAACTGCGCCAGATTGGAGCGCGCGACCAGGCGAAAATACAAGGTGGAGTAGGCATCTGTGGCAAAACTCTGTGTTGTAGTTCCTGGATTACTGATTTTGGGGTCGTTTCCATTAAGATGGCGAAGGAGCAAGATTTACCGCTCAATCCCGCCAAGATTTCCGGGGTGTGTGGTCGCCTGCTGTGTTGTCTGGCCTATGAAAACGATACCTACATCCAGGCGAAGCAGGATATGCCGCCGGTCGGCTCTATGTTGGATACGCCTAGTGGCCAGGGACGGGTTGTCTCAATCAATGTGCCGAAATCATCGGTTGAGGTCATGCTGGAAAGCGGCGCGATCATTCAGGTACCACTCCAACAGGAGAGAGTGGGCGGCTGTAGTTCGTGTGGCGCGAAGGGTGGAGGATGTGGAAGTGGGGGCTGCGGTTCATGTGGCGCGAAGGGTGGAGGATGTGGTTCTTGTGGGACGAAGGCAGGGAATGGAGGAGGATGTGGCACTTGCGGT
>VBFM01000067.1:6370-6863 GCA_005882595.1 Chloroflexota bacterium
TACCCATCCACCCAGGTGGATAGAGAGGAGAACCTATGTCATTGGAACGGGATAACAAACACGCTTCGTGGCCAGATTCCAGTACCGTAAGTTGGGATGCGCAATCCGTTTTCGTAGATACTGATGATCCGGTGCATCCCGCGCTGCTGGATGATGAGCAGGATCAAGAAGATTTGCAGGCATCGTATCCGAGTACGGATAGCGATGTCGAGATGTGGAATCAGGCTCCACTTTTTAGCTGGCAGACGCTACAGCGATTGGCGCTGCAGTTCTCTCCGGTGCTTGTGCCGGTGCCTTTTGCACTCCTGATCTTCCTCTTTGCATTACCGGCGGCTTCGAGAAATCTGCCCCTTGTACCTCTAGCCATTATCCTGCTGGGGCTGGTCGTCGTCCAGGGGACATGTCTCTACTACGCGGGTTCAAACGATAGTCTGTGGACCCTGTTCACTATTGCTGGCTATCTTCTCTTCGTGCTTGTCGGGGCCTATGCTCT
>VBFM01000068.1:0-7229 GCA_005882595.1 Chloroflexota bacterium
GCCAGGTTTTCCATGATGGTCCATTCGCTGCCGTCGGGTGAATGGTAGAGTTGCTCTGGTTGAAGTTGCGCCAGGGGACCATCGATGAGTTGATTGAGCGCGTCGTACGAGTGCTGCGCATCGCTGCGAATAGCCTCCACCTTTGGATTGGCTGGTGATGTTGACATAGCATTGCCCCTTTACTTATCTGTTGATTTCTATCATTATGCAATAATAGAAGAAGAAATACCAACCAGAAGAGAAAGGGGAAGTCACTCCATGCATATTCCAACATTCAGCGATGTCCTGCAAGCGCAGCGGCGCATACGTCCCTACCTGGCACGCACACCGCTCTACCGCTACCCGGCGATGGATGCCTTGCTTGATACCGAGGTGTATATCAAGCATGAGAACTACCAGCCGGTGGGCGCGTTCAAAGTGCGCGGCGGTATCAATCTTATTTCCCAGCTCAGCGAAGAAGAGCGTTCGCGAGGCGTTATCGCCGCTTCAACGGGCAATCACGGGCAATCGGTCGCCTATGCCGCCCGGCTTTTTGGAGTCAAGGCCATCATCGTGGTGCCTGAAATAGCCAATCCGGGGAAGGTGGCCGCCATGCGGGGTATGGGCGCGGAAGTCATCCAGCATGGTGTGAACTTTGACGATTCCAAGTTGCATTGCGAGGCACTGGTCCACACCTATGGCTATCGCTACATTCATTCCGGCAACGAACCTCTGCTCATCGCAGGAGTAGCTACCGAAGGGCTGGAAATGCTGGAAGACGAGCCGGAACTGGACGTGATCTTCGTGCCCATTGGCGGCGGGAGCGGTGCAGCCGGGGTCTGTATTGCCGCCCATGCCGTAAACCCTGCTATTCAGGTCATCGGCGTGCAATCCGAAGCAGCTCCCGCGGCCTACGAAACATGGCGACAGAGACGCCTGGTCACTGCCCCCAATCGCACCTTCGCCGAGGGCCTGGCAACCGGCATCGCCTTTGAACTGCCACAGGAGATACTGCGGGAAGGCCTCCACGATTTCCTGCTGGTGAGCGAGGACGAAATTAAACAAGCTATGCTGTGGATGATCGAGCGCACTCACACGCTTGCCGAAGGAGCGGGCGCAGCGGCCCTGGCAGGAGCGTACAGCATACGCGACCAGTTAAAAGGCAAGAAGGTAGGATTGGTGTGCTCAGGTGGCAACACATCCCTGGAGCATCTACAATTGGCCTTTTCTCCGTAGGGACAAGGGGCGGATGGGAGTGGATGTGGGGGCCTCGTGCTTGTCCTCCTGGGGAATCGAGAAGGCGCACAGGACAAGCACCAGGCCCCCTCCCTGCATCACAACCACCCATTGTCCCTACAAAGAGAAAGAGTGCTCCTGCTTGTCCATGCTCTCGCTTCATGCTACAATGCAACAGACGAACGTTGTAGCACAGACACGAAAAGAAGTAACACATGGATGAGCAGGTGGTGGCAGCAGTGGAGCCACAGTCTGAAGCCGCTGGGGATATCGAAGCATTTGTAGCGCGTTACCCTTTCCCATTAGATGATTTTCAATTGGAGGCCATCGCCCAGCTCGCGCAGGATCGATCCGTCATGGTGGCGGCTCCCACCGGCACGGGTAAAACGTTAGTGGCGGAATATGCCATCTGGCGCGCGCAGCAAAGACACCAGCGCGTCATCTATACCACGCCCCTCAAAGCGCTCTCCAACCAGAAGTATCGCGATATGCGCGCCCTGTACGGCACCGATGCTGTTGGATTGGTAACGGGCGATATTGTAGAACACAGCACCGCCTCTATTGTCATCATGACTACGGAAGTGTATCGCAATATGCTGTTGGAGGAAGGCGGAGACCGTTTTGCCAATGATGAAAATCGCATTCCCTCTGCCCTCGTCGACGTGGGCTACATCATCTTTGATGAACTGCATTACCTGAGCGATATTGGGCGCGGGCCTGTCTGGGAAGAGGCCATCATTTGCTCGCCGCCTCACGTGCAGTTAGTCGGTCTCTCGGCGACCGTCAGCAATGCCGTAGACCTGGCCGATTGGATTAGCCGCGTGCACCGTCCTATCGCGTTAGTTGTGCACGAGCAACGCGCCGTTCCCCTCGAACATTACTACTTCCTCGATAACAAGCTGCATCTTGTGCAGGACGCCAACGGCCAGCGCGTTGAACGCTTCCCCGATGTGGGCGGCGAGGCGCGTATCGCCATGATGCGCGGTCGCAATCGTATCTATACCTTTGGCGATGAAGAAGAGGACGAGGAAGACCAATCGTACGAAGGCAGGAAAAAGCGCAAAAATCAGTCTCAGCCCACCGGTGCCCTTAAAGAGTCATTGTCGTATCAGAGTAGGGGCGGGAGTGGTGGAGAGGAGGGGCGCGGGCCCTTGCGGTCGCCCTCTGGGAATGGGTCGGTAGGTGCAACTGATGAAGAAACAACTACCTCCACAGCGCGCGATTCTCGCAAACCAAAACGCCCCGTCGAGCGCAGGACGCCTGAACCGGGCGAAGTGCTTACTGCCCTGCGCGAGGCGGACTTGTTGCCCTGCCTCTACTTTCTACCAGGGCGCAAAGTCGTAGAAGAGGCGGCCATGAGCGCCTCCCTGCACCTCTTTACCACGCCCGAGGAAGAGCGCCAGATTAGAGAAGAGGTGAGCGTGTGGCTGGAGCATCTGCCCAAAGAGGATCGCAATTTGCGACAGGTACACTTGCTGGTTGATCTGCTGCCGCGTGGCCTGGCCTTTCACCATGCCGGGCTATTGCCAGGCTTGAAGGTGCTGGTCGAAACACTGTTTGCGCGGGGATACCTGCGCGCGGTTTTTGCCACCGACACACTCGCGCTTGGCATCAATATGCCAGCCCGCGCCGTGGTTGTTGGCAGCCTGAGCAAATTTGATGGGCAGGAGATGCGCTTGCTGACGCCTAACGAGTATAGCCAGCTCACAGGGCGCGCTGGCCGTCGCGGCATGGATGTCCGCGGCGCGGCGGTCATCCCCTATTCTCCCTGGGAGCCGTTTGAGGAGTCATTCAAGCGCATCACAGGCGAATTGTTGCCTGTCACGAGTTCCTTTGTCATTCGCTATAACTCGGTGCTGAACCTGTGGCGGCCCGGCGATATCAAACACCTGCGCCGCATCTGTGCCTCCAGTCTGCGCGAATACCAGCGCTATGTATTGTGGGAGGAGCGCGAACTGGCGCGCCTGGAGAAAATGGAACTGCGCGCTCAAAAAGGTAAGAAGGCTGGCAAGAAGAAAGGCGTGGCATCCGCTGCGGCCATTTCCGCGCTGGAGAAACGGCGCAAGAAGATTGGCGCGTATCCACTCAGCCGCGCTGGCGCAGCCGAACTCGAAGGCACGATCTTCGCCTTGCGCGCACTTGACTATATCGATGAGCGCGATCGACTGACGCTGAAAGGGCGCCTGCTGCGCAGTGTCTTCCACCCCGCCGGTATCTTTCTTGTCGAGTTGATTACCCAGGGAGTGCTGAATGACCTTTCGGCAGCCGAACTGGCGGAGGTTTGCAGCTGGTTCGTCTTCGATCATGAACGCCGCCTCAATAACCGCAACGTCCTGAATGCCCATGTCTTGCAGGTGCGCCGCGAACTCTGGCGTATTACCCAGCATGTGCGCGCCATTGAAGCGCAGGCCAACATTACTGCCTCCCCGGGTATTCTGCCCGATTTTCATGGCGTGGCTTTGGCATGGTCACGAGGCATGTCACTCACCGGGCTGCTCCGGCGTATCGATCTTGCCGAGGGCGATTTGCTGATGGTACTCAATCAGACCATCGATCTATTGCAGCAAGTGCAATCCGCTGTGGGCCAGGCGCTGGACGCGCGTGATTTCTGGGCCTCGCTTGAGACAGACGCGTCCACCACACACACCAAACATGTGAAAAAATATACCGCACAACTTCAGCTCTACCGCGAACGACTTGAACGTTTGCGCCCCATGCTTGCGCAAGCCACTGCTTCTCTGCTGCGCGGCATCATCATTCAAAGCCGCACTGTTCCCTCGATGGTTGCTCAGGTCGGCGGCGAAGAGGTCCCGCTTGATGCCGAAGAGGATACCGATCCGGAAGACATCATCGAAGAGGAATAGGACATATAGCCCGTTTTACCCATCCACCTCGAATCGGCTAAATTCTCCCGTTTATTGCCATTGATTAGGTGTGATGAAATGGGTAGATGTCACTACGGTAAAAAAACATTTACCGGCGAACATTACTTTGGTCATGTTGTCGAGGCTTCTCCATTGCTATAGGCCGGTAAATTGACTACCATGTAAAACCGTAAGGATATCTCAAAAGAAACAGGACACGAGAAGAGGAAGTTTTTGATGAATGCTGAAGCTTTAGTAGGAACAGTACTAGGAACCTGCACACTGCAACAACTGATCGGGCAAGGGGGTATGGGTGCGGTATATCTGGCCCAACAGTCACGTCCCCGGCGCCAGGTAGCGGTGAAAGTGTTGTTGCCAGCCACGGCCCTGAAACCACAGCATCTCGCAGCTTTCCTGGAGCGCTTCAGGCGTGAGACCGACGCTGCTGCTTCATTGGAACATCCCAATATTATGCCGGTGTACGAATATGGTGAACGTGATGGGCTGGCTTACCTGGTGATGCCTTATGTCAGCGGCGGCACATTACGCGATGTCATGGAACGCGAAGGTCAGATCCTACTTCCCAAGAGTGTCAACTACCTGGAGCAACTGGCTGCCGCGTTGGATTTTGCGCATGCGCGTGGAGTCGTCCACCGGGATATCAAACCGGCTAATATTTTATTGACACCTGAAGGACGCCTGCTGCTGACTGACTTCGGATTGGTAAAGATTGTGACCGAGGAGGGTCAGATGCTGGTGCGCTTGACGGGTGCGGGCGCGCCTGTGGGAACGCCGGATTACATGTCCCCGGAGCAGGTGATGGGTGATGAAGTTGATGGACGCGCCGACCTGTATTCGCTGGGCATCATCCTCTTCCAGATGGTCACAGGGACGACACCGTTCCAGGGGGAGACCCCTATGCAGATTGCTGCGCAACAGTTACACGCGCAGCCTCCCACTCCGCGCCGTTTCCGTCCCGATTTACCTGTCGCCGTTGAACAAGTCATCCTCAAGGCGCTCTCGAAACGTCCATCGGATCGTTATGCTAATGGCTTTGAGCTAGCCACAGCTTTCCGCCTGGCCTTATCCAACATAACAGCTCAAACTGTAGGGGCTCGATTTATCGAGCCCTCGCAAACTGATCCATTTTCATCAAGTGGTATTGGTGGTTCAGGGGTCTTCTCTCAACGAGGGCTATTTGATCCTAAATGGCAAACAGGCACTTTTGCCGCCGTGCAGGGTGCCGCAACGGGCAATGTTCCCGTGCCGAGCACTCCGCGTTCAACCGGTTTGCTATCCCGCACCGGCATGTTTCCAAAGGTAGGATCGGAGAGCAGCGGAGCTATTCCTACCGCCAACGTAAACCTGCAAAATCCCGCGACCCCTCCCGGTATGTTTTCTGCTACAGGCGCACAACCAGCAGCATTTCAGGGGGGCTTGAAGGCACCATCAAAGAATGCGCCTATGGACAATGCCATGCCTCCGGTTCCTCAGACGCCAGCCAGGTCTCCTTCGACTTTCGCGGAGTCGGGCATTCGGCAATTGTCGCCTTCGCTGAACGTGTCCACGGGTTCGCTTACAGTACCGAATTACGATCAAGGTTCTCAAACCATCAAGTTGACGGGTCCGGTTAAAGTTGTGCAGGTGCCTGTGGCTCCCGGACAATACGTAACAGGGCTTTTACCCGTACCACCTGCCGTACAGCCTCCCGCTCCGGTGAAATCGGTCCCAAATATACTCAAGAACATAGTAATGGTGGCGGTTCTGTTGATACTGGTCCTCGGTGGTGCCGCCGGCTTCTGGTTTGTGCGCACGCATAATAGTCAGCCTACCACCGGTGCGCCGACGACAGGTACACAGGGAAAACCGAATTTGCAGGCTACCCTGGCTGCCCAGGCGACCGCTACTGCCCAGGCCAATACCATCCTTGCCGATCCACTCAGCTCGAATATCCGCAATTTGCCGGAGGGCACCAGTGCGACGAGAGCCTATGTATTTCAGAATGGCGCGTATCATATTACCGATTTAGGCAAGCAAGGTGTGGCAGTAGTGGTGCCTTATGCTCTACCCAATGAGCCAATGGCCTATTCGCTTACCATGCAAGAGATTCGTGGAGATGATACCTCGCCCGTGAACTCCTTCGGTATGATCTTCCGCTACAACCAGCAGGCAGGTACCTTCTACAGCTTTGAAGTGGTCAATACCACCGGGGATAACGGCAAATACTGGTTCTACAAGTACGATCCCAACAAGGCCAATCCCTGGACTCCCCTCTGGAGCCAGAAGTTCGGCAACGAATTCCACGAAGGGCATGGCCCGCACATCGTCAACACGTTCAAGGTGATCGCCAATGGCAGCAGTTTCTCTTTCCAGGTCAATGGCAAATCGCTTGGCAAGCCGACTGTAGATAAATCCTATGTTTCGGGCTATGTCGGTATGCTGGTAAACCTGGATGGCACCGAGATTGCTTTCTCGAATCTGTTGATTATCAAGGTTTAAAGAGGTCGGCACCTACCCGCCCTGCCAACGCACTGCGTGCTACGGCTTCGCCGTCAGGCAGGACGATAGGAGTACTTTGGTCATATCCTTAAGGCTAATGCATTGTCAGAACCCTCTCATTTGGCTAAGATAGCATCATGGGGTAACGTGTAACTTCCAGGGCGAACCCTCGCGGTCGCTCTGGAAGCAGCCAGCAGCAATGAGAGAGGGGAATTTGCATGGATGCTGAAGTATTGAGGGGGAAAGTACTCGGAACATGTAATCTGCTAGACGTGATTGGTTTGGGGACCATGGGAGCCGTGTACCTTGCCAACGAAAGTGCGTCTCTATCTCCGGTCAGGCAAGCTGAGAAGTACCTGGCTATCCAGTCGCAACCTGTTCGTCAAGTAGCCGTGAAAGTGTTGCTACGCGCCGCTTCTCTTGAACTTCTGCAACAAATTGAGTTCCTGGAAAAATTCAACAAAGAGATAACGCCTGTCTCATCCCTGGAACATCCACACATTGTGAGCGTCTATTCCTATGGCGATGTTGATGGTCTGGCTTATCTCGTGATGCCATATATCGCCGGGGAAACGCTGGAAGATGTGCTTACGCGAGAAGGTGCGCTCCCTTTGCCCAAAGCAGCCTCCTACCTGGAACAAATCGCTGCCG
>VBFM01000068.1:7327-17553 GCA_005882595.1 Chloroflexota bacterium
AAACTGCCCAGATGCGCCTCTCTCGACCCGGCATGCTGGACTACATGGCCCCGGAGCAGGTGCTAGGCAAAGCAGTGGATGGGCGGGCGGATCTCTATTCCCTGGGAGCGATCCTGTACCGCATGGTCACAGGTGTGCCGCCTTTTTCGGGACAAACGCTCATGAAAGTGGCGACGAAACACCTCAAGATGCCACCGCCTTCCCCTCGTGCCTTGCGTAGTGGTTTGCCTGCTGCTGCTGAACAGTCCATACTTGCGGCCTTAGCGAAAACGCCGGCAGAACGTTATGCTCGCGCGCAAGATCTGGCCCTGGCATTTCGTCACGCCTCCTATGGAAATGCTGCACAAAAAGCAACCACTGCATCTCCGTCATATCATAGTAAGGGTGAGGACAGAGGTGAGATGAGGTCAGGGAACCCCGGACCTTTGCAGTCGCCTCCTGGAGAGAACACATCGTCCTCGCAGAAAACGCTGCCTGCTCAGCAGGATGCAACAGGGGCGCACCTCTTGTCATTCGATCCAAATTGGCGTACAGGCGTTTTGTCCGCTACCGGTGGCCAGCAGGGCGATTCATCATCGACCGATCCCATAATGTTGAGACCTGCTTTGTCTGCCTCAACAGATATGTATCTCAAGCTTGGAAACGAGGCGCCTATCCGTCCTGCTAACACGGGCGCGATAAATCTAACCCCTACAGTAGCACAAAAAGAGGAGACGCGCACGACAAAAACCCTTCCGCAATCAGCACAGCCAGCGATGAACCGCGTGACGCCCGTCAATCAGACCAGGCCCTTGCAGCAGGCGATAGAAACTGGTAATAGTGCAGGGAATGCGCCGCTATCCACCGTTCGCTCTTTCGAGCAGGAGAATACCGGTGTAACAGGCACATATAAATTGACCGGCCCGGCGAAAATCATCTCCATACCCATAGCAGGCCAACCTGGGCAGTATAGAACCGGCATCTTGCCAACACTGCCCCCAATACAGGAAAACCCCAGGCAACCTTCCGCCCCGGCAAAACATCCGCTTCTGCAACACATAAAAGCCTTTGCATTCGCACTGGCGGCCTTGCTCGTGGTGATCGGCTCTATTTCATTCTTATTGACGCGTACTCCTTCGAACCATTCGTCCAGGCCGTCGACAGCGACAACCGTTGTCAAGACGCCCGACCTGAAAGCCACCGCAACGGCCCGGGCCATGGCGACGCTTGAAGCAAATACAATTCTCTATGATCCTTTATCCCAAAATATCCGCAACTGGCCTGTTGCAACCAGCGGCACCGTCCTATACCAGTTCATGGATGGCGCTTACCATATCACAAACAACGACCCCTCCAGGGTTGCACCTGCTATATTACAGGGTGGAACCATAACGCGGCCCTATGCCTATAGCCTCACCATGCAGGAGATACGAGGAGACGACAACTCCATCAATAACGAGTTCGGCATGATCCTACGTTTTTCCTCCCAGGAGAAGAACGGCAAGCTGATGGTAAGCTTTTATACCCTGGAAGTCCTCAATAAAAAAGGCGGAGAATATCAATTCTGGAAGTACGATAACAGCCAGGCTACTCCCTGGAAAGAGCTCGCGCATCATCCCTTTGGCGGCGAATTTCACCAGGGGCAGGGGCCAAAAAGTCTGAATACCTTCAAAATTCTTGTAAACGGCAGGAACTATACGTTGATAGTAAATGGAAAGCAGGCCTGGACCATCCAGGATAGCTCGTTGACGAATGGGGAAGTGGGGATGCTGGTGAATCTGAGGGGAACGGAAGTCGCCTTTTCAGACTTAAGGTTGACTTATACATAGAAACCTGTGCTAGGAGGCTCTAGTGACGAATATCTTAATTACATCCATGCCGATTTCGCAGAGCCGATGTGGGCAGCCGTGTGCTAGGAGGCTCTGGTGACGAATATCTTAATTACTGTGACGCTTTGGATCACAGGTTTCCTACTTCTCGTGAATGCGGCCTGTGCCGTGCTATTTCGCAAGAAGCGCAAAGCAGAAATACTCTCCTATCTTGCCGCGGGCCTGATCGAACTGGGCATTTTTATCTTTGCCCTGCTGCTTCACCTCGCTATATTGACCCGGGTGCCGTATCATTTGCCGCGAGGCCTGCCCTTCAATCGCGCTGAAATCGGCGCCGCCATCGCCGTTGGCGTGGGCTTGTTCCCCGTCGGCTACTGGCACCGCACCTCCTCCGCGCGCATACGCGAACATATTGCAAAGGACGCGCAAGCTATGCAAAAGCACGAAGCAGGAGTGCGCGTCCACAGCAATGCTCCCGGCGAATGGATGAATTAGAGGACTTTCGATTACTGACCTGTATTCTCGTTGAATTATCTTGACAAACCTTTCTTACCCATGTTATGCTTATATAGCAATTAGCTATACAGCGAACATATTATGAAGATAAGGATACGCGAGAAATGTCAATGCATCCTGAAAACCTTTCTCCTATTGTCTCCAATACCGGTATACAGCGACCCCAATTTGAGCAATATGAACAGGCGCCAAAGGCGCAAGCATTACCTGCAATCGCGGCCTATGATCTGCTGCGCGTGTTTGGACAGAAGGCCGCTGTGAACTACCTCACCTTGACGGTACAGCGCGGCGAATTTTATGGTTTTCTCGGCCCAAACGGGGCCGGTAAATCTACTACCATCAAAATGATGGTAGGCCTTTTGCGCCCCACGTCGGGCAGCGTCTACGTTGGCGGAATCGATGTATGGCATGAGCCGGTAAGGGCGCGCGCAATCATGGGTGTATTACCAGAATACCTCAATCTCTATGAACGATTATCAGGCAGGGAGTTTTTAATCTTTGCCGGGCATATGTATGGCGTACCAGGTGCCGATATCCGCAGGCGTTCTGAGGAATTGCTGCACGTCATGACGCTTACCGATGATGCCGAGAAGCTGATCGTCGATTATTCGGTGGGTATGCGCAAAAAGATAGCGCTGGCGGCTGCCCTCATCCATCGTCCCCAGGTCTTGTTCCTGGATGAGCCATTCGAGGGTATCGACCCGGTAAGTTCGCGTACCATCCGCGATATCCTGCGCGATTTGACCCAACACGGCACCACCGTCTTCTTCTCATCTCATATCATGGAGGTGGTGGAACGGCTCTGCACGCGCGTCGGCATCATCAACCAGGGCAAGTTAGTAGCCGAGGGAACGCTGCAAGAACTGCGTGCCAGGGCCAGCGGCGAAGAGAAGGATGCCACGCTGGAAGATATCTTCCTGAACGTGATCGGTGCGCGTGAAGAGAATCATAATCTGAGCTGGCTAGAGTAAGAAGCGGAGGGCCACATCATGCAAGTGCACGCTGATAAGGTACGTTGGCTCTTCTGGGCGCGCTGGAAAATGCTGACGCGGGGATTTGCGCGCAACCGGGCAAGTCTGATTGGCTCGATCATCTTTTTACTGGTGGTCGTGTTTTTCGCGGGCTTGGCCGCCTTTGGCACCTACTTCGCCTATCGAGCGTTGCCCACCCCTGCCAACACCGAAGTTCTCTACCTTGTGCTGACAGGTCTATTCGTATTGTGGATTGTCTTGCCTTTACTGGAGTTTAGCAACAATGAGGGCCTGGACATCTCCAAATTGACGCTCTTTCCCCTGACACGCGCGGAGTTGATGGTGAGCCTGCTCTTCTCTACGCTGCTCGATGTGCCGACGGTGGGGTTGTTTTTGCTCATGGCTGCCATTGTAGCGGGTTGGGCCGTTTCTGTGCCTGTCGCCATTTTGACAGTAGTGACGATGCTGATCTTCTATATTCAACTTGTCGGCATCAGCCAGCTCGTGCTTGCGCTCTTCATGCGCACCTTGCAAAGCCGTCGTTTCCGCGACCTCAGCATCATTATCATCGCCGTCTTTACCTCGTCGTGTTACCTGATGCAGCAACTGGTGCTTGGCGGGACGCGCGTACTGCGCCTGTATGACAACCTGCTGGCGGGCAGCTATTCACCCTACCTGCAATGGCTGCCCTCGGGCTTCGCCGCTCGCGCCATCCAGCAAGCGGTACTGGGCAACTGGGGCGCGAGCCTGGCTTCACTGGGGTTGCTGCTGGTAGTCAGCGTTGCGCTGCTCTATCTCTGGCAAGCCGTCCTCCAACGCAGTCTGAGCGCCTCTGAGGTCGGAGGCTCCGCGCGAACCCGCAATCAACGCAGGCAGCGGGTGGTGGCCTCACCGGTGGACGCGGGCGCGATCAATCGCGTCCCTACCATGGGCGCGAGCCTATGGGATCGGCTATTGCCACCGCAGGTCACAGCCATTGCCGTCAAGGAGTTGAAATACTTCTGGCGTGATCCTCAATTGAAAGCCTTGTTGTTTCAATCGGTGGTCTACGTCGCGGTTTTCATTGTCGGGCCGCTCGTCAATCCCAATTCCGCTGGCTTTGGCAAGCAGTACATTCTATTCATCTCGCCCCTGGTCGTGCTGCTCTTCTTGACCTCGATTTCACTCAATAGCCTGGGGTTAGAACGACAGAGCCTCACTACCACCTTTCTCTTTCCCATCGAGCCACAGCGGCTGCTCTGGGGCAAGAACCTGGCAGTTGCCGCGCTTGGCATCGGCGAATTTATCCTGCTTATCGGAGTCGGGGCTTTTCTATCACAAGCCTGGGATCTGGTGCTGCCCGTAGCCGTACTCGGCTTAGCCGGTATGGGCGTAACGCTCGGCTGCGGCAACTTTACCTCGGTGTACTTCCCACAGTATATGCGGCAGATGCAGCGCGGCTTTCGCGCCACCGGTACCACCTCGCAGTCCGGTTGTTTACGTGCAGTGATGTCGCTGGTCATGCTGCTGGTAACTGCCCTGCTCGTAGCTCCTGTGGCCCTGGGACTCTTCCTGCCCCTCGTTTTTCGCGCACAGTGGCTCTGGACGATTACCATACCTCTCTCGCTGGTCTATGGCATTGCCTTCCATCAGATCGTCACCCGCCTGGTAGCCCCTCGCATTGTGGAGAGAGCCCCGGAAATCCTGGCGGTTACTACACGCGAGTAGGTGGATGGCGTTGATCGCATGCGCCTGCCGATGAAGATGATCGGCACGATCAGCAGCACGAACACCAGCGCGTAAGCCACAATATTGATGACGGTTCCCCAAATGGAGACCTCCTGCGGGGTTGTGCCGAATACGGGCGGGTACAGCCCGGTAATGATGAAGCGTGGATTACCGCCCACAAAGATGGTGTTGTAAATCTGCCTGCCGGGAATATCCAGCAGCGCCACGTTGCCCCCCTGCAGCGCGATAAAGCCGATCTGCCCGTCACTGGTAATCGCCACCGATTGGGGCGCCACTCCCACGCGGATAACGTGATCGGGTTCATGAGGATAGGGCGGCGTAGATGAAACGATAGGAGCAAGCACATCCACCTGTTTATTCAGCATATCGGGGACATAGACCTGGTCGGTATACGCATCGTAATCCATCGGGCCGAATCGCCCCCCGCTTAGCAGTGGTGGCAAGATCTCGTGTGTGCCCAGGTTGACCGCGTAAACCTGGCCCTGTTGTGTGGTGACATACACCATAGTGCCAGGAGGAATGCTCACATACTGCGGCCCGCCTGGGATGGGGATCGTCGCAGTACGGCCCCGGTTATCAAATACCTCCAACCCGCTCGCATCGGATACCCACAGCTGGTTCCCGTTGCTGCCCGTCCCGATATTCGCCACAGCCAATCCATACACCGGGCCAGCCGTCTTAATCGTTCTTTTTACAGTGCAATTGCTGGGATCAAACTCGGTCACGCTCGCGGCGCCATTCCCTGCCGCGTACAATACATTCGCGCCGGGATCGTAAGCCAGCAGTGATGGTTGCCCTGGGACATTGACTGTACAGATCATCTGCCCCGTTTTTGCCGCCAGCATAGTGACGCGGTTCAAAGCCGATTGTGTGACGTAGAGGAAGCGCCCATCCAGACTCAGGTAAATCGTGTGCGGATCGCCCGTAAGTGAAAAGCTGCTCGTTACTTTTTGCTGCTGGATGTCAACCACGCTGATTCCACTCGCCGTACCCGCGATATATGCCAGGTTCGGCGCACCCCCATCCGCCAGAACCGGTTTTGTACTAAGAAAAAGCCCGCATAGAAGCAAAAAGCAAGAGCATACAGAAAGAAGCAGCGCAATTCGTTTGTGTCCCATCAACGTTCTCAGGGCAAGCCCCGCCCCTCCCCGATACGGATGGGCATCTCGTTCGTGTATGGTAGGGGCGGGGCTTGCCCCCGCCCTGGAACCTCCCTTGCGAACCATCAACATTCCCAGGGCGAGTGCAATCCCCACCCCTCCCCTAAACGGATGGGCATCCCGTTCGTGTATGGTAGGGGCGGGGCTTGCCCCCGCCCTGGAACCTCCTGTGCTTACCCTAAACGGATGGGCATCCCGTTCGTGTATGGTAGGGGCGGGGCTTGCCCCCGCCCTGGTTCCTTCTCTGCTTACCCTGTTACCCGGATGTGGGCTTGCCCCCGCCCTGAAACTCCTTATCGCTCTTTTACATGCCTGCATGGAAAGAATCCTTCTATATCTAAGCTGGTGGCGTTAGTGAAATCCAGCTTGTACCGCTCTGGTTCAGGCGATAAATTTCGGTTGGGTACGAAAGTGCAAGATAGACCTCGGATGCATTTGAAGGTCCGGCGGCCAGGTTAGCCAGGTTGCCACTGATATGCGGCAGCGTGGTCCAGGTATGCCCGCCATCAGTGCTGCGATAGGTACTCGTGCCAGTCTTTCCATAAATCACCTGCGGTTGTTCTGGTGAAACCGTCAGCGCAGAAGGCGAGGCCTGGGTGTAAACCAGTTTAAAGGTCGCGCCCTCATCCTGCGACACATACACTCCCTCGTCGCCGGAGGCATAGATCGGGCTGTGAGGCCCTGCTGTGGCTATATCCTGGATGCCCCCGTTGATGCCTCTCAATACCTGCCAGTGAATGCCCCCGTCTGCGCTGCTGGCCATGCCGCTGCTGCCATAGACAAGCAAATGACCGGGCATATTGGGTAGGGCGAGTACGCCAAAGATGAGATCAAATGGCAGCGTACCCGTGCTGGAAAAATGTTGACCATCATCCAGGCTGCGCCGCAGTCCTAATGAGCCCAGTTCTGACAGGTAGATATAGACTTCGTCGGGTGTGTCATTGCCGGCAGCTACAGTATAAATGTAGCGAGAGCTAACGGTCGAGGCTGCTACAGAGAGCATCCAGGTGCGTCCCTGGTCAGAGCTGGTATAGAGTCCGGGCGTACCCTTATAGCCAGCTACCGATGGCTGGGTTAAAACGTACATGCGCTGTGCATTGAGTGGACTACTTGTCAGGGCATAGGTCATCAATCCTGTCATCAATTGATTGGGGCCGCCTGCCACCTCTTGCCAGGTCGCGCCATCATCCAACGATTTGAAAAGACCGTAGTGAGTCGCCATTATTAGCACATGTTGAGGAAACGCCAGCAAGGAATGCACGTGATTCGCGGCGATACCAAAGCCATTGACGGGTACGGCCTGGGGGGTAGGTGTGGTTTGCCCGGAACCTGTATTATCACCACTGCAACCGACCAGCAATAGAGTAATTGAGACCATTAAAAAGGCGAATTTAATATATTTCATAGTACACCCGGTGAAATGTTAAGCACGAACCTGAAATCGTTCACTATTTTACCATACTCTACAAGAGCAGGATTTGCCCCTGCCCTTGAACGATAGAAAGCATTGAACCGCATTCACCTTAAAATGTCGTGATCAGTTTGACGATAGCCTCGTGCAAGGTGGCATCAGGTGTGCGTATCTGAATGCGTATCTGCCAGCTACCGGCCATCGCCAGGTCGCCACGGGTACTGAAATGTCCTTTACCATCGGGCAGCAGGTTGACACTGGAGGTACCCATATCCATATCGAGCATGGTGGTATAGAGCGTAACGCCAATATTCGTAACTGGCTGCCCTGTGCTTTTATCTACCACGCTCACCGTAAAGACATTGGTGCCGAAGCGGTTAGGGTTGACCGTAAGCGTCGCAGTGTACTTCCCATCTTTTGTGAGCACGGTTGCGGTAAATGGCACCGGCTTCGCACCCGGCTGTTGTTGCTGCGCTGCCGCGGCGAAAGGTGTGAGCGTCCCGGCGAAGACATTCAGCAAGCCGACGCAAACCAGTACGGCTATACCCAGCACCGGTTCCCAGCGCAGAACCGAGGTGAGCCGCCGGGTTTTATCCGTCAACCGCTTTTCGCGCAGCTTTACCTGCTGCGCGAGCAGCTTCGTCGCATGTTCCGTCTCGGTAGGTGTTGCTGGTGAATCTCCCAAACCAGAGGGTGACCGCGAGGGTCCTGGGTTCCCGCGCCGCTCTACTCCACTACTCCCGCCCTTACTAAGATCCAGGGAGAGTTCGCCATCTGCATATTGTGCGGCAAGAGTAATGGGTTCTCCACCCGCTGTTTCAGTCAACTGAGCGGCAGATTGACGGCGAAGTGCATAGCTGTATTTCTGATACTCTTTTTTCAGGCGAGGGCGCAGCAGTCCTACATGGATCGCGCTGGTGAGAAGCAGACCACCTACCAGCAAGATTTTTACCAGTAAGGCTCGCCCATAGGCCGTATCGATAAACTGGCTCCACGAGTTCAGGTGGAAGGTTGCGCTGAACGGCCCTGTGATCGACAGGATAAGCACTCCGGCAATGGCAAGCGGCGAGAAGTATGGAAGCACTCTTGTAAGTGAGCGCGCGGCATCTGGGACGGTTTGCTTTTTGAGCACGGGTAGATAGATCGCGGCGATGTAGATCATCCCGCCTACCCAGAGCGCAGCCGCCAGCAGATGGAGCCAATCTAGCACAATTGCGTAGGGCACGAGGTTCGCGCTTACCGCGGCTGCATGGCTGGACATAGTGATAGCAATGAACAGCACCGAACCGAGCAGCAGGTTTAATAGCGGAAGCAGGGTGTTGACCAGCTGGGGACGCTGCTTCCGCACGAGCATAAGCAGTGAAACCACGATAGCTAGTAGAATGATGCCTTCTCGCAGCAGCCAGAATATGCCGAACCGTCCACCGGTCGCCAATCCTTGCAGTAATGAGGGAGCCAAGGATTGTCCCCAATTGCCACCTGTCAAATTTAATGCCTGTCCAACCAGTACGCCTATATTTGCCAGCAAGAGTACGAGCAGTGTGGGCAACGAAAAGCGCCGTTCAAAACGCGCCTGCACCTGCTCATTGATGGTGCGCTCCTCCTGGTGCCTCTCAGCGGAGAGTTGCAGGACAAAATTGAGCCAGAGCTGTGCCCCCATCCAGAAGACCGCGCCCAGCTCGACCAGAGTAATCATGATCAGGTTAAAGAGTGTTGGGCCATCGAATTGCCCGGTATATAGGCCGGTGAGATTGCCGCTCCCCAGCACATTCGCGCCCGGATTTGCTCCCGGACTGAGCGTGGGAACGCTGCCGTCGGGATTGTCTACCGTGAAGATGAAGGAGCCGCGCAGCACATGACCATCAACCGCGGAGTCGGTGCGGTAGATCACGATGTAGACGGCAGGCGGCAAGTTTGGCGGGAGTGTGAGGTCCATCTCCTTTGTATTGTTGGAGGAAACATGCGCATCTCGATTATCCACGCGCTTGTTATTGCCGTTGATAACCACCGCCGTGCTGAAAGCCGGGTTTAAATCCTCCGTGAACCACATACGCACCCCTCGTGGAGGTGTAGTTAACCTGGCATCCGCCGGTGGATCAGAACTTACTAAAATAGCATGCGCGCTTGCGATGGAGGGCCATAGCAGTGTACACAGCACGGCCAGCGGCAGAGCAACCAGTAGAATGCGGCGTATTTTTATCTTTTTCGAGAATAAAGGCATATGAATCATCCCAATTGGCTTCTCTATCTTCTTCTTTCATCTATTGATACGTCGAAAGTCGCCTTTTTTACACGTAATGTCCAGGTAGGGGCGCGATTTATCGCGCCCAATGGGCATCCATTTTACGCCCCAGACGCGCCTCGTGCGTAGGGACAAGGTGCAGCGTGCCGATGACCTGGCCACTCGCGAGTGTGCCCTACCTCCCAGACGCGCCTCGTGCGTAGGGACAAGGTGCGGTGAGGGGCGAATGCGGGGGCCTTGTGCTTGTCCCCGTCCTGTTGGTTTGCCCACCTATGAACACCCTGCATACCATCGCAATCGCATCACCCACCATGGGACAAGCACAAAGCCCCCACCCCTCCGTTCCACCGCCCATTGTCCCTACATCAAACCCAACAATTGCTCATTGAC
>VBFM01000069.1:0-6632 GCA_005882595.1 Chloroflexota bacterium
TGACCGCGAATATATCCTCCGACCACGCGCTGCAGGGTCTCCAGCAGAAAGCGCACGCGACCCCGCTGCCGGTACGGCATGTTCTGGCGAAACCAGCGGCTCACCCGCGCACCATCGACGAGGAGGTAGACGCTGAGCACAGTGACCAGGATGATGTTCAGCAAACTGTCGGCAACCCCCGTCAGCAGCGGTACCACGTCTCGGCTCAGCCCCTCGGCGGTGCTGATGATCTGCGCGCGGAGGGAAGCGAGCTGGGCGGTGGTGATTCCAAACGAGCGGAGCGTCTGTTCGAGTGCGGTGGGATGCGTGCTCGCTCCCGGCGTCAGCAAAAAGCCCAGATAGCTCGAGAGCGAGGTGACCTGGACAATAGCGGTACTAATGATCAGGTAGAGGAGGGCGCCCACAGCCAACAGAACGAGTAGGTAGACGACGAGCACGGCCAGAAAGCGTGGAAGCACCCGTGCCAGCAGGGTCACCAGCGGTGAGAGGGCGTAAGCGAACAAGGCTGCGATGACCAGCAAGAGTAGGGTCTTTGTCACGTGCCCAGCTGTCCACAAAATCAGCAGCGCCACGCCAGACCATGCCAGGACAGCCAGGGGAATGATCAGCCGCCGCACCCATCGCGCGAGATTGACCAGCAGTTCATCGGTCTGGACAGGGGCAACGACCACCTACTCCGCACCGGTCTGTGTGTCCCCTGATGGGCCAACTCCACGCGCGGTCGTTCCCTGGGGAGGTTTCCTGAGCACCTGTATTCCCTGGTTGAGCAAGCTGACCAGGCGCGACCCCTTTCCCTTTTGTAGTGAGGATGCCTCCTTCGCGCGTCTCTCGTCGTTCATGTTCGTCCTCCTTTGCTCCTTCAGGAAAGTGCGGTGCATCAAGCAGTAAAACAATGTTGACCAGGCGATGCACATTCTCCTTGCAGCAAGAGTGTGTGATGACGGGATGGATAGGCAGGCACACACAAGAGAGGCAGCCGTGAAACGCTCCATCTGGCTGCCTCTCTTCTCTGTGTCAACAACGACTCTGACCTCGCACGCCAGTATCGTCTCCCTCGATAGTCACATCGCCCTTGCGCACGATAGCGAGATTACCGGGTTTTTGATGAACAGGGGCTAGAATTTTGAAGGGCGCAGCAGCTTGTGGAACAGGCCGAAAAGGAGGAAGGTCGGGGGCCACTGGCCTACGAAAATGCTCCAATCGCGCTTGCCCATCAAAAACAGACTTGCTGAGACGATGATAGAGCCGAGGGCTGCCCAATACCAGACCACTTCAGGAACCTGGTCGGTCACGCGGAAGTATTGCGCCTGTGCATCCTGGGCGGTATCTCTAGGGGTATCTACTCTTGTTGCCATGAAATGCTATCCTTTCAATATATACTAATTTGTTCACATCAACTCTTTCCGATTTTCGGGAGCCTATAACTTGAGACGTTGCATCCTACCGGAGCGGGTAAGAGTTGATTCTCTTGCGGCACGTGAAAAAAACTACGGAGCCGTCTGGAAGCAGTTTTCTCTTTCGTCTACCTCAACATCCCTCAACGCGCGGCGCAGATTGCTCAGCGCTACCTGTATACGCTTTTTGAGAGTGTTTTCTGATATCTGCAACCTTTGAGATATTTCTGGAAGCGTCATTCCTTGATAGTAGTGGAGGGCGATGACATTTTGCTGCTTCGCAGGCAATTGCTCTACTGCATGCGCGAGATCCCAACTTCGCTCTATATAACCCCTGGCATAATCTGCTACCTGAGACGCTAGCAACGTTTCTTGCTCAGAAAATGATTGATAGAGAAATGCCGTAGATCGTGCGAACCGGCGCTTTAAGCTGATACACTGATTGACGACGATGCGCAACAACCAGGAGCGCAGCGCTCCCGTTTCACGCAGGCTGGGGAGATGTTGCCATGCCTGGATGAGCGCGTTTTGTACAGCATCCTCGGCACTATCTCGATCTTTTACAATAGCGTACGCGGTACGTAGCATCAGCCCAGCGTACCGGTCGAAGATATCATCAAAAGCGTCTTTATCCCCTTGCAATGCACGAGCTACTAGTATATGTTGTTCAGCCGTCAATTCAGCTTTCGCCTTTTCTTGCTGTTCAGTCGTCGATGCTGCTAATTCACTTTCCATCAACTCAGAAAAAGGAGTTGTCGGCTCGTAAGTGGTAAGCGCTGCCATACTTACTGTTCCTTTTTATTTAACTTGTTCAAACTCTATACAAACACGTAACATACATTATACGAAATGGCAACGTGTTCGGACTCAAAATGTTGATATTTCGCGAAGGAAGATGGATACAGCAAACAGGGGATTGACTAGAAGAAAATTAAGGGGCAGCCAAGAGCGGTGGTCGTTCAGCAGGGATCACGGGAACCCAGAGTTCAACGTAGAGCACCAGGCAGTACAAGAGTGAGGAGCCTGGCACTGCATGAAGGCGAAGGGAGGGAGCATAGCGGCTCGATGGTAAAGAAGCAGGAAAAGGCTATAGGCTCAGTTTCGAACGGTGCTTTCCAGCGATAACCTGACCTTTTCCTGCACTTACTGGAGAGACTCGTCGTGCATTTCATGGATACACAACTTATATTTTTCTTTAAAAAATTCGGTAAAACGCACGTTGAGTCTTAGGGCCTCGGTCGATTTGGCTGGTTCGGCTGGTTTGGCTGGTTTGGTCGATTTGGCTGGTTTGGCTGATTTGGTCGATTTGGCTGTGCTGGCGCAGCAGAGCCTGATCGTGTTGATGGCACGTCCGTACCCGCCTGCTGAGCCACATGCTTCAGATCACTCTGCACAGTGCTTCCCATCTCAGCGACACGATTAGCCTGTTGTTGCACCTCTTGGACACGCTGTCCCATTTGTTGCACCTGCTGCTTGAGTTCCGCATTTTCCGGCGGAATGCCACGTACATATCTGAAGCGCTCAGCCAGGAGATTGCGCATCTCCTGGCCTGTCCTTGGTGCCAAGAGCAGGCTGGCACCCAATCCCACCAGCAACCCGTTCGTAAAACCACTCATATTTCAACTCCTTTCAACTTTTACTGATCTGTTTATATCTACCCTTTCCTGTTTTTCGGTAGACTCTCAATATAGACGTTGCCTCGTACCATAGTGGGTAACATTTGGATGCCATAGCGTTTGTCGTGTAACGACAAACGGTGAAATTAGCCTCAGTGACGCAACTGGCCGCCTTTAAAGCCAAATTCACGAACTTCTATACCCGTTCTCATCACCTGACACGTCTCATTCCAGGAGGTTCACTTCAAGTAACCACAATTAGTAGAGTCAATCGATTAAATAGTTGTTCCCTCGTTAGAAAAGAGGTTTCATGGTTTCGCAACAAACAACCTGGACACCCAATCGGATCGTCGCTTTCGTGATTGGGATCGTCTTTTTGATCGTCGGCATCCTGGGCTTGATCCTGGATACGACCTCTGGTAACCTGGTCGGCTTTGATGTGGACCTGGTTCATAACCTGGTTCATCTGCTCACAGGCATTCTTGGACTCGCGGCAGCGTTTACCGGCTGGGCGCGCCGCTTCAATCAGATCTTCGGCATCATCTACATCCTGGTAGGGATTGCCGGTCTCATTCCGGCCCTCTACTTCGATGAGAGGTTGCTTGGACTGATGCACGTGAATGCAGCCGATAACGTTCTCCACCTGGTCGTGGGCTTACTTGCCGCAGCCGTCGGTTTCTTTGTGGCCGACTCTGGCACAACAAGGGCGAATACAGATACAATGGCTCGCCCCTAACAAGGCTACCACTGTTTGAGTAGATAAGCGTGTCTGCTCGCGAGATTTGAAATTACAACACATCGTCTTTAAGTGGAAAGGAAAACCTTTGTGACAACAACGAATCGTCCTACAGTCGTGGGCCTGTTTCAAAGTGAAATGGAGGCCCAGCAGGCCATGAATGATCTTCAGCAGTCTGGCTTCAGCAACGACCAGATTCGCTATTCAGTGCACCGGGGAGGCACGGGCATTCGCGACCAGCTGATGGGTCTTGGCCTGACGGAGCAGGAAGCGAGTTACTACAATCAAGAATTCGAGGCAGGCCGTACTGTGGTATTCGTCAATGGGCCTGGTCAGCAACAGGAAGCCTTCGATATTCTCCGCCGCAATGGGGGGTACGACGCCAGTACGGGGGTTACTCAGACGAGTGGCACTGCCAACCAGAGCACCGATACAGATCCGGAGCAGCGCATGCAACTGCGCGAGGAGCAGCTCCGAGTTGGCAAACAAGCGGTGCAGACCGGACAAGTCGGCCTGCGCAAAGAGATGGTCAGCGAGCAGCAGACTGTCGATGTTCCGGTTACGCACGAGGAAGTGGTCATCGAACGCCGCCCTGGCTCCGGTCAGCCATCCGATACGCCGATTGGTGAGGAAGAGACGTACAGAGTCCCTGTTCGCGAGGAGCAGGTATCTGTTCAGAAGCAGCCTGTAGTGAGGGAAGAGATCGCTCTTGGCAAACGACAGGTTCAGGACACGCAACAAGTGTCCGAGACGGTCCGTCGTGAGGAAGCGCGCATCGAGCGCAAAGGCGACGTGAATATCCTGGGAAATGACATCGAAGGCGAGTAATACGCCCCACAGCGAACAGAACGGGCAACCGGGTGGAGCATTGCTTCCGTGATGCGTGACCTCACGGAAGCAATGCTCTTATCACAGGTAGTCTTCTCGTCGTGCAATCCCTGTCACCTTCTCCCCCTTGAGGAAGCGTTTGACGTTTTCAGCCGCCTGCCGAGCCGCATCTACTAAGACGTGGGGAACGACAGCGGAATTATGCGGGGAGCCCAGCACATTGGGCAGATCGAGAAAGGGATATTCCATGCGAAATGTCCCATGCAGGAACGGTTCGGTCCACCAGGCATCGATGCCAACCAGAAAGTTGGGTTGGCTTTTCACATGCGAGTAGAGCGCCTCCTCATCGATAATCGCGCCACGGGCGACATTCACCAGAATGGCATCCGGTTTCATCCAGGCCAGTTGCTCCTTTCCGATGAGTCCTCTGGTGGCCTTTGTGAGGGGCAATGAAATGACCACCACATCGCTCTCCCGCAACACGTGCTCGAGATCACGCAGTGTGCCAAGGTAGTCGGTCGGCTCGGGGCTGGTTCCACTGGAATTGATGGCATAGATCCTCATGCCAAACGCCCGCATGAGGCGGGCTGTGGCTCGCCCGATCCCGCCAAAGCCCAGAATGCCAGCCGTCATGCCAGCAAGCAAACGATTGGGGGTAAACTGATCAAATTCGCCATTTCTCAGTTTCTGGTTTTCCACGAGCAGTCGTTTGGCCAGGGCCAGCGTCATCGCCAGCACGTGTTCAGCCATGGGAGTCGCATACGCCCCCGGATTGCTGGCGACGAGAATATGGGGGGGCAGGTCAGCAAACGGCATGTGGTCAGCTCCCGCAGACAGGAGCTGGATGAATCTGACCTGCTGCAAGTGCGGATAGTCCTGGGGATGAATTTCTCGTGGGAAGTTCCACGAGAGGAGGATATGGGCGCGCTCCAAGACCTGTTCACGCTGTTCGGGTGGGATCTCGTTGAGAAAGGTGAGAGAGCCGAAGGAGGCTTCGCTTCCCAACGTCTCAAGGAACAGCGCCTTGTCCTCAGGCGAGGTAGTGAAGGTGACCAGGGCGATTCGTCCGCGAAGATCCATGAAGATTTCCTTTCTCTTCTCAACATGCTGCTATTCTGATTATCGGCGGGAGCATCTCCGTTTTGCAAGCTGAAGTTTTGCCTACTCCGATGAGGCTGAAAAGAATAGACTGGAGAAGATATGCTATGATGGTTAAGTGAAGTACGTACCAATTCTATTAGTTGTATCTGATCAAGAGGGGTATCCGATGACTCGTGTTCAATTTGGCTGGTCGCTGCCCAGCGGCCCACTTGCAGGGATGAGCCGCAATGCTTATATGGAGGGTGTGCAAAAGGGATTTGAGCTGATTAAGGGGCATTTTGACTCGTTCTGGTTTACCGACCATTTACAAGCTGATAATAATCCTCTGCTGGAAGGGTGGACGGTTCCGACGTATTTTGCGGCCCTGCACCCTGAGTTTACGTTCGGCCACGTGGTACTCTGCCAGTCATTTCGCAACCCGGCTTTGCTGGCCAAGATGGCGGCAACGGCTCAATTTCTGAGCGGGGGTCGCTTCATCCTTGGCATCGGCGCTGGCTGGAAGGAGGACGAGTACCGGGCCTATGGGTACGACTTCCCACCGGCCGGCACACGGGTGGAGGAACTCGCGGAGGCGTTACAGATCATCAGGGCCATGTGGCATGATGAACGGGCAACGGTCAATGGGAAGCACTACCATGTCGTCGAGGCCTGGTGCGAACCCAAGCCAGACCCTATTCCCACAATTATGGTTGGGGCATTCAAGCCGCGTATGCTGCGCGTAGCAGCCCGCTACGCTGACTGGTGGAACGTCTCCTGGACGGGCATCGACACGTATCGCCAGTACGTTGAAGAGTTTGAACGGGCCTGTACCGAAGTGCAGCGCGATCCGGCAACGGTGCGCCGCGCGTGGTATGGCGGCTGTGTCTGCGGGCAGACAGAAGCTGCCGTGAAAAAGCTCAACACCAACAACATCAGCCGTGAGAGAGCCTTCGTCGGCACTGCTGCTCAAGTGAGAGA
>VBFM01000505.1:0-1873 GCA_005882595.1 Chloroflexota bacterium
TGCCAGGTACTGGAGTTCTCCCTCCAGCTGTTTCCTGGCATCACTTGCCATAGTAGTATCTGGCAGCGCCTGCAGGCTCTGGCTGAGTATTTCAATATGGATAAGCAGCGCAGTCAGATTTTGACTACTCTCGTCGTGCAGCTCAAGTGCCAACCGGCGTCTCTCCTCTTCCTGTGCCTGTAGAATCAGTATCCCTTGCTCCCGTTGCGTGGTCCTCAGTCGATCAAGCATCCTATTGAAGGCCTGTGCAAGTTCACCAATTTCTGCATCAGATTGGCTGATACGAGCTCGCTCGTCGGTTTTTCCTGCGCTTACTGCCCTGATGGTAGAGAGCAAGGAGAAGAGCGGGCGAAAGCTTGCGCGGAGCAAAAGCACATTGATCACTAGACCAAGCAAAATTGCCAGTACAATAAAACTCGTATCGATAAGATAGTGATGCGCTTCTATAAAGTGGCTTGTTATCCACAAGCCTGCCAGTGCTTCACCAATCAGCATGATACTGTTAGCGAGAATAACCTTTTCAAAAAGAGAGAGCCGCCAGCGCCTAAACTGTACGGCTACCAAACCAGCCAGCTTGAACACACTTATAACTCACTTTTTGCTTGCTTTGTTGATATCGTTATTTTCTCCTTTTAACTATACGTCTGGTGTTACAAGGCGTCAAGAATGCTATAGTGAGACCCGCTCATAAAGCAGGAGTGCAGGGGACGCAGTCCTCCTGCCGGGGTCTGGGGTGTCCCCAGTTCACTTCTCTCCCTCTCCCATGCCGCCGCAGGCGGCATGTATTGAATACCTGAAAAGTTACAAGGTTGTTCATTGCACCATGCAACTCATCGAACCCTACCGCTTCTGCCCGGATGTTGATCGCCCAGGGACCCGCCATATATAATGGGAGCTGCGCTGCATAGTTCCCCTGGCCCAAATATTTCGTACTACTTTGATGTACCACCATATCCATGTTGGTCATGTTGGCACTTGAAAAAATCCTGGCTTCTTCAATTGGCAAACCTTGAGTATCAGCCAGGTGCAGTTCTACCGTAGTGAGTTCTACCGGAGCCGGATGCTGCTGATCAATATGTACCTGCATAACCGCAGGCACATGCTCTTGAACGGTTGCAGCGAAGATCAAGATACCAATACAGGATGCGGCAAGAAGCAACCAGAAAAAAGGTCTAACGCGCATGCATCTTCACCTCCCGTTCATCTGAAATCTTCGCTACATATCCTGTCCTATGAACGCTTAGTAGGTGTTGTATCCTTCTGCTCCTCCGCGGCTACTTTCTGGCGCATAGTACCCACGGCAGATGGCCTGCCAGTGCTCCGGCCGATACCCAGTCCAGCGCCCAATCCAATGAGCAGAGCAAGGATACCAACGAGAATAGGTACCCAGAGAGGTATTCCACTCGTCCCTGAAGTCGTCGTTGTTGTCGTGCTGCCATGACTCGTGCCAGTAGGCGTTGCAACGGCGGCAGGCTTTACGGTGAAGACAAAAGCCCCCTGATCCGGATCGCCATCAAGTGCTGAGACAGTAATCCACCGTACAATATACACACCGTTTCCACCAGGCTTGATTGAAATTGACATCTGCTTTGGGTCAGAAAGTGATACTTTTGCGTCACCCTGGCTGATAAGATCGCCAGCCGGGCTATAGACAAAAAGATTGCTCAGCTTAGGGTCAGGGTTAATATTCTCGGCCGTAAATACCGTTACCTTAGTAGGCGCCTGCGTAATGGTCGAACCAATAGCCGGTGTCGCACTCAGCACTTTCGCGTGTGCCACATGGGCAGAAACCGTTCCCACAACGACAAAAAGCAGCCCTAAACCCAGTAATGCTGCACCTGACAAGCGTAAGTAGCGATAAGATGTCCTCATA
>VBFM01000070.1:0-2443 GCA_005882595.1 Chloroflexota bacterium
ATTTTGACGGCAACCGTCTCGCCGGTCGAGGCAAGGACCGCTTTATGGACCTGGCCAAGCGAGGCAGCAGCGGTACATTTGCGCTCCAGTATGCTAAACACCTCCTCAATGGGTTTACCCAACTCCGACTCGATGACATGCACAACGTGGGCAAAGGGCGCAGGTGGTACCTCGTCCTGCAATGAACTCAGTACGCCAATAGCTTTCTCTGGCAGCAGGTCAGCGCGAGTACTGAGGAACTGACCGAACTTAATCAGCAGGACGCCGAGTTCCAGCGCAGTTTCGCGGAATGCGACAAGCACCTCGATCAGCACGTCACTATCGGGTTGTACCGTATAGTTGCCACATGCACGCGTACGTACCACCCGGCGACGCTCGCAGTGAATCACCCACATAGTCCATAGGAGGAGACGTGAAACTCGCAGAAAGCGCACAAGCTGAGCGAACCGATTGATCCGGGGAGTTTTTGTTCGCATATGTGTGTACCCTGGCTTCACTCCAATTCCCCATTAGTATGAGGGGGTTCTCCGGTGTTAGTCGATGTGTTGGTATCTTTCGTAATCTCTTCTATACCATCGGCGAGTCCGTGTATGAGTGCGGCCCATCCGTGGGCGAATTCACGCCCGGCGGCATGGAAATGCTGCCGTGGCTTTCGTGGCAACCTGTTGACCGGTAAAAGCGCTAAACTCGCCCCGTTTCGAAACACACTTCGAATGAAGCGCCGGGTGGCTTGCTGGAGTTCCTCGCGTTCAGTGTTCATACTTCGTCTCTGGCCTTCCTGCTTGTCCTTATCGTTTATTTCCCTGTTCGTTGATCTAATGGATACTTGTAATCATGCTCGTGTATGGGTTTACTAGCGACGGCGCGCCCGAGATACCTGTGACCAACCACTAAGAGCCAATAAGAGATATACATCAAACGGGAGCAGGCGTACATCGACAGAATGGTGTAATTCCTATCCCGCATTCCCCTGGGAACCGTCTAGATAGAATTACCTAGCTATATGGAAGATAGCTCCTTCCCGCTAATGTGCTCGTACAAGTTGCCAGTGGTAAAGAGCACAACATTATGCTTGCTATTGACACCGGTTCCACCCCGGCGCTGGTATTCAGCTTCTACCGCTAAAACCCTTGGATCAGTAGTCCTGCGGTTGTCACGGACGGAAGTAAAAACCACATACAGAAAGTTAGCCAACGTTTTAGCATTGTAGTACTGTTGCAGCTCAGCCTGCGCTGTGGTAACAAGCGCATCTATCATGATCAGCTGTCGTTCAATGGTGGCAAGACCACCAATCAGCTCAAACCATTCAGGACCCATCAGATGCTGAAAGTAGCGCATGAACGCTTTATGTTCCTCTATCTTTTCTTCAAGAGCAAGGAACCCCTGGCTCTCGTTCTCCACTGTGTTCTCTCCTTATCCCGGTTATACGGCGTGGTGTACTTTCTGGGGTCGTAGTATCTACTGTTGACTTCTGTGTACTCATAGCCGGACCCGCCGCAAGTGTTTCTTTTGAATGGAGTAGCATTCTTAGCAAGCGCCTGACCAGGAGATGACCGGGAACAGCCTGACAGTTCTTTCACCCATAGATTCGCAGCAGGTTACAGAAACCGATGCCCTGCCCCAGGTAATAATTGCATTGATGGGATAAGAGAGCTACAATTTTATTATAGAACTGTACAAGTAGGCAATAAGGTGTCAGGGAGTGCCAGAGCCAGCCCTACATTGTCAGCCTTCCTATCATCAGCTACAATATGTCAGGGGACAGATGAGGAGCATAGCATAGATAAAAAATAAAACAATCAGATACCAGTCATCATCCACATTTGAGTATGATATGCTGATGCAAGCCTGTCTATACATAATCACCTCACCCGGCACACGGAGCAAAATTTGCTGTGTATGATATGCTGATGCAAGCCTGTCTATACATAATCACCTCACCCGGCACACGGAGCAAAATTTGCTGTGTTTTACAGGACCTTTCGGACCAAAGATATCCGCCTTATTCGAGGTAGACAAAGTATGAAAGTAGCCATCTCCAATCGCATTGGAGCACATAAAACGACGGCAGCGGGGAAATGGCCCGTTGCCCACGACCCATTGCTCAAAACCTTAGGCGAGGCAGCCAGCTGTGCTGCCCGTCAACAACGATCTATCCTCGCTAGCTTTACCTACCCGGTTGAGTGGGATGACCCGCTTCGCGTCTTTACAGGCGCCAGGCTGGCGGGGCTGGGAAAGTGCTTTTTCTGGGAGCGGCCAGTAGAGCAAAATGCGCTGGTTGGTGTCGGTGCTGCTGCAACCATCGAAACAAATGGAAGCACCTGTTTTACCGATGCGGCTTCTTCCTGGCGCGCCCTATTGAATGACGCGGTTGTCACCTCTACCCACCCGACGGCATCCACTACTAGCGGTGGCCCTGTACTCTTTGGGGGATTCACTTTCG
>VBFM01000070.1:2472-9742 GCA_005882595.1 Chloroflexota bacterium
TTTGCCGCAAATACTCTTGAGTTACAGTGCCAATCACGTCGCGCTTACCGTGAACAGGATGATGCGGGCATCTGATGATATTGAGCAGTGTGCCAGGGAAATTGAGGATGGTGTCGCGCAGTTTCGAGCAGCGGTGGAGCGTATCCCAACGATACCGCAAGAAGAGGTAAAAAGCGAGCTCTCCATACACGAAATTCGACCAGCATCCGAGTGGCTGGAAATGGTGGCCAGCATGGTAAGCATGATACAACACGGCGCTTTTGAAAAGGTCGTGCTTGCACGTGACATCCAGGTAGAGTTACACAATTCTCCTGGAGCTTTTGATATCAGTACAACTCTCCAGCGCTTGCGCGAGAGCTATCCAACCGCTTATGTATTTGCCATACAGCGCGGGGAGCGTTTCTTTGTGGGCGCAACCCCTGAGCGGCTCGTCCAGGCTCAGGATGGTCAAATACAAACGATGGCATTGGCAGGGTCAGCACGGCGTGGTGAGACCGAAGAAGAGGATGCCCGCATCGGCATGGAGCTGCTACACAGTGAGAAGAATAACAGCGAGCATGCGATTGTCGTAGCGATGATGCGGGAAGCTCTTAAAAATCACTGTGCTCACATACATGTCTCCACTATGCCACAACTGCTTAAGCTGAAGAATGTACAGCACCTGAAGACCCCCATTCTCGGTGAACTCATACCAGGACGATGCATTCTTGATATCTTGGCCGACCTGCACCCTACACCTGCTGTTGGCGGATTCCCCCGCCAGGCTGCTCTCGAAGCGATACGCAGTACTGAGAAACTGGATAGAGGGTGGTACGCTGCTCCCCTTGGATGGATTGGCGCGAGCGGGCATGGTGAGTTCGCGGTAGCGCTGCGTTCTGGATTGATCGATGGCGCTACAGCAAGACTCTTTGCAGGGTGCGGCATCGTTGCCGATTCTGAGCCCCAGACCGAGTTTGCCGAGTCTTGTTTGAAATTTCAAGTGATGCTGCACGCATTGGGTGGTTAGAATCGAGGGTGAAGCATGTCAAGAGCATCTACTGAGTCACAGGACCCGATAAACCCAACATACACGTATGTCTGCGCTTTTGTGGATGAGCTACAACGAGCCGGTGTACAAAACGTGGTAATCTGCCCTGGCTCTCGTTCAACCCCTCTGGCCATGGCGTTTGCAGCGCAGCCGGGTATTCGCACCTGGATGCACGTGGATGAGCGTTCAGCAGCCTACTTTGGTCTGGGCATGGCCAGGCAGTTGCGGCAGCCGGTGGCATTGCTTTGTACATCGGGGACAGCAGCAGCAAACTTCCTGCCCGCGCTTGTCGAGGCCAAATTAGCACATGTGCCTTTGCTGGTACTGACGGCGGATCGTCCTCACGAACTGCGTGATAATGGTGCGCCACAGAGTATTGATCAAAATCGACTCTACGGAATGTATGTCAAGTGGTTTGTCGAGGTGGCTCTACCTGAAGCGACAAATGCGGCCCTGCGCTATATTCGTACTATTGCAGTCCGGGCGTCAGCGTTAACGCAGGCCATTCCCGCCGGTCCCGTTCACCTTAATTTACCTTTCCGCGAGCCCCTAACGCCCGAACCGGTGGCTGATCAACCCCCGCTCCAGGTCGCGCAGCGCGATCCGGTTGCCTGGCAGGGTAGGCCAAACAATGCCCCGTACGTCGATGTTCGTAATGCCACTGCGAGCGCACCTGCAACTACAGCCATTGCGCACCTGGTAGACCTGCTACAGAGGGTACGACATGGTCTCGTCATTGTTGGTCCAAACGATGATCCATCTTTGGCAGAGCCAATTGTGCGCTTGGCTCAACATCTCGGTTATCCTATTCTGGCTGATGCTCTTTCACAACTGCGCTGCGGAGTTCACGATCAAGCCATGGTACTTTCCAGTTACGATGCGTTCTTGCGCATCGACTCCTTTATTGAAAGCATGCAACCAGAGCTTGTGCTGCGCTTTGGCGCTATGCCGACCTCCAAACCGGTATTGCTCTACCTGAAACGCTATGCATCCTGCCCTCTGCTCGTAGTCGATGGACATAATGGCTGGGAAGAGCCGACGCAGCTTGCTGCTGAGCTTATTCATGCCGACCCTGCTGCTCTCTGCCAGGACCTCCTTGGCGCGCTCGAGCAGTCTGGCAGGAAACTGGCCGTCTCTCAAGCATGGATCACCATGTGGCAAGATGCGGACAGGATAACGCGACAAACAATGCAGGCCGCAATCCATAATTTGGACGAGCTCTTTGAGGGGCGAGTTTTTACCGAGCTTGCCGACCTGTTAGTGGATGATACGACGCTCTACGTGGGCAACAGCATGCCGGTACGCGACCTGGATACCTTCTTCCACTGCACCGGAGAGCGCATACACATCATGGGCAATCGCGGCACCAACGGTATCGACGGAGTTATCTCCAGCGCTCTGGGCGCAAGCGCGGGAGCAGGGCGGAACAAACCAACCATCCTGGTAGTCGGTGATCTCTCGTTCTTCCACGATCTCAATGGATTGCTTGCCGCCCGATTACACGGGCTTAACCTCACTATCGTGTTGATCAACAACGACGGAGGGGGGATCTTCTCCTTCCTGCCGCAGGCCGCCTATCCAGAGCATTTTGAACAGCTTTTCGGTACGCCGACGGGGCTGGATTTCCGCCTTGCAGTGCAGATGTACGGTGGTCAGTATCAAAAGGTAGAAACCTGGGAGCAGTTCCGCAAGTTCGTGAGCCGGGGATTGCATACGGGTGGTTTGCATGTTATCGAGGTTCAGACTGAGCGTGCAAGCAATGTCAAAATGCATCGCCAACTCTGGGAGGTAGTCGGTAAGGCCCTCGACAAACCAGGCGCAGGTATTGGGAATTGAACATGGAGAGTTTCTTTGTACAGGTGAACGGCATACGGCTTGGAGTTGTATGCCAGGGCGGGGACAAACCCGGCCCCGTCTTGAATGGTGGCCCGACGCTGGTCATGCTGCACGGCTTTACCGGAAGCGCGGCGGGCTGGGGAAGTCACCTGGACACGCTTGCCGCCTATGGTTGGCGAGTAATTGCGCTCGATTTGCCCGGTCATGGTCGATCTGATGCCCCTGGCGATCCGCAGCGCTATGCGATTGAGCACTGCCAGCAAGATATCCTGGCAGCGCTACAAAGCACTGGAGTGAGCCAGGGCGAAGCTGTGCTCCTGGGCTATTCGATGGGCGGTCGCATAGCCCTTTATACGGCATTTTCAGGGCTCTTTCGCGCGCTCATCCTGGAAAGCGCTTCACCTGGATTGGAAGACCCTGTCGAACGCGAACAGCGGCGCTCCAGCGACGAAGCGCTGGCCGCGAGCATAGAGCGCGATGGTGTGCAGGCGTTCATTGATCGTTGGGAAAAGCTGCCACTGTTTGCCAGCCAGAGCACACTACCGGCTGAAGCGCGGGAGGCATTACGCAGCCAGCGCTTGCATAATAGGGCTGGCGGATTGGCACAGAGCTTGCGTGGAGTTGGTACGGGAGTCCAGCCATCTCTGCATGCTCGACTCCCCACGTTGCACATACCCGTACTGCTGATTGCCGGTGAGCTTGATAAGAAATTCACAGCGATTGCCCGGTCTATGGCCGGGGCCTTGCCACGATCACAATTGCGTATTGTACCCGGTACCGGTCACGCGGTTCACCTGGAACGACCGGAGAAATTCGCTTCCCTCGTAGGAGATTTTCTCATCCACACTCAAACGAACTGCCGGAGGCAGTGAGCAGCCATAGAAGGAGAAAAATATGTTAGTAGCATGGCAACAAGTTCGCGACTACACGGACATTATTTTTGAAAAAGCCGAGGGCATGGGAAAGATTACCATCAATAGACCCGAAGTGCGCAATGCTTTCCGGCCCGAGACGCTGACGGAATTGATAGACGCCTTCAATGCCTGCCGCGAGGACCCGGAAATTGGCGTGGTCATCCTTACAGGTGCGGGCGACAAGGCATTCTGCTCTGGAGGTGATCAGCGCGTTCGAGGTCATGGCGGGTACGTCGGCGGAGATGGTGTGCCCCGCCTGAACGTCCTCGACTTGCAGAAAGTCATCAAGTATCTTCCCAAGCCGGTCATAGCAATGGTCGCAGGCTACGCCATCGGGGGTGGTCATGTGCTGCACCTGCTCTGCGATCTGACCATTGCCGCCGATAATGCCAGGTTTGGACAGACTGGTCCCAGGGTCGGCAGTTTTGATGCCGGCTGGGGAGCTACCTACATGGCGCGCGTCGTTGGTCACAAAAAGGCTCGTGAGATCTGGTATCTCTGCCGGCAGTATAGCGCTCAGGAGGCTCTGGATATGGGATTGGTCAATACCGTCGTGCCCTTGGAACGCCTGGAAGAAGAGACTGTACAATGGGCAAAGGAGATACTCCAGAAAAGCCCGCTTGCGCTGCGCTTCCTGAAATCGGCTTTCAACGCGGATACCGACGGTCTCGCAGGTATCCAGGAACTCGCCGGGAATGCAACCATGCTCTACTATATGACCGAAGAGGGTCAGGAGGGGAGAAATGCTTTCCTGGAGAAGCGCGAGCCGGATTTTTCCAGGTTCCCACGCTTGCCTTAGGCGCTCGTGCAGTATGAAAATCGTTGACATTCAGTGGCACACCTATCGCCTGCCATTTCGCAACAGCTTCACCACCGCCCACGGCGTAATGACCGCGCGTGAAGGGATAATTGTACAGATAACTACAGAGTGCGGCATCTCTGGCATTGGAGAGATAGCGCCGCTTCCAGCGTTCGGTGGAGCAAGCCTTGCAGACACCTGCTCACTTCTTCCGGCGCTGGCTGCTCGTCTTCAAGATAAGATGCTTGATGAAGCGCTGGACCTGGTACTGGCCGAGGGCAAAACGGAGGCAGCCTTCGCTTTCTCCGCCCCTGCTTTCTGCGGACTGGAGATCGCACTGCTCGATGCGATTGGCAAAGCTGAGGGGTGTGGAGTCTGTACGTTACTCTCTCCACCTGGTAATGCGCCGCGAGCAAGCGTGCTGGTCAACGCTGTTATCGGTGCAAGAGCAACGGAGGCTGCAATCGCGGCTGCGCGGGAGGCCAGGAAGAATGGCTATCATTGTGTGAAGCTGAAAGCATTGCCCATTCAGGAAGAGGTCGAGCGTGTAGCGGCTGTGCGTGCTGCAATCGGACCAGCCATCCATCTCCGCCTGGATGCCAACGAGGCGTGGAACCTTGAAGAGGCAATCGCTTTCCTCTCTCAGTGTGTCCCATATAATATACAGTACGTTGAGCAGCCCTTGAAAACGCACGACCTTGCAGGCATGCGTGCCCTTCGCCAGGCAGTACCCATCCCAATCGCAGTTGACGAAGCACTGCACAACCTGGAGAGTGCTCAACTGATCCTTGATAGCGAGGCGGCTGATGTGCTTGTTATCAAGCCCCAGCTTGTAGGGGGACTACGTGTAGGGCAGCAGATTATCCAGGCAGCAGCAGAGCGGGGTGTACGCAGTGTCATTACAAGCACTATCGAGGCTGGTATTGGCCTGACAGCTGCGCTGCACCTCGCCGCTGCATCACCTACCGTCACGCTTGAGTGTGGCCTCGCGACGCTTCACCTGTTGGTTGATGACCTGCTGGTGAACAACCTTCCTGTCCACGATGGCCTTCTCGCTGTGCCAACCGGCCCTGGCTTAGGAATTGAGCTGGACTGGGAAGCGCTGCGTAGATATAAGCTTTAGAGGTAGCTATTGAACACGTCTAACATCTTTCTACCCGATTGGCTGGCCCGCTGCGCTGAGAGCCGACCAGAACGTCTGGCGGTACAATGCGACCAGCTGCAATGGAGCTTTGCAGAGCTTGATCGCCAGGCGGCACGGCTGGCACGGCAACTTGCGACTATAGGCATCGAGCAAGGAAGTCGTGTGGCCTTGCTTGCCGCCAATGGATTGCCTTATGTGGCATTTGTACACGCGCTGACACGACTTGGAGCTATCCTGGTGCCCCTTAACCTGCGTTTGACGCTTGAAGAGCTATGCTGGCAGGTGCGTGATGTGCATGCTTCGCTGCTTGTCTGCGATGAAAACTATGCAAGCCTGGCAAATGAGATCGGGCTGGCTGTGGCGCAACTGCCTCTTGCCACACTGGCAAATGAGTCGAAGAGGGGCGAAACAGTTTTAAGTGAGCTTGCTGAAAACGATGTTCCCTTGCGCACCCTCATAGATCTCAGCGCGCCACAGGCAATTCTGTACACGTCCGGTACAACTGGCCGACCAAAGGGAGCACTCATCACCTATGGCATGCAGTGGTGGAATGCTGTTGGCTCAGCGCTCAATCTCGGACACAACCTCGATGATCGCTGGCTTGCCTGCCTGCCGCTCTACCATATAGGCGGCCTCTCCATCCTGATGCGGAGCGTCATCTACGGTATCAGCGTGGTGGTTCACGAAAAATTTGACCCGGCGACGATTAATCGCAGCATAATGGAGCATAACATAACCATTATCTCGCTGGTCGCTGTAATGTTGCAACGCGTGCTCGCCGATCTTGACGCCAGCTGGGGCGGAGCGCGCTATCCTGCAACGCTGCGCTGTGTACTGCTTGGTGGAGGTCCTGCTCCATATGCGCTGCTCGAAGAAAGCGCGCTTCGTGACATTCCGGTTGCACAGACCTATGGTTTGACCGAGGCTTGTTCTCAAGCGGTGACGCTTTCACCTGTGGATGCGCTGCGTAAACTTGGTTCTGCGGGTTGGCCTCTCCCTTCTGTCCAGCTGCGCATTATGGACGATAAGGGGCAGGCACCTCCAGGAGAGCCGGGTGAGATATTCCTGAAAGGGCCGACGATTACGCCTGGCTATGTTGACAGACCAGAGGCGACGGTTCAGGCATTTCAAGATGGCTGGTTCGCTACAGGTGATATTGGCTATCTTGATAAAGATGGCTATCTATTCGTACTTGACCGTCGCGCAGATATGATTATCTCAGGCGGAGAGAATGTGTATCCTGCCGAGATCGAGTCCGTCTTGCAATCGCATCCCGGGGTAAAGGAGGTCGGTGTGTGTGGGCAGGCAGATTCGCAGTGGGGGCAGGTGCCGGTTGCCTTTGTCGTTCCCAGGGCAGGGAGGACGCTTAGCGTCGAGGAGTTGTTGGGCTATACAGTACAAAAACTGGCCCGTTACAAACAGCCACGGGCTATCCACTTCACCAAACGGCTACCGTGTACTTCTTCAGGGAAACTGTTACGACGAGAACTAACTCGATTGCTACAAACACCGGAGGGGTAGCAGGGTTTGTGACTGAGTGCGAGAAATGC
>VBFM01000070.1:9771-16056 GCA_005882595.1 Chloroflexota bacterium
AGGGTCGCCCGTACAATACTAATCTGCTCGTATTACACGTCACCGTGTATTGTACGGGCGACCCTCGCGGTCGCCCTGGCAGCACCCGGAATGAAGTCTACCTCACACGAGTAGATGTAACCCGGTGCGAATCTACTGGTACCAGTACATTAAGCGGTGAAGGCCTGGTGAACTGACGTGATTTTCATGACTTTTCACCCTTGACTATCTTTTGATGTGGTTCTACCATTAAATATGGTAAGAAGAATAGAGCCGGGAGAGTACCCAATTTGAATGATACTCAGGCACAAACACATCAGAAAAAAGTGTCCGTCTCATGGAAAAGCTGGGTGAAAACAGCACGCCCCTTTTCACTGACCGCCGCCGTCACTCCCATTCTTGTTGGGACAGCAGTAGCAGCTTACGAGGGCACATTTCATGTCGTGAACTTTCTGGTAACGCTGTGCGCATCATTGTTTCTACAAATAGGCACCAATTACTTCAACGAGTACTTTGATTATCGCTATGGACTTGATAGCCCTGAATCATTGGGTGCTAGCACTGTTATCTTTCGTCACGAAATGACAGCCGCTCAAGTGCTTGCTGGCGGTGTAGGCTGCTTTGCCATTGCCAGCGCTCTTGGCGTTCTACTGATCTATCTCGTCAGCCCTGCTCTCATTCTGTTTGGGTTGGCTGGAATGGCTATTGCCTACTTCTACAGCGCCAGGCCGTTCCAGTTTGCCACTCGTGGGTTGGGTGACATACTGGTCTACCTTGCAATGGGATTCCTGATGACATGGGGAGCATACTACGTACAGATTCCTCGCTGGTCCTGGCTCGCTTTTGCTGCCAGCGTCCCCGTCGGTTTTTTAGTCACGGCCATCCTCAATATGAACAATACGCGCGACTACCAGGACGACCTGGCGGTTCATAAGCGAACGCTGCCTGTGCGTTTCGGTCAGGCATTTGGTCAGCGCTTCCATGCTTTTCTGCTTATAGGAAGTTATGTAGCAGTGACGCTCTTTGTCCTGGTCAGGTTGCTGCCGCTTTACAGCCTGGTGGTCTGGATCACCTTTCCCCTGGCGTTTAGCAATGTACGATCGGTTCTGATGGCCACTGACCGTAAAGCCTTTGCCATTGCTATCAAGCGCACTGCATCCCTGCATCTGCAGTTTGGAGCGATGCTGGCGTTAGGAATTGGGGTGGCAGCGCTAGCGAAATCGTTTGGTGTGTAAATTGGTGGCAGCATGAAAGTGAGCCACCACAGAGGATAGGACATTGTGATGAATGCACAGCACCCTTTAGAAGAAAAATTTCGTGAGACAGGCGGCAAACGCGCCTACGTACAGCGCCTGTTCGGACGAATTGCTCGTATCTACGACCTCCTGAATCGCTTGATGAGTTTTGGGCTGGATCGACGTTGGCGTGCATTTGCAGCACGCCGCCTGGCGCTCTCAACCGGCGAAGTAGGGCTAGACCTGGGCACAGGAACAGCGGATCTCTCCATCGCGGTGATTCGCCGTTCCAAACCAGGAACACGTATGATCGGTATGGACATTACGCCGGAAATGCTTGAGGTAGGGCGCAGCAAGGTTGCTCGTTTAGGACTACAAGATCGCATTGAGCTGCGCCCAGGAGATGCCGAGCATATCGATTTGCCGGAGAACAGCGTTGATGGCTGCTGCTCCGCTTTCACGGCGCGTAACTTAACCGACATCCGGCAGGGGTTCAGTGAAATGTTGCGCGTGGTGCGACCCGGAGGACGGGTCGTCTGCCTGGAAATCAGTCATCCACCTGGCAAAATTTTCGGCTCTCTCTTCCATTTCTACTTCTACAGGGTCGCTCCGTTATTTGGTGCCATCATCGGCAAGGCCTTTGAAGAATACAACTACCTGCCAAATTCTCTCACAACCTTCCCCGACGCGCCTGCCTTGAAAGCTATCATGGAAGAGGTGGGCTGGAGTGATGTACGCTTCTATCGTCTCAGCGGCGGAATGGTCGCGGTGCATGTTGGGACGAAGCCAGAAGAGCATTAATTTCAGAGAAATGGCTTCACAAACCATTTATGGAAATACTTCCTCATAATACCCAAAAGTGAACGCTTACCGACCGGAGCAGCTCCCTATTCATACAGCCAACAAACCACACTCTTCTTGCTGCCCAGCCCTGCAACCATGCCACCTCATCCTGGCTTCGCCCGGTCGGTCTAGAATTAGATGATTCTGACGATGCGCCCTGCTTCCTTCTGAGCTATATCTGGTGTGGTGGCGAGTAGCACAGAAGTATGCTTGAGCCA
The DNA here is from genome assembly GCA_005882595.1 of Chloroflexota bacterium. Taxonomy (GTDB): domain Bacteria; phylum Chloroflexota; class Ktedonobacteria; order Ktedonobacterales; family Ktedonobacteraceae; genus VBFM01. The sequence continues at coordinate 12,047 of VBFM01000070.1, forward strand.
CATCTTGCGAGAAGGAACAAAAAGACAACAACACAGCATCGATATCATGAGAGGAAGTAAAGCGATGAATCGAAAACTATGGCGGGTTCTGGGCATGTTTGTTGCCCTATTCGCACTCGGCAGCATTTTGTTAGCAGCCTGTGGAGGCACTCCTGCAACCAGCGGCGGCAACCCTCCGACCACCGGCGGTGGCGGTAATGGGAACTGCGCCAATGGAACGGTGCATACCCTGGTAACAACGTTCCAGGAAGCGTGCGTGAATGTGGTGAAAGGCTCAAATCTACAGGTTGTTCCCGTTGCTCAATCATTGCACATTTTAGACAACGGTTCATGGGTCAACGGGAACCAGGTTCCTATGAAGGAGTCTGGCGCGCCAACCGTCAACAATGTGCAAGAAACGAGCAGCCCGGTTTCAATAGGGCCATTCCCAACTGCCGGCACCTACCACATCTTTTGTACCGTTCACCCGAATATGAATCTAACTGTCATTGTGTCATAAAGAGCATGAGCTGGTAGTGGGAAACAACCCGATGGGGAGCTTTAACACACTAAAGCTCCCCATCGGGTTGTTTTTTCATTGTGAAGCAGTTTGAGGAGACATGCCGGTTATGGCCTGACTGCTTGGTAGTGAAGTCCAACTACCCCCGCCTGGAACGTCTTTGCTTCGAGCAGCTTCAGCTTCATCCAGTCCTTGATGTCTTGAAAGAGCGGGATTCCACCACCTAAGACAATCGGATTGAGAAAAAGGCGGTATTCATCAATCAAGCCCAGATGGATAAACGTATGGGTCAATCTGGGACTCCCGAAAATCATGAGGTCAAGGCCAGGCTGTTGTTTGAGTGATGCGATTTCTTCCGCAATGTGGTCTTTCACCAGCCGTGAATTCTTCCATTCCGCGCGAGAGAGCGTGGTTGAAAACACGATTTTGGAGACATTCTCGACCCAGTGAGCGTGTTTGAGGTCGCGTGGCGAAGCCTCTGGGTCCGTGAGTACTGTTGGCCAATAACTCTGCATTCCCAGATAGGTGACACGTCCGTAGAGAGCCGTGTCGACGTTCCTGAAGAGAGCGTCGACATAGGGGTTCAGTTCTTCGTCCACGATAGCCCACTCCAATTCTCCGTTTGGTCCTGTCGTGAAGCCATCGAGCGAGACATGCATAAATGAAATGACTTTCCTCATGGGATACTCCTTTTCTTGGCATGATTGGAAACCTTCAACGGTTCTATCATAACAGAGCCAAAAGGAGCTTGTCTTGAACAAAATGGACAGCTATTTCGGCTTCCTGATCTGAGCTATCTGGGCAGGCGTTTGCCCTAGGAAATGCTTGAGTGATCTGGTCATATGCGACTGATCGGCATAGCCAGCCTGATAGGCCGTCTCAAGGAGCGAAACGCCCTGCTCCAGCAGATCCCCAGCCTGCTTTGCGCGTTCGATCTGCGCAATCACTTTGTACGTTAACCCGGTTGCCAATAAGAAACGACGCCTCACCGTACGCAACGACATCTCCGGCGGTTGGCCAGCTAAGGCCGCCTTCACGATTGGATCAAAAACCAGCAAATCCTCGCGCACCAGCCTCTCGACAAACGTCTCGACATTGTCATAGTCAGGAAATTGGAAGCTCGATCCGGCAAGCTCGAAGGATGTTTTCGCGGCGAGAGGCAGAATGGCCTGTTCATCCAGGAGATTTCTGATGGACACAGAGGGCAGAAAGGTGCCAAGCGGAAACGTGACACCGAACCACTCGGTCCCCTCGGCCTGGGTGACAGGAGTCGCTTTGGTCAATGGTCCCTCCACGGAGACTTTGACCCTTCCATTCTGCCTGAGAAAGAGCAGATGCCAACGGTTAGAGGCTGGGCAAACAGGAGCATAATCGCTGCCGGCCCGACCACGCCAGACCGCTTCTATATACGGGGAGTCAGACTCCCTTCCCTCAAAGAGAGAGCTCATATTTCTACCTCCGATGTATCAGACGTGAACAACATTCCACCTTGTTTCGCGTGGAACGTGCCAGGAGTGAGCGTGCGGAATGCGGCAACGCTAGGCCGCGGGATGGCACGTTCTGCGCCACACATGCCGTGAGCACGAACAGTTTACCATACATTCGCAGAAAAAACTTCTCTGATCTTGCTCTTTGGTCGCGACATCCGCCAGGCCTGGGTGGTTTGACATGTGTAACCTCCCGCGAATCTGATTATGTAAGACAATGGGATATAGCATTATGCAATACACATCCCCGCTAATGAGCTATAAGTACGCTCAAATTTGTTTGAGATAAAGAAATATAAAGGATAACTTACATGATCAGCAATTCAAAAACGTCACCTCTGCGTCGAAGCCCTGCCTCGTCACGTCGTTCTATACCGATGAACTGGCGAGAAAAAGGGGTCGCTATCGCGCGTATCATCTTCGGCCTGGTCTGGGTCGTTGCCGCTACCTTGTCGTGGCAACCCCAGTTTCAAAACGCATTCGTTGCGCAAGTTACAGCTGCACAGGGTGGTCAACCCGGTTTCATCCAGATCTGGATCTCCTTCTGGGGTCAGCTTGTCAGTGTCAATCCGTTGCTCCTTGCTCGCATCTTAGCCACAACACAGAGCGTTATCGCGCTCTTTTTGATCCTGGGCATCTTGAGCAACCTGACGTATATCGTTGGTATATTCCTGTCACTCGGTATATGGGCAGTGCCTGAAGGCTTTGGGGGACCCTACATAGCAGGTTCCAGTACCGATATAGGCACCGCCTTTCCGTACGTGATAATCTTTGCCTTGCTGCTCTTCCTCTCCGCCGGGCGCTATTACGGATTGGATCAGTGGCTCACTTCAAGGTTGGGTCGATTGAGCTTCCTGGCTTCTGACTCTTTTAAACGCAGCAGGAAGCACAGCTCAAAGGACAGATGATCCTGCCAGCGCATTTTGATGAGTATTGAGTAGGGGTAGCTTACCAAAGCGAGAATTGCCTCACATTCTTTTCATTGAGAAGCATCTGGGGCATTTCTCCTTCAGAGGCATAGCAGCAGTTCAGAAGGATTAAATTTCGTATGAAAACCATGACCAATCAGTCTGGTGTGACTGATCTCCCACCGGAGCGCTCAGCGAGAGTCGTCGAAGAGTTTGAGCAGCCGCGCTATTCGCGGCGTGATACCCTGCTCACGATGTTTGGCGTACTGATGGTGATGTTACTCGGCTCGCTTGATCAGACGATTGTCGCTACGGCTTTGCCGCACGTGATTGCCGATCTGCACGGCTTTGATCGATATACCTGGGTTTCAACCGCCTACTTGCTGGCATCAACGGTGACGGTGCCGATCTACGGCAAGTTGTCCGACCTGTTCGGGCGCAAACCCATTTTTCTGTTTGGCATTGTCCTCTTCCTGGTGGGGTCCGCGCTTTCAGGCGCGTCACAGTCGATGAACCAGTTGATTGCCTTCCGTGCGTTCCAGGGGCTTGGCACGGGCGCGCTGACACCTATCGCCATAGCAGTGGTTGGTGATCTCTTTACACCGCGTGAACGCGGCAAGTGGCAAGGGGTGACCGGCGCTGTCTTTGGGCTTTCCGCCATTATTGGTCCGGCGCTGGGCGGATGGATTACACAATACTCATCCTGGCGCTGGGTTTTTTATGTGAATCTGCCGGTAGGTATCCTGGCGTTGCTGGTGCTGATCTTCCTCATGCCGACACTGCGTGGGAAGGTGCAAAAGGTGTCGATTGACTATATTGGAGCGGCGTTGCTGGTCGCGGGTACTGTGCCATTACTGCTGGGCTTTACCTTTGCAGGCTCACAATACGCGTGGCTTTCGCCGCAAACTATCGGTCTGTTGGCAGGTTCGCTGGTCATGGGAGTGGCCTTTGTGATCTATGAAGCGTGGTTGGAGCGGCGTGATGGGCAACCGATTATTGCGCCGAGCCTGTTTAAGCATAGCATCTTCGCTGTCTCGACACTGGTCACCTTCATCTTTGGCATGGGGCTATTCGGTGCCGTTTTCTTCATTCCCTTGTATGTGCAGGGTGTCGTTG
>VBFM01000506.1:0-2633 GCA_005882595.1 Chloroflexota bacterium
AAGCCAGGACGATTTCGAGCGCAGGAAACAAGATGTGCTGGATGGTTTTGACCGAGGATGTTCTCAAAGAACACAGGATGCATACCAACAACGACTCGGCCCGCGTTTCCTTTCCTGAAGCTCCCACCGATGTGTGAAGCGGTTCAGACCTGCCAGCGTCTCCAGGTGTTCTCTTCCAAGTGCTGCTCAGGGAGCATGAGCGCCGCCTGCACCTATCGTTCTGCTTGTCGTGCGATCATCGGATCGCGCTATCAGCGACAACACCGGCTATGAAGAGGTGTACGTGAGGGCTCAGCTTGCGACCCTCTTTCCAGTCAGCGACTTCACCGATACGCACGGGCAGCCGGTAACAGCCGGCACCTTCGGTGTGTCCTCCCTCTATAGCAGTGACAGCCAGCATATCGGCAGTGGTGATCTGGTAGATGGTGAACAGCAGTAGTAAATAGCGTGAAAGTTCGACGATTTTTGAGGGTCTTGCTCACTTTCGGTGATTTGATTATCATCGAGCTATAACAGCACAGCAAGAGATCGCTCCTGAAGCCAATAAAGCTTTTCACTCTCGCCTGCTGATGAGATTTTCCACCGAAAGTGAGCAAGACCCAGCCTTCGGGGAAAAACACGCTCAGCCTTGCGGCGATGCACCACGGATGGAACCGCTTCTGGAGCAGGACCTTCGATGTGAAAGATGAAAATCTGTGCTACCTCTTTTCTACTGAAAAATATTCTGCTGCATGAAAAGAAGCTGGGCATTGGAAATGATGTCGAACATTGAGCGCAAAAAATTTGCCCTCAATGTTCGACGCGATGGCCCTCAACCCAGTATTCTCGTTCGATCCTTCAGGTCATTTACCATTCTCGCCTTCCACAAAACCATTAGAGAGGCGGGTCGGCATAAAATCAAAGAACGCCAGGATCTCCCGTCGCCAATTGCGGATGGCGGATAAGGCTTGGCACAACTCTTTGGGCCCGCTCCCTTTGACGGCGGCGATCCAGGTATCTCAGCCCGCCGAGGCTCGGGTGGCGTAAGCGGTCGCATACCAGGAGCACAAGGCTTCTGTGAGCTGCCACGCCAGCTCGATCTCAGGAAGGGCTGCCGCTAACAGCGCTCGACTCTGTTCATCCTCGGCAGATAGGTCTTCGTGGTTGCGCAAGAAGAGGTGCCGTTGCCCCTCTCACGCCTGTTTGCCCTCCGCCGTTTTCGCCCAGCACCCGAGTACTTTGTTGACCGCCGTCCATCCTTCGGTGGGAGGGCGAGGTATCGGGGCGCATCTGCTGGCTGAGGCGATACGCTTTTTCCAGCGGGAGCGGGTGCTGCGTAGTATGCTCAATACGCAGAACGATAACACCTACGCGCGCCGGCTCTATGAGTGGTTTGGGTTTGTGCTACGAAACCAGTTGTGATCTCACAACCATCCCTTTAGACGAAACACATCCAGAGGCTCTGTCTTATTCTTTACGTACAGAGGAGCAAGTTTTTCCACGCGCACGTACTGGCGCACCTGGAGGAAGGTGGTGTGATTGATCAGGATGTCGTTGTCCAAAGCCTTGCCCTGGATGCGTTCACCCACGTTAACGGTGTCGCCAATGGCCGTGTAGTTCTGCATACGGCCTGAACCAAGATTACCCACCACTGCCTGACCGGTGTTGAGGCCAAAACCGAACGCCACATGCAGTTCCGGGAGGATATTGCGCTGGTATGCGAGCACGCCCTCCCGCATCCCTAGAGCAGCTCGCACGGCGCGCAAGGCATGGTCCTCCTGCGCTAGCGGGGCATTGAAAATTGCCATCAGTCCATCGCCCAGGAAGGCAGTGATGGTGCCTCCTTGGTTCCAGATGGCTTCGACCACTTTCTCCCAGTAGCCATTGAGTAAATTCATCATCTGTTCGGGTGGTGTGATCTCACCTAAACGGGTAGAGCCACGAATATCGGCAAAGAGGACGGTGATCTCTCTGGTTTCTCCGCCAAGGTTCAAGGCCTGCGGATCAGCAATAAGTCGGTTGACGACGCTGGGATGCACGTAGCGCCCAAAGATGTCGCGAATTTCCTTTGTCTCGGCCTTGGCGCGCTTGATATCAGTACGGTCATCAATGACAAGCGCCATGCCATGCCGATGGGGGCTCCCGTCTCTTGAACGCGCAAGGAAGAGACGTGCAAGTCGAGGTTGACCGCACCGCGTCCTGGAATAACACAGTCGATCGAATGGGGGACGATCGTGCCATGCTCGTGCTGCAGGGGAGCATTGTGCAGCAGGTCAGCCAGACGAACCTGTGGTAACGTCTTAAAGCCTTCCTGGTAGTGCTTGCCCACTACCTGCGCAGGGTCCAGCCCCAGGATATAACATGCCGCAAGGTTAAAAGTCGTGATGATGCCGGCAGAGTTCGTGGTGATGACGCCGTTCGCCATCGAGGCAAAGATGTTATCCATGTACTGCTTATCTTCGTTGACCTTGCTGAAGAGCCGGGCATTATCGATGGCGATGGCAGCTTGGTTACAGAAGGCGAGCAGCAACTCGAGGGTCTTCTCGTTGAACAGGCTCGCAAACAGGCGGCTATCCACGTACACTGCGCCGATGCAGTTGCCACGCACGATTAAAGGTGCACACATAATAGAACGAATGTCATAAGCCATCATG
>VBFM01000506.1:2730-3285 GCA_005882595.1 Chloroflexota bacterium
TGCTTATCACGAGCGATCTTAAACTCAAGCTGGTCTGTTTCAGGATTGACCAGGACGATGAAGCCCCGCTCTGCACCAACGACACTGATGACCTTGTCCAGAGCCAGGCGTAGCACTTCATCAAACTCGAGCGTTGAATTGAGATCCTGCGCGATGTCGTAGAGGGTTTCCAGTTCGCTGCGTTTGCGTTCCAGATTGTTGATACTCGTGGTCAGGGCCTCACGCTCGTGGTCAGGGATGGCAGCTGATGCGGGCTGCGCAGGTGGTGTGGGAGTTGGAACGGAGGCGTGCTGCCCGCTGCCGAACTGTTCTTGCAATGCGAGTAGCACGCGCTTTGCAGCCAGGTGAACGCGTCCCAGTTCCAGGTCAGCTGTACGACTGACACTCAGGGCATCGCTGAGCAATTGAACACGAGGATCACCCCGCTCGCTGGCATACGTGCCTTCGACCGCTGCCTCTAACTGACGAGCCTGTTCGTGCAGTACGCGCGAGATGCGCACCAGTGTGTCACCTATAAAATGCAGGTCTTTGCTGGCTTTGAGTGTTGAATCTGGC
>VBFM01000506.1:3547-4149 GCA_005882595.1 Chloroflexota bacterium
CAGGAGTCGTGGAGCCTGAGGTGGAGCCTTAGAGAGAACGGCTCTGAGAGCCTGAGGGGTCCTTGACGCGGCTGGGTCAGGCAGAACTTTCTGCACAGATGGTTCTCTTAAAGCAGGAGATGGTAAAATCGGTGATGTCTCGCCCGAAGTCGCTACCAGCATATCGACTGAATCGGTTTCCAGTGAGGCGAAATGTTCAAGCAGGAGCCGATGGATGAACAGGTAGCCACCCCCGACTTTGCGCAGCAGAATCCGTTCGGCAGCGAAATCTAAGTAGTGCGGATAGTCCCAGGGCATCGATCCTGCACGCCACAAGAGGAAGCGCAGAACCCAGTGCCGAATACAGGCCACCCCTCCATTGAGGAGTCCCGCCAGCAATCCTGTGATCAGACCAAAGCTCACTCCAACCAGCAGCCCAAAGTTTAGCGCGTCGCCCAGCTTATCTCCCAGACCTTTCATGAACGGGGCGCTCAGTGAGAAGGTCAGATCGTAGCTCAGGGCACCGCTCAACCCCAGGATTACGGTACTGATGATTCCGAGCATCAGGGCATTGAAGGCGGAACGGCGTATGCCTTGATTGGGCACTACACGATGCTGATCCT